>CAZQVZ010000507.1:0-3885 GCA_964596895.1 uncultured Myxococcaceae bacterium
CGTACTTCTTCACCGCCTGCATCAGGCCGATGTTCCCCTCCTGCACCAGGTCCAGGAGGTTCAACGGGTTGCGGTGGTATTCGTGCGCGAGCTTCACCACCAACCTCAGGTTTGCCTGCACCAGCCGGTAGGCCGCCTTCACGTCCCCGGTCTCGCGGTAGCGCACCGCCAGCGCGTGCTCCTCTTCGCGGGTGAGCAGGGAGTGGCGGGAGACCTCCGCCATGTACGCGGAGAGCGGATCCGCGCGGGAGATCTCCCGGGGGACCCCCTTCGCCGGCACCAGCGCGGCCACGGCCTGCTCCTCACCCACCTCGGCCTCCACCTCCGCGAGCTCTTCGGGGGCGGGCTCAGCGGCTTCGGCGTCCAGGGGAAGCCCCCCGTCCCCGGGCTGTGCCTCCGCCGGGTCGGACACCACCTCCGCGTCGACGATCTCCTCGGCGCGCGGCTTCCGTGCGGCCGGCCGCTTCGCCTTCGTCGCCGCCCCGCCCGCCGCGGTCGTCCGCTTCTTCCTGGCCGCCATGATTCGGAATTCCTAACGCAGGGTTCGCCCACCGTCGACCGCAGTTGCGCCCGGACTGGTCACTGCCGGCAGCCTTGCGTGGGAAAGACAAACCCTCCGCCCACGAGGAATGTTGCCCTCTCTGGCGCCGGGGGCTATGCCCCTTCGCCAACATGAACGAGACCGACACGCCCGCCGAGGCGACGGAAAGCGGCCCCGCCGATGAGCGCCCCGCCGAGTACGTCGCCGACATCGGCTTTGATGATTTGCCGCTCGCAGAAGAGCTCCGCCAGGCCATCCGTGAACGCGGCTGGCAGCACCCCACCCCGGTCCAGGCCAAGGCCTTCATCCCCGCCGTGGCTGGCAAGGACCTCATCGTCCGGTCCAAGACCGGCACCGGGAAGACCGGGGCCTTCGGGCTGCCCATCCTGCAGCGGCTGACGCCGGGCGAACGGACGGTGAAGGCCATCGTCCTGTGCCCCACGCGCGAACTGGCGCTGCAGGTGGCGGGCGAACTGAGCGAACTGGCCAGGCACCGCGACGTGAAGGTGGCGGCCATCTACGGCGGCGCCTCCATGCGGGACCAGGAGGACGCGCTCGAGGACGGGGCGGCCATCGTCGTCGGCACCCCGGGCCGGGTGATTGACCACATCCGCCGCGGCAACCTGAAGCTTGGGACCTGCTCGCACGTGGTCCTGGACGAAGCGGACGAGATGCTGGACCAGGGCTTCTACGAGGACGTGACCCGGATCCTCGACTTCTTGCCCAAGGACCGGCAGGTGCTGCTCTTCAGCGCCACCGTCCCCGACGACATCCAGAAGCTCATCGCCCGGTACACCACGGACGCCGAGACCATCCTGATGTCCGGCGACGTGTACACGGTGGACCACATCCACCACGTCCGCTACGAGGTTTCGGACGCGTACCCGAAGCCGCGCAACCTCATCTACGTGCTGGAGATGGAGGCGCCGGACAACGCCATCATCTTCTGCAACACGCGGACGGACACCTCCCTGGTCACCGCGGTGCTCAACAACAACGGCTTCGACGCGGAGCTCCTCAACGGCGAGCTGCCGCAGAAGGAGCGCGAGCGGGTGATGGCGAAGATCAAGCGCGGCGAGGTCGCGTTCATGGTCGCCACCGACCTCGCGGCCCGCGGCATCGACATCTCGGATCTCGGGTACGTCATCAACTATTCGCTGCCGGAAGACCCGGCCGTGTACCTCCACCGCGTCGGCCGCACCGGCCGCATCGGCAAGAAGGGCACCGCCATCAACCTCACCTCCGGCCGGGAGCTCGCGACGCTCACCGCGCTGGAGAAGAAGTACGGAATCAACTTCGAGAGGCGCCAGATGCCCAACCCTGAAGAAGCCGAGAAGATGTGGACCGAAAGGCACGTGCGGGAGATCAAGGAGGCCTCCGGCAGCTCCGTCTACGAAGGCTTCTTCGGCCTGGCCTCGCAGCTGAAGACGCGGCCGGACGCGGATGACCTCATCGCCTTCCTCATCAAGTACTTCTTCACCCACCACCGGATGGAGAAGGCCCAGGTCCGCGAGCAGTCGGACGACGCGCTCCGGGATGAGCTGGACAAGCCCCGCCGCGAGCGCGCCGAGCGCAAGGAGCGGGAGCGCCCGCCCCGCGAGGGCCGCAGCGCGCGGGACAGGGACGAACGTCCGCGCGAGCGGGACAGGGACGAGCGGCCCCGTGACCGTGACCGGGAGCGGCCGCGGAAGCTGCGCGGCGAACTGGAGCCCGCGGCCGGGCAGGCCAAGCTCTGGATTGGCCTGGGCAAGGCGGAGGGGCTGGGCGAAGGCGACCTGCGGGACGCGCTGGCGGGCCTGGGCGCGCCGGGTGACAAGGTGCAGGCGCTGGAGCTGCGGCCCACGTTCACCTACGCGCTGGTGGCCGAAGAGGACGTGGCCGCGTTCGAGGCCGCCAGCGGCCGGCAGCACAACGGGCGCGCGGTGAAGATTGAGAGGGCGCGCCCGAGGGACGAGCGCGCCCCCCGCGAGCGGCCGCCGCGCCGCGACGAGCCCCTGGAGGGCCCGGGCGAGGTCCGGGTCTGGACGAGCATGGGCCAGGACGCGGGCGCGGATGAGAACGTCATCCGGGAGGTGCTCGCCCAGGCGGGCGCGCCGGTGGACCAGATCATCCGGGTGCTGATGCGGCCGCAGTACTCGTACGTGGTGGTGAAGGACGAGCACGTCCCCGCCTTCGAGGCGATGACCGGCAAGCCCTGGGGCGAGCGGACCTTGAAGCTGGAGCGCGCCCGCCCGCGCGCGGAGCGGCATGACCGCGAGCCCCGTGAGAAGCGCGCGTCCGAGCCCGCGGATGAACCCGGCCAGGCCAGGCTGTGGGTGGGGCTCGGCCGGGAGGAGGGCTTCGACGAAGGTGGCCTGCAGCAGGCGCTCGAGGAGCTGGGCGCGCCGGCCGGCCGCGTGGTCCGGGTCTCCTTGCGCCCCCAGTACGCCTACGTGATTGTCCCCGAGGAGGACGTGGGGGCGTTCGAGGCGCTCGCTGGAAAGGACTACAACGGCAAGGCGCTGAAGCTTGAACGGGCGCGGCCGCGCCGGTAGCCCGTCGTTCGCTGCAGGCCCGGGCCTGGGCCCCCTTCCCTTCCGGGGAGGGCCCCGCCCAGGCGTCAGTCCCGCCCGAACTTGCGCGGCTTCCCGCCGGCGCCGCCCAGGCGGTCCCGGTCCACCTTCACGCGGCGGCCGCGGAGGGTGGCGTTCTTCAAGGCCGTGACCACCTGGCCCACCTTGGCAGGCGGCACCTCCACGAACGCGTAGTGGTCCGCGATCTGGATGGCGCCAATCTCCTGGCTGTCCAGCCCCGCCTCGTTGGCGATGGCGCCCACCAGGTCTGCCGGCCGCAAGCCCGCACTCTTGCCGATGCCCACGAAGATCCGCGCGCCCGGCGGCCCGGAGCGCTCAGGCCCCCGCCGCGCCGGCCGGGAGAACCCGCCGTCACCAGATTCGATGAACCCGCCCGTCCCGCGGACCTCGTCTGCGCCCCCGTCCCGGTCCCGCCGCGGACGCTCGCCTCGCGCCGGACGTTCGTCCCGGCCGCCGCGAGCACCCGGACGTTCCCGCAGGCCTCGCCGGTCACCGAAGGGGCTGGCGCTCTCGGCGCGCTCACGGGCGGGCCGCGCCTTCACCTCGGGGATGTCCTCCTCGTGGTCGCGCCCGGGGTTCAAGGCTTCGTGCAGCGCGGCCAGGGTCGCCACCGCGACGTCCATCAGGTCGGTGGTGGTGGCGAGCTGCTCCACCACGCTGCGGAGCCCCTCCATGGGATCCTTCCCGAGCGCCTCCTCCACCGTGGCCCGCGTCAACTCCAGCCGCTTCGCCCGCAGGTCCACCACCGTGGGCACCTGCGCCAGCTCCACG
>CAZQVZ010000508.1:0-3858 GCA_964596895.1 uncultured Myxococcaceae bacterium
TCCGCCGGCTGGGCTGCATCGCCACCAACGGCATGATCGAAGCGGACCTCTACGGGAACGTGAACTCCACGCACATCGCCGGCTCCCGGATCATGAACGGGATCGGCGGCTCGGGAGACTTCGCCCGCAATGCATACCTGTCGGTCTTCATGTCCCCCAGCCTCGCCAGGAAGGGCGCCATCTCCGGGATCGTCCCCATGGTCAGCCATGTGGACCACAGCGAGCACGACGTGATGGTGCTGGTCACCGAACAGGGACTCGCCGACCTCCGCGGCCTCTCCCCCAAACAGCGCGCCCCCCGGATCATCGAGCGCTGCGCGCACCCCGACTATCGGCCGCTGTTGCGGGACTACTTCGATCGCGCTCGCCGCGAGAGCTACGGGCAACACACCCCCCATCTGCTGCCGGAGGCGCTCTCCTGGCACCAGCGCTTCGTAGAGACAGGGACGATGAAACCCCCGGCGCCCTGAAGCGCGAGCGGCGGCCGCCGGCCAGGCCCATCGCCTCCAGGTGACCTGGGCCTTCAGGTCTGCGCGCCTTCACCGCTTCGGCGGCGGCCCGGGCTCCTCCACCACCTCCGCGTCCTGGATTTCGTCCTCGTCCGTGTTGCTGCGGATGCGCGGCTCCGCTGCCTCCCGCGGCGGGGCGTTCACCTCCCGCGCCCCGAACGCTCCGCCGAACGGCGAGAACCCGGGCCCGCCGCCGCCCACCGTGGTGATGCGGACGCTGCCGGTCCGCAGCCCCCGCTCCACCCGCTTTCGCACCTGCGCGGCGATGAGCCTCCGAGACGGCGGGAAGAGGAGCAGCAGCCCGGTGACGTCGGTGAGCACCCCGGGCGCGATGAGGAGCACCCCGCCCACCAGCACCAGCACGCCACCCAGCAGGCCTTCTTCGGGCAGCTGCCCGCGGGCGATGGTGGCCTGCCACTCACGCAGGACCCGGAGCCCCTCCCGCCTGGCGAGCAAGGCGCCGAGCGCGCCGGTCACCAGCACCATCAGCACGGTGGGCCCAAAGCCCATGGCGTCCCCGACCCGCAAGAGCAGGTACAGCTCCACCAGCGGCAGGATGATGAACAACAGGAGCAGCTTGCTCACCCACCAAGCCATAACAACCCACCCGTCCCGCGGCGAGCCTGCGTTGCCCCTGTGTTACACCAGAGGGCGCATGCGCCCGCTGCCCGGTCCCCTCCTCCTCGCCGCGCTGCTTCTTCCTCTGGGCGCCTTCGCGCAGCCCTCCGCCTCCGGCACCGCCTCCATTGAAGATCCGGTGGTGACGCAGGCGCTCGCGCACGCGAAGGCCGCGCGGGCCTACGCCAGCGGCCCCCGCGCCGCGGCCTACCTCTTCGACCTGCACGCGCTGCGCGACGAGCTGCCAGACCTCCACCTGCTCGCGCAGACCTACTCGGACCTGCTCTACCGCCGCAGCACCCACGCCGAGGTCAAGCGCGTGGCCCGGCTGCTGCTGCTGGACGTGGAGACCGCCCGCGGCCGCCTCTCGAAGGTCGAACGCCTGCGCGCACCTCTGGGGGACCTCGACCGCTACTGGGTGTCGGGCGCTTTCGACAACGAAGGCAAGTCCGGCTGCGACGTGGACCATGGGCCGGAGGCCCAGGCCAACCCGGCGCTCACCGACGGCGCCTGGCGCCCGCTGCAGGCCACTTCGCGCGACGGCTACGTGGACCTCGCGAGCGCCCTGCGGCCCACCCGCAACGCGGTGGCGTATGCCCTGACCTTCCTCGAGGCGCCGGAGGTCACCCGCGCCGAACTGTCCGTGGGCACCAGCGGCGCCTTCCGGCTGTGGGTGAACGGGGAGAAGGTCCTCTCGTCTGACGACTACAACCTGCCGCGGCCGGACCAGGCCAGGGTCTCGGTGCGGCTGCGCAAGGGCCACAACCGGGTGCTCCTCAAGGTCTGCCAGGAGCAGGGCCCGCTGGGCTTCTTCCTGCGCCACCAGCCGCCACAGGCCGGCCCGGCAGCGGCGCCCTCCTTCCCGGATGGCCCCACGCTGCCGCCGCTGCCGCGCGGCCCCTCTGCCCAGCCGCAGCGGCTGCCCACCTTGACCTCCCTGCTCGCAGCGGAGGTGGCGCGGCGCCCGGACGACGCGGCCCTGCGTGCAGACCTCGCGCGCGTCCTCCACGCCACCCGCGCCTTCGACGAGCGCACCCGGCAGGACGTGGTGGAGGCAGAGCGCGCGGCGCTCCTCGCACCGGAAGACGTGTCGCTGCAGTTGCTCGCGGCGAAGCTGCACACGGAGGACCACAACCTCTCGCGGCGCTTCGTGGAGCGCGCGCTGGCTGCCGCACCCGCTCACCCGCTGGCGCTGTTGGCCCTCGCAGAGCATCACCTCGACCGCGGCCGGCCCGCCCAGGCGCTCCTGGTGGCCCGTCCGCTGGTGAAGGCCTACCCGCGGTTTGCGCAGGCGCAGCTCGTGGGGGCGCGCGCCTGGGACCTCCTGGGCGACTTCCCCCGCGCGGTCGAGACGGTGGAGACGGCCTTCCGGAGGTCCTCGCAGCTGCCGCCGGTGGCGCGGGAGGCGGCCCGGATTGCGCGGCGGCTGGACCGGCAGCCAGTGGCCATCGCAAGGCTGCGGGCGGCGCTCGGGCTCCGGCATGACGACGCGTCGGCGCGCAGCGAGCTGGTGTCCCTGCTCGTCGATCAAGGGCGGGTGGACGAGGCCGCGCGGGAGCTGTTGGCCGGGCTGCGCCTTGGGCCGTCGGACAACGGGGCGCGTCTGCGGCTGGCGGAGCTATACGCTGCCAACGAGCGGCTCCACGACGCACGCCGCCTCTTCGCCGAGCTGCGCGAGGCCTGTCCGGACGAGCCCGACTACCACGAGCGCGAAGGCCGGGCGCTGCTGCACGCTGGCGCGCGCGAGGACGCGGTGGCCGCCATCGAGCGGGCGCTGGCCCTGCGGCCTCAGAACCCTCCGCTGCGCGAGGCGCTGCGCGCGCTTCTCGGCAACGGCGCCTCGTGGGGCACACAGCACGCGGTGGACGTGCTGCCGCTCATCGCCGAGGCCGAGGCGTTCGCGAAGGGCGAAGACGCGGTGTACCTCGTGGACCTCACCCACGTGCGCGTGCAGGCCTCGGGTCAGTCTTCGCGCTTCCACCAGATGGCGGTGAAGGTCTTCACCCAGCGGGGCGCGGACGCGTTCCGGGTCTTCCCCATCACCTGGGCGCCGGCGCGCGAAGAGGTGCAGCTGCTGCGGGTGCGCATCACCCGGCCGGACGGCTCGGTGGTGGAGAGCTACGGGGACCACGACCGGCACATCAACGAGCCGTGGACGGGCATGTACTACGACGCCCGCGCGCGCGAGCTCTCCTTCCCCGCACTCGCGCCGGGCGACGTGCTGGAGATCCGCTACCGGCTCGAGGACACCGCGCGAGAGAACCTGCTCTCCGACTACTGGGGCGCGGTCGAGCACGTGCAGACGGTGGCGCCGAAGCTGCGCTGGCGCTACCTCGTGGACATGCCCGAAGCGCGGCCGCTGCACTGGAACCGCGACGCCATCCAGGGCCGGGTGAAGGCAGAGGTGGCGGACACGGGCGAAGCGGGCCGCACGCTCTACCGCTTCAGCGCCGACGAGGTGGCGCGCATCATCCCCGAGCCGTCCATGCCGGGCTGGGCGGAGGTGGCCACCACCCTGCACGTCTCCACCTACGAGACCTGGGACCAGGTGGGCCGGTACTGGTGGGGCCTGGTGCGCGACCAGTTGGTCCCCAACGACGACTTGCGCAAGACGGTGGACGGCGTGCTCGCGGGCGTGGACCGCAAGGACGAGCGCGCGGTGGTGCAGGCGGTCTACGACTTCGTGGTTACCAACACCCGCTACGTGGCACTGGAGTTCGGCATCCACGGC
>CAZQVZ010000509.1:0-3836 GCA_964596895.1 uncultured Myxococcaceae bacterium
GGCGCGCGGCGGGAGCCTGGGCGGAGAGCCGCTGCAGCGTGGGGAGGGCGAAGGCCGCGGTCTTGCCGGTGCCGGTCTGCGCGAGCCCCAGCACGTCTCGGCCTTCGAGCACGTAGGGGATGGCCTGCTGCTGGATGGGCGTGGGGGTGGTGTAGCCCTCGGCCGCGACCGCCTCGAGGAGGGTCGGGCTCAGGCCCAGCTTTTCAAAAGTCATGTACGGGGGTTTTCCTTGGGTGAAACCGATAGAACAGGGCCCGCTCGCTAGCACATTCCCCCCTCAGATTTCCGTTAATGACGACGGTGAGAGCCTTGTGGCTCCATTCGCCGCACGCGCGGCCGCCAGCACGGCGGGCAGGCGCGTACCGGGAGGCAGCATGAACAGCATGGCCAGAGTGCTCGCGCTGTACGGCGCGGCGGTCGCAGCGGCGGTGGTGTTGGTCGCGTGCGGGGGGAAGAAGACGGACGACGTGCACGACGCGGGACACATGCCCGACGCCGGCCACCACGCCGGTGGCGACGCCGGCGTGACCGCGGACGGCGGCAACGGCGATCCGGACGCGGGCCACCAGGACCCGGACGCGGGGCACGAGCACCCGGACGCAGGCCATGGGGATCCAGACGCCGGCGCCGGCGATCCCGACGGCGGCACCGACCTGCCAGATGGTGGCACCTGCGGCGACCAGGGCCAGCCGGCGTACGCCGTCAGGGGCCAGGGCATCGCCATCCCGCTGGACTGGTCCACCTGCAGCGCCAATGGCTGCGAGGAGATCCGCACGGTGCGCCTGACCGACCAGGGAGAGCTCGAGGCCTTCTACGCCAACGAGCTTCAGGAGCCGCCGCCCACGGTGAACTGGAACCTGGCCGACGTCATCGTCACCTACAGCTGCGTCTGCCTGAGCTTCGGCAACACGCTGGAGCTGGTGGACGTGCAGGCCGACGCTTGCGAGGTCGTCACCTACGGCAAGCTCACCCGGCCCGGGGAGGACTGCTTCACCCAGCAGACCATCACCCGCCCGTACTTCGCGGTGGAGGTGCCGAAGGGCACCGGCGTCACCGAGCGGGCCGACACGCAGGTCACCTTCGAGAGCTGCGAGTAGGAGGCCGGTGGTGAAGGTCCGCCCCGCCACGAAGGAGGATGCGCCCGCGCTCGGCAGGATGGGCGCGGCGCTCCTGCGCTTGCATCACGCGTTCGACCCCCAGCGCTTCATCGCTCCCAAAGGTGACGTGGAGGGGGGCTACGCCGAGTGGCTCGGCGGCGAGCTGGTGAAGCCGAAGGCGGTGGTGCTGGTGGCGGAGGCGGACGGCGGTGAGGTGGTGGGCTACGCCTACGGGCGGCTGGAGGGGCGGGACTGGAACGCGCTGCGCGACCCGTGCGCGCTGCTCTATGACCTCTGGGTGGACGACGCCCACCGCCGCACCGGCGCAGGCCTGCTGCTCTGCGAGGCGGTGAAAGACGCCTTCCGGGCCCGCGGCGCCCCGCGGGTCATCCTCATGAGCGCCACCTCCAACGAGACCGCGCAGAGGCTCTTCGTGAAGGTCGGCTTCCGCTACACGATGGCGGAGATGACGTGCGAGTTGGCATGAGGTGGAGCGGCCTCGTGCCCCCGCCTCGCACACCGTTGCTGCACTGCCCCGTGACCGGCAAGACGGTGACGCTCACGGTGACGGGCCCGGATGACGGCGGCGAGCCAGCGCTCCGCTACACCTGGTCGAAGCTGACGGGCCCAGGCGACGTGGCCTCCTGGGTCACCTTCACCCAGCCTGGGGACGACGTCTTCCGCGTCACCGTCGAAGACGCTGGGGGCCAGACCGCGACCTCCGAGCTGGAGGTCTCCGTCATGTCCACGCCGAAGGTGACGGTGACACCGGCAGAGGTGGTGGCGCCGCCGCCAGTGGCGCCGGGCGGTGGGGCGCGGTTCTCCGCGGCGGCCGCGCTGGTGCTCGCAGCGCTGGGCAGGAGGAGGCGCGAACCTCGCGCTCAGTACTGAAGCGTCACGGTCTGCTTCGTGCTGTCCGCTGCCACCTTCACCTTCGCCGCGTCGAACGTCGGCGGCGGGCCGCGCTTCGGCGGCGTCCTGGAGTAGCCCACGCCCTCCTCCGGGATGCCGAGGAAGGCGGTGTCCAGGGTGCCGTTGTCGTTCTCGTCATGGAACACCGCCACCGCGTAGTCGCCCGGGGCCACGTCGTTGAAGGTGCAGGTGGCGGCCCCGCCCTTCGGAGCGTTCGCCGTTGTGGCCTTTGCTGCTGCCTGCGCTCCGGGGAACCCTGCGGCGGAGGCGAACAGGCTGCAGCGCACCTGGCCTTCGTCAGAGCGGACGCCCTGCACGTCCACCTCCAACCGCACGCCCTGCGCGAAGGTCGTGCCTGCGGCCAGCACCACTCCCAGCACGAGCGCACGTCGCATGACTGCAAGACCTCCTGCTGCGAATCAGCGCATGGCGCGGCTGCGCAGCTCTCGCGTCCCGGTGGAGGACGTCTCGGACCAGATGACCACTGTGTGGCCGTCCTGCACGGAGAGGTCGAACGTATCGGCAGGGTCGATGTTCAGCGCCAACAACTTCGGGGCCTGCCAGAGGCCCCCGTTCTGCGAGGTGCTGAACCACAGCCCATCCCCGGTCTCCATCCGGTTCGGCGCCACCCACACCGCGGTGGTCACTCCGGCGGGCGTCATCGCGACCTTGAAGCTGCTGCTCGACGCATGGGACGCGGTGCTCGAGACGTTCGAGAAGGAGCTGAAGGAGGTGGTCGTGGCCCAGGCGTAGCCGAGCACGTTGCCGGTCCCATGGGAGGCGACGACCATCACCTGGTCCTGGGCGTTCACGGCGAGCCCCAGCTGCTTTCCCTGCACCGTGGTCAGGCCGGCGGTGAAGGGCGTGCCAAAGGCGCTGCCCGTGTACCGCGAGGCGCGCGGGCGGAAGTAGAGCGTGGTGGAGGCGCTCGTGGCCTCGAGCCAGGAGGCCACCGCGCGGCCGGGCAGCGACGCCTGGACGTCGTATTCGCCGTAGACGATGCGGTTCGTGGAGCGCTGCCCTGGCGGCTGCCAGCTGCCGCCGGAGAACCGGGCGGACAGGAGGACGTAGAAGGGGCTGCTGGAGGAGCCCTGCTGCTCGGTGAAGAGGACGAGCGCCTCGCCGCTGCTGGTGACGGCCACCTTCGGCGCGTAGCCGGGGTTCGTGGAGGTGTCCACCCGGACGGCGGGTTCCCAGGCGCCCGAGACGAACCTTCGCGCGTGGATCTGCGACTCGGTGCTGCTCACCTGCGCGCGGTACACGGCGACGACTTCGGAGCCGCCCGCGGCGAGGTCCGGCTCGAGCGTGCCCACCCCGAACGAGAACGGCGCGCCCCAGGCGCCGCCCGCAGGGCGGACCGCAGCGAACACCTCCGCGGAGGTGGCGGGGCCGGGGCCGTCCTGCGTCCACACCGCGTACTGGTTGCCGGCGTCATCCTGCGCGAGCCGCACCGCGTCCATGACGTGCGTCCCCGCGGGCCCGAGCGCGGTGGGCGTCCCGAAAGACCCGGCGGTGAGGTCCACCGACATCATCGTGGTGTCGCTGCCGTGGTGCCGCGCGAAGAGGACCGAACCGCCGACCGGGGAGGCCAACACCGCCGGCTGATAGCCGTCCTGACCCGGCGCCACGGCCTGGTCGTCCTCCCAGCCCACCACGCTGTTGGTCACGTGGGAGGGCCCCACCGACACGCAGCTCGTCTGGTTGCCGGCGACGTCCGTCACCCGGGCGTACAGCGACGTGGTGGCGTCCTGCGGGAGCGTGACGCTGACCGCGAAGGGTCCGCGGCCAGAGGTGCTGTTCGGAGCGGCAGGCCCCACCACCCCCGAG
>CAZQVZ010000510.1:0-3832 GCA_964596895.1 uncultured Myxococcaceae bacterium
CCTTGTCCTTCAGCATGCCGAGCGCGACGGCGTAGACCTTGCGCTGGTAGCGCTCCACGAGCGTGCGGAACGCCCGCTGGTCTCCGGTGCGGACGCGTTTGACGAGCGTGAGGTCGTCCAAGGTGCGCCGGACAGTAGCCGACGCAGCCGCGAGTTCAAGGTTCCCGCCCTACGCCCAGTCGCGCGGGTGCTTCAACACCTCCACCAACCGCGCCTCTTCGCTGCCGGGCACTGGCTGGTGGTCGTAGACCCAGCGGACCCGCGGCGGCAGCGACATCAGGATGGACTCCACTCTGCCCTTCGTCTCCAGCCCGAAGGTGGTGCCCCGGTCGTAGACGAGGTTGAACTCCACGTAGCGCCCACGGCGGATCTCCTGCCAGCCCCGCTCCTCGGACGTCCACTCGCGCGTGCTCCGGCGAGAGGCGATGGGGAGGTAGGCGGGGAGGAACGCGCTGCCCACCGCCTCCACGAACGAGAGCTCCCGCTCGAGGTCCCCGTCCCCGGTGAGGTTGTCGAAGAAGAGCCCGCCCACCCCGCGCGTCTCGCCGCGGTGCGGGAGGAAGAAGTAGTCGTCGCACCACTTCTTGAAGCGCGGGTAGCGGTCTTCGCCGTGGCGGTCACACGCCGCTTTCAGGGTCTGGTGGAAGTGCTGCGCGTCCTCGTCGAAGAGGTAGTACGGCGTGAGGTCCGCACCCCCGCCGAACCAGCGCCGCGCGCCCTCTCCTTCGCCGCGCTCGAGGTGCCGGAAGTTGGCGTGCACCGTGGGCACCAACGGGCTCCGGGGGTGGAGCACCAGGGAGATGCCGGCGGCGTAGAAGCGCCGGCCCTCTCCCGGGAGCTTTCTGGCGATGGCCTCGTCGAGCTCCCCGTACACCACCGAGGTGTTCACCCCCGCCTTCTCGAAGACCGCGCCCTCTTCGAGAACCCGCGTCTTGCCACCGCCGCCGCCCTCGCGCTCCCAGAGGTCCTCGCGGAAACGGGCGCTGCCGTCGAGCGCCTCCAGCGCCACGCAGATGTCGTCCTGGAGCGTGTGGATGAAGCGTTCGAAGCGCTGCTTGAGCGGAGTCATGGACGCGGTTTACGCGGAGGACGCGGCGCGTGGAACTGCAGAGGCTTCGGCGCGGTCACCGCGTTGCCGGCGACGTCGTAGCCCTCCACCCGCGCGGTGTAGGCCCGGCCGTCCTCGAAGACGAACCCGCCGGAACAGCCGTCGTGCCCGAGCGTGGCCATGCCGCCGTCCACCGGCGCGAAGTAGGTCTGGGTCTGCTTGGGCCCCAGCGCCCGGCGCATCGTCACCACCACCCAGGTGGGGCTCTCGTCCTTCATGGGCGCGGACAGCCGCAATTCGCGGATGAGCCCGCCGTCCACCACCGCGTGCCGCCCTTCGGCCACCGCCGGCGCCCGCTGCCACTGCGGCTTCTTCGTGTCCGGGCCGGGGCCGGTGAACCAGGAAGGGGTCTGCGCGGCGCGGCGGTCCAGGTTGCGATAGCCGGGGAGGACCTCGTCCAGCTGCAGCGTGTAGCGGTCCTGCGCGGCGAGCTTCCCCTTCACCTGCAGCCGCACCGCGACCCGCGCCATCTCGCTCTTCCAGCCGCGGCGGACCTCCACGGGGACAGATTCGCCTCCGGCCGATTGGAGGTGCAGGGTCTTGCCCACCAACGCCTCCACCCGCTCCACCTCCGCGCCCCGCCCTTCGAGGATGAAGGCGGCGTTGATGGGGATGACCGCGCCAGGCCTCGGGAAGAGGACGATGCCGTCGGACTCGCACGCCGCGTGGGCGCTGCGCACCCCTGCGAACAGGAGCCCGGCGACGAGGATGATGGATGGGAGCTTCACGCCCCTCAGTGTACGGGCTGTGGCGGGGCGCATTCACTTCTCGCGCGTTTGGGGTGGAGAGTTCCGAGCCCTGCCCTTCTCGAGGGCCCCCTTGTGCGCGCGCTGGGCGGCACTGCGGGGCGGGGCAGGTGGGGACCAGGAGTGGGGTTGGCGGTCCTCTGCACTTCCAGCGTGGAAGGGGCGCTGACGACGCGGCGGCCTCCGGCTCCCGCACTTCCAGCGTGGAAGTGGTGAGGGTCGGGCACCCGCAACGCGAGGGCAGGACCACGGTGCGCGCGAGAATAGGCAAGCCATGTGCAGTGACTGACGCTTTGTCGTTTGTGCTTGACACGCTTTCGCCTCGATACGGCTTGAGCGCAGACCCCCTCCCGAAACATCGCTTCACGCGCGCGTTGGCGGGCCCTCCTCGCGCGAACTCGCACCCGCCCGCGCCTCCGTCGATCCGCCTTCGCCTTCGCGCCACCACGGGCCTGCCAGAGGCCTCGAATGGCCCTCGAAAAACCCGTGGTAGCGATGAAGTCATGCTCGAGCACGACCAGCCGCCCGCCGCACTCGATGACGACGCACTCACCCGCACCCTGGCCTCGCTACTGGGTCACGAGCGCGAGGTCGTCGTCGCCTTCCTCCGCCACCTCGGCGAACTGGACGAGCGCCGCCTCTTTCTCGCCCAGGGCTATCCGTCCCTCTATGCCTACTGCCGGGACCACCTGCGCCTCTCGGACGCCTCGGCCTACCGGCGCTACACGGCTGCTCGACTGATGCGCCGGTTCCCCGCCATCGCGCAGTTCCTTCTCGACGGCCGCCTCAGCCTCACCCGCGTCAGCACCCTGCGCGAGGTGCTCACGGAGGAGAACCACCTGGACCTCCTCGAACGTGCGACCCACGGCACCGAGCGCGACGTGCAGGTCCTCGCCGCCACCCTCAACCCGAAGCCCGACGTCTCGGACGGCATCCGCAAGGTGCCCGCGCTCGCCACCCCAGCCGCACCTCCCGTGACGCCAGCGTTGAACCTCGCGCCCGACAACTCCCCTGCAACTGCTCCTCCCGCTGGCCCGGTCGCACCGACCGCTCCCATCTCGCCTGCGTCCGCTCCCTGCTCGAACCCGGGCGCAGCAGCTCCGGCCTCAACGACGACGCCACTGTTCAGCAGCGTCCCGCCGGTCTCGATGCCTCTCGAGTCGAGGATGGAGATTGAGCCCACCAGCGCGAGGTACTTCGCGGTCCGGATGCGCGTGGGTCACGCGTTCGTCGCCGACTTCGAGGAGGTCAAGGCCGCCCTCAGCCACAAGGTCCCCCATGGTGACTTCGAAGCCGTCATGCGCGAGTGCTTCCGCATCACCCTGGAGACGCTCCAACGCCGCCGCGCAGGCGCGACGCGCAAGTGCGGAACGTCCGCAGAGACTGAGCCGCGCTCGGTCGCAACCGCACCCGCCGCCGAGACACCGCCCCCTTCGAGCCCGCGCAAGCGCGCCAGCGAAAACCCGGACGCCACCGGAGCGCCCTCGACATCGACATCGACTGCGACCTCGACGGCCGACCGGGCGAAGTCGGAGAGGCCCTCGCCGTCGCGATACATCCCCGCAGCGGTGCGACGGGCGGTCTGGAGTCGCGACGGCGGACGGTGCGCGTTCGTGAGCGAGAGCGGCAGGCGCTGCGACTCGACCTGGCAGGTGGAGGTCCACCACAAGGACCCACATGCGCGCGGGGGTCCTGCGGCTGAAGAGAACCTCAGCCTCCGCTGCCGCACCCACAATCTCTACGAGGCGGAGGTCGTCTTCGGCGCGGGCTTCATGCGGTCACTTCCATTCTGGAAGTGCGAGGACTCCGCCAGGCCCGGTCTGCAGGTCCGCACCGATGCGGAGCCAGGACCCCGGGAGTTGCAGTGACGACGGCGGCCCCCGTCACTTCCATTCTGGAAGTGCGGGAGTGGGCACTGAAGCCGGGTGTCCCTGCTCCCCCACCCATGGGCCCTCGCCCCGAGCGGCCGGACGGCCCT
>CAZQVZ010000511.1:0-3821 GCA_964596895.1 uncultured Myxococcaceae bacterium
GCGGACCAATCACCTCCATCATGGAGGTGCGGGGCGAGCGGGAGCGACGGCGGACAAATCAGCTCCATTGAGGTTCAGCGCGCGGCCCCTCACCCCGGCGCTCTCCCAGCGGGAGAGGGGGGGAAGGGCGTGATGGAGTTGGCCACAGGGAGCGTCAGTCCCACGACCCCTCCCTACCAGCCGCCCCGAGGCGCGTGACCCCTCTCGCGGCAGCAGGTTCGCCCCCGAACCGCCGGGGTGCTCCGGCAAGGAGGAGGAGCGGCGACCCGGCGCCCAGGCGTCCAACCCGATGAACCAGGGACGGTGCCCGGCTTGACCCACCGAGAACCCGCGTGTAACCGAAGTGGCGACCAACTTCTCCGGCCCGGTGCGGCTGACGGCGCTCCTGCTGCCCCACCTGCGTACACGCCCGTCCGCGGCGGTGGTCAACGTCACCTCAGGCGTCATCTACGGCGCCATGCCGGACGCATCCATCTACGGCGCGACCAAGGCCGCGCTGCACGCGTACACCGCTGCGCTGCGCATGCAGCTCCACGGGTCGAACGTGAAGGTGGTGGAGCTCATCCCGCCCACGGTGGAGACGGCGATGAGCACTGGCCGCTTCGAATCGCAGAAGAATGGGCTGTTCGGCGTGGAGGTGATGACCGCGGAGCAGTTCGTGGCCCACACGCTCAAGGGCCTCGAGCGAGGCGACGACGAGATCCGCGTCGGGCAGGCGGGCCTCATGTACTGGGCGCGCCGTTTCGCCCCCGGCATCCTCGACGGGCAGCTGCGCAAGCTCACCAGCGTCCGGCCTGCGTCACCCTGACCTCGACCTCAGCTCCCCACCGGATCCAGCCGCGCCCCCGCCCTTCTTCCGGCCCACCTCGCCACCTTCGTCCAGCCGCGCAGGAGCACGTTCCGCGCGGGATGCGCCAGGGACCTCGGCACCGTCTCCGCCGTGAGCTCCTGCGCGAAGGCGAGATCAGCCTCGAAGTCCCTGGCCATCTGCGCGGCGAGCGGCTCGCTCCAGACGACCGCGGCGTTCTCCTCGAGCAGGTTCACTGCGTTCGGCTCGAGGTTCACCGAGCCCACGACGGACCACCCGTCATCCACCAGCGCGGTCTTCGCGTGCATCATCGACGCCTGGTACTCGTACACGCGCACCCCCGCGCGCAGGAGCGCCGGGTACACCGCGCGCCCGGCCTCGCGGATGGGGGGCACATCGTGAATGGGGCCCGGCACCAGCACCCGCACATCCACGCCCTCCTGGGCGCGCGCGCACAAGAGCGACAGGAGCTCAGGCTCCGGCGCGAAGTACGCCGAAGCAATCCACAGCCGCGCCTTCGGCGCCTCCAGCACCGTCCGCCACAATCCCCGCGCCACGGTGGGGTCCTTCTGCCGCGCGCTGGAGTGCACCACGCCCACCGGAACACGCGCCGCGCCGTCGTGGGGCACCGCGCCCTCCTCTGCCAACGCCTTCGGCCAGGGCAATTCAGACAAAGGCGGCAGCTCCCCCCCGGCGTCGTGCCAGTTCTCGAGGAACGCCTCCTGGAGGTAGCGCACGCCGGGCCCTTCGAGGCGAAGGTTGGTGTCTCGCCACGCCTCCTTGTTCCTCCCGTCCCCGAGGAACAAGTCCCAGATGCAGAAGCCGCCGACGAGCCCCTTCTGCCCATCCACCACCACCAGCTTCCGGTGGTTGCGCGCCAGCACCCGGCCGGGCGCGGCCCGCAGGGGGTGCTGATAGAGCCTCACCTCGCAGCCGAGCGCCTGAAGCCTGGGCATCACCTCCCCGGTGAACCCACCGCGGCTGCCCACCCGGTCCACCACGATGCGCACGGGCACGCCCGCCCTCCGCCTTTCGGCGAGCGCGTCCAGCACCCGGTCCGAGGCCCGCCCCGGCTTCCAGATGTAGATGACCAGGTGGATGCTCACCCGCGCCTCGCGGATGAGCGCCTCCAGCGCGTCGAACACCTCCCCGTTGTTCACGAGGTCGACGCGGTGGCCGGGCTCGAGGGTCCGTCCGGTCGCGTTCTGCAGGGTCTTCGAGAGTGGCGCATTCACGCCGTCTCATGTGCGCACGGCCACCGCCCACGGCCGCCGTCGCCTGTCCGTCCGCCTGCCTACCGGGCGAGCCGGAGGTTCACGTAGGCGTCTTCCTCCGTCACCTCGCGGACGACATACGGCCGAAGCCACTCGGGGAACGTCACCTCCTCGTCCGCCGAGCCGAGCTCCACCTCTGCGAGCACCAGGTCCCTGTCGGTGAACTCGTCCACCTCCCAGACGACGCCGCCGTCTTCGACCACCCAGCGGGTCTTCTCCAGCCTGGCGCCTTCGGTGAGCGGCCACATCCGCTCGAAGAGGGCGTGCGGCGTCTCCTCCTCCACCTCGAGGCGGGAGACGCCGCGGCCGAGCTTGACCGTGCGGAAGCAGCGCATGGAGCCGTCGGGCTCGGTGACCTCACGCAGGCGCTCCTGGAGCTTCTGGCCGGGGATGTAGCCCTGCCGAATCACCCGCTTCCGGCCGCTCCGGGCGTGGGGTGGCATCCCCGTGAGCAGGTACTTGCGCTCCACCTCCAGAGATCCTGCCGGGTCCGCCATGCCCCCTCCTTACACCGGGAGCGGTTTTTCTGGCCGCAAGGGGCCATGTGCGCTAAAGCGCGCGCGCTCGTTAGCCACGTAACTACTGGAGCTTCCTACAAATGGATCCGCAGATGCTCGGTTGGGTCGCACCGGGGGCAGGGGCTCTGGCCCTCATCGCCGCCTTCATCTTCACCCAGTGGATCAAGAAGCAGGACACCGGCACGCCGGAGATGGTCACCATTGGCAAGGCCATCAGCGAAGGCGCCATGGCGTTCCTTCGCCGCGAGTACACGGTCCTCTCCATCTTCGTGGTCATCGTTGCGGTGCTGCTCGCCGTGGCCTACTGGAGTGACCCTGCCTCCAGCCCGCTGGTCGCGGTGTCCTTCGTCGTGGGCTCGGTGTGCTCCGGCCTGGCCGGCTTCTTCGGCATGAAGGTGGCCACGCTCTCCAACATCCGGACCACCGCGGCGGCGCGGACCGGCCTCACCCACGCGCTCGCGGTGTCCTTCCGCGGCGGCGCGGTGATGGGCCTCTCGGTCGTCGGGCTGGGCCTGCTCGGCCTTGGATCGCTGTTCATGCTCTACCCGATGCTCGGCGGCTTCGAGACCGAGACCACCGCCGGGCTGAGCCGGGTGTTGACGGTGGTGTCCGGCTTCTCGCTGGGCGCCTCCTCCATCGCGCTGTTCGCGCGCGTGGGCGGCGGCATCTACACCAAGGCCGCGGACGTCGGCGCGGACCTGGTGGGCAAGGTGGAGGCTGGCATCCCCGAGGACGACCCGCGCAACCCGGCGGTCATCGCCGACAACGTGGGCGACAACGTGGGCGACGTGGCCGGCATGGGCGCGGACCTCTTCGAGTCGTACATCGGCGCCATCGTCGGCGCGATGATCCTCGGCACCGCGATGACGTTCGTGGGCGGCGGGATGATCTTCAACGCGGTGCTCCTGCCGCTGGTCATCGCCGCGCTCGGCATCGTGATGTCCATCGTCGCGACGTTCTTCGTGCGCGTGAAGGAGGGCGGCAACCCGGCCACGGCGCTGCACACCGGCACCATCGGCGCGACGCTGCTGACCACGCTCGGCGCGTTCTTCCTCATCCGCTGGATGCTGCCGGCGGAGTTCACCATCGAGGACGTGACCACAGTGGGCTCGGACACCTCCACGGCGATGGGCGTCTTCTGGGCGGTCGTCGCGGGCCTCGTGGCCGGCACGCTGATCGGCCTCATCACCGAGTACTACTGCGCCAAGGAGGGCAAGCCGG
>CAZQVZ010000512.1:0-3796 GCA_964596895.1 uncultured Myxococcaceae bacterium
GCTCGCCGGTCTCGGTGTACGGGTTGCCCGCCATCACCACCGCGAACTTCTTCCCGCGCAGGTCATAGGTGCGGCTGCGCCCGCGCCACACGCCCTCCACGCGCCGCTGCCCGTCGCACAGCGAGATGAACTTCTGCAAGAGCTCCGGCGAGGTGTGCTGGATGTCGTCGAGGTAGAGGAGCACGTTGTTCCCCATCTCGAACGCGAGGTTGATCCGCTCCACCTCCTGCCGGGCCGCCGCGTTGGGCGCTTCAGCAGGATCCAGGGACGTCACGTCGTGCCCCAGCGCCGGCCCGTTCACCTTCACGAACACCAGGCCCAGCCGCGCCGCCACGTACTCGATGAGCGTGGTCTTGCCGTAGCCAGGTGGCGAGATGACGAGCAGCAGGCCCATCCGGTCGGTGCGCCTGGTGTCCCCCGCCGCGCCCAGCTGCTTGGCGAAGTTCTGACCGATGAGCGGCAGGTACACCTCGCCGATCAGGCGGTTGCGCACGAAGCTGGAGAGGATCTTCGGCTGCATCTCCTCCAGCCGCAGCCTCCGGCGCTCCCGCTCCAATAGCTCCCGGAGCCCCGCCCGGAAGGCGCGGAAGCCCGGCACCCGCGCGTGGCGGAAGCCGAAGAGCCGCTCCGAGAACTCGTCCACGGACAGCCCCAGCCTGCCGTCGCGGAGCCGCGGGTGCTGGCCGAGGAGCCCCGAGACCTCGGCCGCGACCTTCGCGCTCGAGGGCTCCCGGGCGAAAGCGGGCCCGGTGAGGATCACGCTCACCGCCTCCGGCAGGACGTGCCGCTCACCTTCCGCGGCGCCCGGGCCCGCGGCGCCGGCCGGGTCCATGCGCACCTGCGGCGCGGCCACGAAGCCCTGGAGCCAGTCGGTCACCAGCGCGACCTTCTCCGGCAGCCGGCCGTTCAGGAGCCGCAGGTCCTCGTCGAACTCGCGGCGGGAGCCCTTGCGGTCCAGGTGGGCGAAGAACGCGTCCGCGAGCGCCACCGACGCCTGCGCGGTGACGAAGCGCGGCTCTTCGGAGACCAGCTCCTCCACCAGGTACCGCGCGGCGAGCTTCGCCTCCTCCTCCGAGCAGGAGAGCCGCATCACCTCGCAGAACGCCCGCAGGGGCGCGGCCAGTTCGGCAGCGAGCCCCGAGAGCGCGGTGGCCCGCTGCAGGGAGTCCCGCAGCCGCCCCAGGCTCACCGCCCGGCGGTGCCAGGAGGCCTTCGCCGCGTCGTCCCCCGCGAAGAAGGCCCAGATGAGCTGCGCCTGCGCGCGCGCGGTGGGCGCAAACCGCAGGAGCCCCGCGCCGTCTCGCAAGGCGAGGAGCCCTTCGAGCAGCTTCGCCGCGTCGTGGTCGTGGACGCCGCGCTCGTAGCCTTCGTCGTAGCGGTCCTGCGCATACCCGCGGACCTGCGCGAGCACCGCGGCCTCGCCGGCCAGGTGCGCCTCTCGCAGCTTCGGCAGGGTGAGGCCCCCTGCGCCCTCCTCCGCGTCGAAGAGCATCGACGCCGCGAGGTACTCCGCCCGGTACACCTCCGGCGTCTCGGAGACGAGGTGCTGGTCCCAGTACGCCTTGCTGGACGCCAACGCCGGGTCGTCGATGGGCTCGAAGAAGTCGGTGCCGGTGAGGTGGAGCGCAAGGCCCCCGTCCCGCGGGACCACGGTCAGCTCCAGCGCCTGCGTGTTCACGTTGAAGCGGTGTGAACCGAGCTTGATGACCGCCTGCCCGTCCTCGAACAGGTCCTTCTTGTCCCGCAGCACACGCGCTGCGTCCTGCTTCGCCTGCTTGAGCTTTGACTGCAGCTCGTCCGCGCGCACCGAGTCCCCGAGCGCGAGCAGCTGCTCGGAGATCTGCCGCGCCTTGTGCACCATCGCGTCGGAGGCGAAGTAGGCGTTGAGCTCGTCTTCGGTCTTGAAGCCGTCGGCCCGGCGCGCCACGCCCTGCAAGATCCGCTCGGCGGCGCCGAAGAGGCTCTGGGCCCGGCGCTGCCGCTCATCCATGAGCTGCTGCCGCTTCGCGCCGAAGGCCTCGTAGAGCTCCTCGCGCTTCTTCGCCAGGTCACCGATGAACTCGTCGAACTCCCCGAACCGGCCCTCGAGCTCCTCGAGCTGCACGGTCAGCCGCGAGAGCTGCTCGTCGCACTTCTCCGGAGAGTCGCACTGGCCAATGGCGCTCTCGATGCCCTGGCCCAGGAGCTTGAACTGCGCGCCGAACTCCGCGCGGCCCTCTCTGCTGAGGATCTCCTTGCGCCGGCCCAGAAGGCTCGCGCGCACCCGGTTGAGGTGGCTGAAGACCTCGCTGATCTGCTCGAGGATGGCGGCGCGGGCCACCGGGTCTCCGACCTGAAGCTGCCCCACGACCTCGCCCAGCACGTCCAGCCCGTGGCTGGTCTTCTCCAGGTCCCAGGTGAGCGGCCCCAGCTCCACGCTCCGCTCCACCTTCTTGCCCTGCTCGAACAGCTCCTCGAGCCTGGAGGTGAGCGGCTCGAGCGCGTCCGCGCCCAGGAGGAACTGCACGCAGGCCTCGCTGACCGCGTCGAAGTTCGAGGAGACCTCCTCTTCGAGTGCGGTGAGCTTCTCGAGGTCCACGTAGCGGACTTCGCGCAGGGTGATCAGGTGACCGCGCTGGTTCCGCAGCGCCGCCAGCTTCTCCATGAACGCGTCGACCGACTCGAGGCCTTCTGGCCGCAGCCCCTCCACGATCAGCCGCTGGGCGGCTTCGGCCTCTTTGACCACCTCCTGCGCCTTCTTGCGCAGGGCCTGAACCTTTTCGAACTCCCCGACGATCAGGTCCGCGGTGCGGCGCACGTCCTCCACGTGCGCGGTGAGGCCAATCTCCTTGTGGCCGAGCCAGAAGTACGCGTCCACCATCCGGGTGGCGTGGGCGATGACGTCTTCGTAGCTGCGGCGAGACGGCGTCTGCGCCTCCGCCATCCGCTTGAGCGTGTAGGCCTCGGAGATGCCGCGGACCAGGTCCGCGTTGCCCACCTTGGTGAGGTAGGAGCCGTCCTGGGGCGTCGTCTGCGCGGCGTGCTCCGCCGAGACGAACGGCGTCTGCCACACCTGCATCGGGTGGACGCGCGCGGGCTCGTCGCTGGTGGACCGGAAGAAGACCATCTTCCCGTCGTCGAAGAGGCTGTAGCCGTGGCAGTGGATGGGGTTGGCCACCTCCCGCCGGACGAGGTTGTACGGGAGCAGCGTGTAGTGCCCGTCCTCGCGGCGGTGGAACACGTAGAGGACGTCCTCGCCGTTGGGCGACTTGCGCACCCGCTTGATGACCAGCCCGTTGGGGTCCGCGTCGAAGACCTTGTAGTCACCGGTCTGGAGGTAATAGCCGCCGGGGAAGATGAGCCCCTGGTCCTCCGGCAACTGCACGCACGCCTGCCCAATGGCGTCGATGCGCGCCACGCTCCGCGCCCGGGTGTTGAAGACGAGGTAGCGCCACGTCTCCTCGCGGAACGGCAGCACCTTGAGGAGGATGAGCGTGCCCACCTTCGCGTAGTGGATCTGCGCGTCGTCCAGGGACTGGCTTCTGTCCTCCACCGGCTCCGAATAGATGCCCTGCCCGTCACTGGTGTTGTTCTCCACCTTGACGGTGAGGTCCCCGCCCACGCACTCCACGAACACCTCGTCGAGGATGTTCACGTGGGGGTGGGCGCCGCGGACGAACTGGTCCCGGCCGGTGGGGGTCCACTCGAAGTCGTGGGACGGCGGGTAGACGTTCTCCCGCTCGCCGGCGTTGTCGATGTAGGTGGTGGTCCCGTCCGCGCCCACGGAGAAGCGGAACACCTTCACGTCCCGCGCGCT
>CAZQVZ010000513.1:0-3794 GCA_964596895.1 uncultured Myxococcaceae bacterium
ACCTCGACAGCAACAAGTACGCGGCCAAGGTGCAGGCGGACTCGCAGGCCGGCGCCGGCTTCGGCGCCAACGGCACCCCGACGTTCTTCATCAACGGCCGCCAGTTCGTAGGCGCGCAGCCGTTCCCCGCGTTCAAGGCGGTCATCGACGAGGAGCTGGCCAAGGCGAAGAAGCTGGTGGCTGACGGCACCAGGCGCTCAGACGTCTACGAGAAGGCCCTGTCCGTGGGCGCCGCCGCGGCGCCTGCCATGGTCCGCCCGGCAGCGGCGCCCGCTCCGGCCGCGGTCCAGAACGTGGACGTGCCGGCGGACTCCCCTGTCTACGGGCCGAAGAACGCGAAGGTCACCCTGGTGGCGTTCTCGGACTTCTACTGCCCGTTCTGCAGCCGGGTGAACCCCACCCTGGAGCAGCTCAAGAAGGACTACGGCAAGGACCTGCGGATCGTCTTCCGCCACCAGCTGCGCGGCTCGCCGCCGGAGCAGAAGAAGGCCCACGAGGCCTCCATGGCCGCGCACGCCCAGGGCAAGTTCTGGGAGTACCACGACAAGCTCTTCGCGGACATGCAGGCGCGTGACCGCGGGGCGCTCGAGCGCATCGCCCAGGAGGTCGGTCTGGACATGAACAAGTTCAAGGCGGACCTCGACAGCAACAAGTACGCGGCCAAGGTGCAGGCGGACTCGCAGGCCGGCGCTGGCTTCGGCGCCAACGGCACCCCGACGTTCTTCATCAACGGGCGCCAGCTCGTTGGCGCGCAGCCGGTGGCCGCCTTCAAGGCGATCATCGATGAAGAGATGAAGAAGAAGTAGCCGTTCGCTTCGCGCAGCCGTTGAGGTCTGGCGAGGCCGTCGGTCCCTTCGGGAGCCGGCGGCCTTCGCCGTTGCGGGCGACAGAGAACTCCGCGGGGGCCTCAGCCCAGCGCCCTTCCTGCCCACAGGCCCAGCGCCGTCGCGCCCAGACACAGGATGAGCTGGCCCCCGGCGTTCACCACCGCCAGGCCTGCCGTCCCCGCCTGCCACAGCCGCAGGGTCTCGTAGGAGAACGTGGAGAAGGTGGTGAAGCCGCCCAACACGCCCACGGCGAGGAACAGGCGCCCAGGCGGCCCCACCTGCCCCGAGGCTGCAAGCTGCATCACCACGCCGATCCCAAAGGACCCGAGCGCGTTCACCGCCAGGGTCCCCCACGGAAAGTCCGGGCTGAAGAGCCGGGCGGCCAGGGACGCGACCAGAAAGCGCGCGCCCGCCCCCAGCGCACCGCCCGCGCAGACCCAGGCTGTGTCGCGCCACAGTGACACCGTTCAGAAGCGGCCGTGCGCGAGCGGCAGCAGCACACCGGCGGTCAGGCCGCGCGCGGTCCGCAGCGCCAGGGGGCTCGGACGTGGCAGCGACAGCGCCCATCCCTGCTGCGGGTCGTGGCCCACCAGCGCGCCGGTGCGTCTTTGCGGCAGCGGCCTTCGCGGCTGCTTGGTGAGGTTGATCACCGCCATGGTGGCGATGGGCACCCCCACCACCGTCCCCACCAGCAGCACCCGTTCGGCGCCGGGGCCGCCGTTGATGCCGCCCAGCAGGTAGTACAAGCCAATCACCGCCGCCTGCGTGCCCAGCGCGGAGAGGTACGCAGGCCAGCTCTCGGAGTGGTAGTGCCGGCTGCCGTTGGCGAGGTTCACCTGTGTCTGCGCCACCGCCATGGGGACGCTGGCGAAGGTGAGCCCGAAGATGAGGTTGCCCACCGTGGGATCCACGCCGGACTGCGCCATGGGTTTCACCAGCAGGTACCAGCCCAGAAGCCCGGTGCCGGCGGCGGTGAGCATGCCGAAGAGGGACTCGGTGACCATGAGCCCCACCTCCGGACCGGGGCGCGAAGGCGGCGTGTGGGGCGAATAGGGGTAAGGGACCTGGGGCGCGCCCTGCGGCAGGTACCCTTCCCGCACCTCCTCCCCGGACGGCTGCGCGTTCTGCTCCGATGGTGCGTCCACCAGGGGCGGCGGCGAGAAGTCCTCGCCCGTCCCCTGCCCCAAAGCCAGCGCCGGCAGGAGGAGGATGACGAGCAGCGCCGCGAGGGGACGGCCCGCGGTCATCACGACACCGCGATGGCGTCTATCTCCACCCGGCACCCGCGCGGCAGCCCCGCCACCTGCACCGTGGCCCGGGCCGGAGGCGCCTCCTTGAAGTAGCGCGCGTAGACGTCGTTCACCTGCCCGAAGTCCGCCATGTCCATGAGGAAGATGGTGCAGCGGACCACGTGGGAGAAGTCCAGCCCGCCGGCGGCGAGGACCGCCCCGAGGTTCTTCATCACCTGCTCGGTCTGCGCGGCGACGTCCCCCTCCACCAGCTGCATCGTCTTCGGATCGAGCGGGATCTGCCCGGAGAGGAAGGTGAGCCTTCCTGCCTCCACCTGCACCGCCTGCGAGTAGGGGCCAATGGCCTTCGGGGCATCGTCCGAGTGCAGCACCTTGCGCGCCATCTCACGTCACCTTTCGCGAAACCGAGGTCAGATCCGCTCCACCGAGTACACGCCGCCCAGGCCTTCGATGCTGCGCATCAGGTCGGTGAGCTGCTTGAGGTCCGAGATGGTGACCTCGAAGGTGTTCACCGCGCGGTCGTCTCCGGTGGAGCGGCAGTTGGCCTGGGAGATGTTCACGCCCTTGCGGCTGAAGGTGTTGGAGATGTCCGCCAGGAGCCCGGGCCTGTCCGCGGTGAGGATGCGCAAGGTGACTGGCCGCTTGAAGTCTCCGCGCACGTCCCAGTTCACGTCCACCCGGCGCTCGGGGTCCGTGGCCAGCGCCTTCTCACAGGCGATGGTGTGCACGGTGACCCCGCGGCCGCGGGTGATGAACCCGGCGATGGGATCTCCAGGGACCGGGTTGCAGCAGCGGCCGAAGCGCACCAGCACGTCGTCCACGCCGCCAATCTGGACGCCGGACTTGCTCTGGCGGCCCACCAGCTTCTTCGCCGCCTCGGTCATCCGGGACAGCCCGTTCATCACCGCCGAGCCGTTGGTCTGCTGCTGCGCCGCCTTCGGTTCGTTCAGCTTCTCCGGCGGGACGAGCTTGTGGATGAGCTGGTGGGGGGCGATCTTCCCGTAGCCAATGGCCGCCAGCAGATCCTCCTCCTGCCGGTAGCCGAGCTCGTTCGTGAAGGTCTTCAGCTCCCCCGTCTTGAGGAGCTTGTTGAAGTTGAGGCCGAAGCGGCGGAACTCGCGGTCCGCCAGCTCCCGCCCGAGCTGCATGCTCTTCTCGCGCTGCTGCGCCTTGATCCACGCGCGGATCTTCTGCTGCGCGCGGGACGTCTTGACGAAGGTGAGCCAGTCCTTGGACGGGTGCGCGTTGGGGCTGGTGAGGATCTCCACCGTGTCCCCGTTCTTCATCTTGTAGCGCAGGGGGACGATCTTCCCGTTCACCTTGGCGCCCACGCACCGCGAGCCCACGTCCGAGTGGATGGCGTAGGCGAAGTCCACCGGCGTGGCCCCGCGCGGCAGGCTGCGCACGTCGCCTTTGGGCGTGAACACGAAGACCTCGTCGGTGAAGAGGTCCACCTTCACCGTCTCCAGGAACTCCTTGGGGTCCTTGAGGTCCTGCTGCCACTCCATGAGCTGCCGGAGCCAGGCGAACTTCTCGTCGTCCTTCTTGAGCGCCTGCGGCCGCGTCTCCTTGTAGGCCCAGTGCGCGGCGATGCCCTCCTCGGCGATGCGGTGCATCTCCTCGGTGCGGATCTGCACCTCGATGCGTTCGCCCAGGGGCCCAATCACCGTGGTGTGCAGCGACTGGTACATGTTGGGCTTGGGGATGGCGATGAAGT
>CAZQVZ010000514.1:0-3792 GCA_964596895.1 uncultured Myxococcaceae bacterium
GGCGCCACTGGGACGACCGGCGCCAGAAGGTGGTCCACGTCTTCAGCGGCGAAGGCCGGCACGGCGAGACCGAGGTCGAGGACAGAAGCGTCGCTCTCGACTCGCCGGAGATTGGCAGCGTGCTCTCCGAGAAGGAGCGGGAGCTGCTCGCCGAGGAGATTGAGCTGCTCGACATCGGCGGGGACGAGTTCACGCACGAGAAGTGCGCGACCGGGCAGATCACTCCCATGTTCTTCGGCTCGGCCATGACCAACTTCGGCGTGGGGCCGTTCCTCGACGTGTTCCTGGAGCTGGCGCCGCCGCCCACGCCGCGGATGACCACCGCCGGTGACCCGCGCGAGCCCACCGAGCCCGCGTTCTCCGGCTTCATCTTCAAGATCCAGGCGAACATGGACCCCTCGCACAGAGACCGCATCGCGTTCTTGCGCGTGGTCTCGGGCCGATACACCAAGGGGATGAGCGCGCACCACTCGCGGCTGGGCAAGGAGGTGCGCCTGGCGAAGCCGACGCAGTTCATGGCGTCCGAGCGCACCGCCATTGACGACGCGTGGCCGGGGGACGTGATTGGCCTCTTCGATCCGGGCCAGTACCGGATTGGAGACACCCTGGCGGAAGGTAGGGAGCTGGAGTTCGAAGGCGTCCCGCGCTTCTCGCCGGAGCACTTCGCCATCGTCCGGTCGAAGGATCCGCTGCGCAGAAAGCAGATGGAGAAGGGGCTGGAGCAGCTGGCGGAGGAGGGGACGGTCCAGATCTTCCAGCAGCTCCACATGGGGATGAAGGATCCCATCGTGGGCGTGGTGGGCGCGCTGCAGTTCGAGGTGCTCCAGTACCGCGTGCAGGCCGAATACGGCGCCAACATCCTGCTCGACCGGCTCCCGTTCCAGATTGCCCGCTGGGTCGTCGGTCCGCTGGATCCGAAGAGCTTCGACTGGGAGGGCAACCGCCAGACCGTCAGCGACCGCGACGGGCAGCACCTGGTCCTCTTCCGAGACGAGTGGGCCCTGCAGCACGCCGAGGAGAAGCACCCGGATCTGAAGTTCGTCGCCCAGGCGCCGCAGCTTCGGACCCTGGCCAGGACCGCCTGAGGCAGGGCTTCGGTGGGTTGACCCACCGGGTCCCCACATGGGCAGGGACCTCTGGGACGTTGCGGCATCGGGCGAGCGCGACCGTCGCCGCCCTTGCCATCGTCGCCGCGCTCCGATGAGTCTGGCGGGCCGGTGCCGTCTGACCCCCGGAAAGGAGAAGCACCCATGGCCCAGCCCCAGAAGAGCACGCCTTTTCTCTGGTTCAACGACCAGGAGGCGGCCTCACGACTGGCGCGGAGCAACAGTGGCTTGCTGAGCGAGACGGAATCTCGAGACTCCAGGACCTCTGCACCTGCTCGAATCAGCGGTGCGGACGCGGAGCGCGCGGCCTGATCCCCATGAGCGCGATGCGCCTGGTCGAAAGTTCGCAAGAAGTACCCAGTGAAAGCCCCTGCGCCGGCGAATCTGGCCTTTCACTGCGTCATTTTTGCGAAATTCAGGCTCGGCGTCGGCTCAGAGGGAGGGCTCGAGCCCGGGGTGCCGACCACTGCAGTGGGCGCCGCAACTGGCACGGACAACCCAGAGCCAACGCCCGGGAGTCCGAAGTGTCACTGCCGCCCCGACGAGCGCTTCACCGGATCCCAGCCGCTCCCTACCTGAAGCAACGCCTTCACGGCGCGTGCGCAAGGGCCCCGTCCTCACCCGCACCGGACCCGTGAGGGCGTCGTCTTCGTGCTGGGGCTGGAGGTGGCAGCGCGGCGCGGCCGTCACCCCAACGCTCTGTCCGGGGAGGAGGGGGCTACCTGCGCCCGTACGCGCGAAGGAAGGTCCTCACCGCGCGGTCCACGTTGGCCTGGAGCGTCTCGTCGTCGAGCCGGTCGATGACGCCCAGGTGCAGCTGCCGGGTGAGCTCCCCCGCGCACAGCGAGTGGAAGTCCACGGCCGCCGCGGTGGCGTCTTCAATGTCCAACTGGCCAGCGGCCGCTGCGCGCCGGAGGAACTCGCTCATCCGCTCCCGCCCGAGCTTCATGCTGCATTCGTAGAGCGTGCGACCCACCTCCGGGAACCGCTCCACCACCCCGCACACCACCCGGAACCGCTGCACGTGTGACGGCTTGCTCACCAGGTGCAGGAGATGTTCGGCGATGCGCCGCAGGTCTGCCTCCAGGTCCCCAGTGGGCTCTTCGAGGAGCGCGAGGAATCTCTGCCGGACGTCCTCCGTTTCCGCGCTCAACGTGGCGACGAAGAGCGCGTCCTTGTCCCGGAAGTGGTTGTAGATGGTGGCCTTGGAGACCCCGGCGCGAGCCGCGATGGCGTCCACGCTCGCCCGCTCGTACCCCTGCTCCCGGAACACCAGACACGCCCCGGAGAGGATCTGCGCCCGCTTGGCAGGCGACAGGCGGTCCGGGACGGCCCCGGTGGTCGAAGGGACAGCGGCCATTGGGTCGGCTGAACTAAACCGTTCAGTCTTGACAGTCAAGCCCCGCTTACGTACTCCACCCGGCTCGACAAAACCCGGAACCGCCGGGTGGGAGTACCCGTTGAAAGCTCAAGAAACCTCCGCACTTGTCCTGTTCAGCGCCGCGGCCTGCGCGCTGATCGCCGCAGGATGTAACGAACCCGCAGCCGCGGCGCCGCAGGGCGTGCAGGCACCTCAAGAGGTGGGCGTGGTCACCCTGGCCAAAGAGCCGGTGACGCTGCAGCGGGAGCTGCCCGGCCGCACGTCCGCGTACCGGATGGCAGAGGTTCGCGCGCGGGTGGACGGCATCGTGCTCGAGCGGCTCTTCGACGAGGGCGCGGAGGTGAAGGCGGGGCAGGCGCTCTTCCGAATCGACGCGCAGCCCTTCGCCGCCGCGCTGGCGAGCGCCGAGGCCAGCCTTTCGCGCGCACAGGCCAACGCCGAAGCGCAGCGGCTCGTGGCAGAGCGCTACGCGCAATTGCTCAGCGAGCGGGCCATCAGCCGGCAGGAGCACGACAACGCGGTGGCGGCCGCGAAGGCGTCTGCCGCGGACGTGGCGGCGGGCAAGGCGGCGGTGCAGGTGGCGAAGATCAACCTCGGCTACACCCGGGTGAACGCACCCATCTCAGGCCGCATCGGCCGCGCCGAGGTGACCGAAGGCGCCTTCGTCCGCCAGGGGCAGGCCACGCTGCTGGCCACGGTGCAGCAATTGGACCGGATGTACGTGGACGTCACCCAGCCTTCGTCCGAGGTGCTGCGGCTCCAGCGGGAGCTGGCAGAGGGCAAGCTCGTCCGCTCGGGGGACGGCGCGAAGGTGCGGCTCACGCTCGAGGACGGGACCGACTACCCCCATGAAGGGATCCTCCAGTTCTCGGACGTGACGGTGAACCCCACCACCGGCTCGGTGGTGCTCCGCGCGCTCTTCCCGAACCCCGAGCGCATCCTCCTTCCGGGGATGTTCGTGCGCGCGCAGCTGGACGAAGGCACGAAGCCGGAGGCCCTCCTCGTCCCGCAGCCCGCGGTGCGGCGTGACGCGCAGGGGAAGGCGTCGGTGCTCGTCGTCGGTGAGGACGGCAAGGTGGCGGTGCGGCCCATCGTCGCGCCGCGGACCGTGGGCAACCGCTGGCTGGTCAGCGAAGGCCTGGAGGAAGGCGACCGCGTCATCGTCGAAGGGCTGCAGAAGGTGCGCCCGGGTGTCCCGGTGAACGCCGTCCCCGTGGGCGCGCCGGCGAAGCAGGAGGGCTAGCCCCATGGCCCGCTTCTTCATCGACCGGCCCATCTTCGCGTGGGTCATCGCCATCCTGATCA
>CAZQVZ010000515.1:0-3740 GCA_964596895.1 uncultured Myxococcaceae bacterium
CACCTTGGTGAGCAGGTCCCGGCGGTCACTGATGGCGGAGGCGCCGCTGCCTATCGATGAGCTGAACCGCAGCCACGGCAGCAGCCCGATGAAGAGGAAGAACGTGTAGTTCTCCATCGAGTTGCGCATGTAGACGCTGAAGATCAGCGAGTACACGAGCATCAGCAGCAGCGGGTTCAGGAAGGTCCACAAAAACCCCAGCACCGACCCCCGGTACCGCGCCTTCAGCTCGCGCTGCACCAGGCTCAACAGCAGCGCCCGGTATTGATAGAGCTCGCGCAGGTTCCTGATCATCGGCAGCGGTACATACGCCAATCCGCGGGCGGCGCGACAGCCCTACCTCTTTCGGGGCCCCGGAGGCCGCTTGCCTGCTCTCGGCTTCGCCGTTGCCTTCGCCTTCGCCTTCGGCTTGGCGGTCGCCTTCGCTGGCGCTTTCGCCGGGGACCCGGGGGTCCGCTTCGGCGGGGCAACCGGCCTCTCAGAGGGTGAGGGGCGGGCGGTCGTCTGGGGGGCGGCCGGGCGCGCGGCGCGCAGCGCCTGTACCTCCTCGCGCAGGCGCAGCACCTCCGCGGAGAGCTGCGCGTAGGCGTCACGCACATGCCCGTTGAAGACGCGCTGCCGGGAGAGGGTCTCGTTGATGAAGACCTGGCAGGACTTCCGGAACGCCCACTTCGCCAGGAGCACCGCCTGGCCAGCGCCGCCGCGGTGCGTGTGCAGCGGCAGCGCCCGGGTGGGGTCCGCGTGCTCCTCGAGCGCCTGGAGGTTGAAGCTCAACGGGTCCACCCGCGGCTCCGGTCCGTCGTAGGTGATGGGCGACGGGGCCGGCGGGGCCAGGCCGCGCGCCCGCAGGCGCTCTTCGATGCGCGCCGCCAGCGCGCGGAGCGGGATGTCCCGGCCCAACAGGTTCATCAGGCGGCCTCCTTCGCCCAGGCGATGCGGTTCAACGTCTCGCGGTAGATGTCCATCACGTGCTCCCAACGGTGGCGACGCGCGAAGGCGCGCCCCTTCCTGCCCAACGTCTCCTTCGCCCGCAGCACCTGTGATGCCGCCCGCACGAAGGACGCCGGGTCCGCATAGCAGGCGCCGGCGCCGCTGCGGCGGACCTGCCCGGCCAGCACCTCGGAGGCGCCGTTGGCCAGCAGCGGCGTCCCGGCGGCGAAGGCCTCCAGCGCCAGCAGCGACAGGCTCTCGTAGCGCGACGGGGCGATGACCGCCTCCGCCCCCGAGAGCGCGTCCCACTTGGCCTCTTCGCTGATGCGCCCCACGTAGCGCACGCCCTCACCGCGCAATTCCATGGAGAGCCCGCCCGCCAGCACCAACTCTGGCGCGTGGCTTCCGCGCGCGTGCCGCAGCGCCCGGTAGGCCTCCAGCATCTCCCCCACCCCTTTCCCCGGCTCGATGCGGCCAATGTAGAAGAGGTAGGGCCGCTGGCCGAGCCCGTGCTCGGCGCGGAACCGCTCGGGCCTCCCGGGCTGGGGCTCCACGCCCACGCCCACGACCTTGCTGGGGGCGGCATTCGGGAAGCGGCGCCGGATGAGCGCCTCCTCCTCCGGCGTGTTGCACAAGAGCATCCGCGTCCGTTCGAAGGGCTCGGCGTAGGCGTGGAACGCGAAGGGTGGCTCGTCGTGCGCGGTGGGGACGAGCACGCTGCGCTCGCCCACCAGGGGCAGACCCCACACGGTCGGCGCGTAGAGGTAGGTGAAGAAGACGAAGGCCGCGTAGTCGTCCCCGCGCTCGGACAGATGGCGCAGGAGCCCGGGCGCCAGCGGCCCCTGTTCGGCGATCCAGTGGGACTCGTGCAGGAGGTCCTGCGGCAGGGCGAACCTCTGGCGGGACAGCGCGTTGAAGGCGCGCATCTGCCGCGGGCGCTCCACGTTGAAGCGCCGCACCCGGACGGGCCCTGCCTCCGACTCGCCCGGCTCGAAGTGGCTCTCCCAGGTGAGGTGCTCCTTCGCGGTGGTGGTCAGCACCGTGACGTCCCACTCCGCGGCGAGCCGCTCGGCCACCATCTGCGCGTGCTTCTCCGCGCCGCCGGTCACCTCCCCATACCGCTGCACCACCACCGCCAGAGGCCGCTTCCTGCTCGTCCCTGGACGGGGCTTCGGGGCGCGGGTGGGCACGAGGCCCGACAGCGCGTCCGCCAGGGCACCCTGCGCCGCGTCCGCGGAGAGCTCGGACAGCCGGCGCCGCTGCCCGCGCAGAAGCCGCTTGCGCAGGCCGTCCTCCCGCCACACCGCGTGGACGCACTCCGCGAGCGCCGCGAACCGCTTTTCGGTGAAGACCACGCCCGCGCCGCCCAGCGTCCAGGGCACCGCGGCCGCGCCGTACGCGAAGACGGGCAGGTCTGCGGCCATGGCTTCGACGAGCGGGACCCCGAAGCCTTCGTGTTCGCTCATGGAGACGAAGGCAGAGGACGCGCGGTACGCCGCCACCAGCCCCGCGTGGTCCACCTTCCCGAGGAAGTGGACCCCCCGAAGCGCCCGCGCCCGCCGGCGCAGCGCCTTGAAGGACCGGCTGCCCGCGTCGTACCCGCCCACCAACAGAAGCCGCGCGTCCGGCTCGAGGCGCAAGAGCTCCTCGTGCAAGGAGAGGAGGTCTTCGAAGCGCTTGTGCGGCGTCACCCGGCTCACGGACAACATGGCCGGCCCGCCGCGGCGCCAGGTCCGTAGCCGCTCCGGGTCGCTCGCTTCGACCGTGAACCGCTCCGGCTCCACGAACAGCGGCACCACCTTCGGGGCCCTGGCGCCCGCCTCGCGCAGCTCCTCCGCGTTGTACGGCGAGACGCCGATGGCCACGTCCACATGGGGCGCCATCGCGGCGAGCTGCGCCCGCCCGGAGATGAGCGCCTCCTCCAGCGGGGTCCCCCGGTAGAAGCGCGCAGGCGTGATGTTGTGGAAGACCACGCCCTTCCTGCAGGGCAGGTGCAGGAGCCTTCCGGCGAGCGGCGAGGCGATGCCGTGGTGGTAGAGCACCAGGTCCCCGGGCGCAGGCCGCAGCGCGGACGCCGGGCGGGCCAGCGAGCACAGGGGCCCGGCCACCTCCCCCGCGTAGAGCTCGCCGAAGTGCCCGAGCCTGCGCAGGAGCAGCTGCAGATGCAGCGCAGCCTGGCCGGTTGCGTCTCCGGGGACGAAGCTGGGCAGAAGCTGGTGGACGGCCATGGGCGAGGCGCCTTCTACCCTCCGAAGCGGCGTGCGACCAGCCATGCGTCTGTCGCTGTCGCACGCGCTGCCGACAGCGGACCGCGCACCCCGCCTGACCCCATGTGCACCTTCAACGGCGAGACTGCGCACGGAGGGATGACACATGGGCAAGGCACGGTGGAAGGCGACGTTCGGCAGAAGGCCCCTGGAGTCGGTGGCGGAGGCGCAGCGGCGGGCCCGGCGTCACCTGCCGAAGGCCATCTACATGTCGCTGCTCGCGGGGACCGACAAGGGCCTGACGCTCGAGCGCAACATCGACGCGTTCGATCAGCTCGGCTTCCAGACCCGGGTGGGCCTCCGCCTGCCGATGAAGCGGGAGTTGGCCACGCGGGTGATGGGCGTGAACCTCAGCATGCCGGTGGTCATCTCGCCCGCGGGCGTCCAGGCGGTGAGGCCCGGCGGCGAGGTCCCGGTGGCGCGCGCGGCGAAGGCGGTGGGCATCGCCATCGGCCAGAGCAACTTCGGCAGCTCCCGGTTCGAAGACGTGGTGGCCGCGAACCCTGATGCCTTCTCCCAGCTGTACTGGGTGGGCACGCGGGA
>CAZQVZ010000516.1:0-3708 GCA_964596895.1 uncultured Myxococcaceae bacterium
GACAGGCCCACGCCACCGCGCCGCTGCTGCACCACGTGCGCGAGCTCATGGGCGAGCAGGGCGCGCCCCGCATGGGTCTCCGGTGCGTAGTGGCGGTCTGCGAAGACGACGTCCCGGCCGACGGTGAAGGCGGCCGCGTCCGCCTGGCGCGCGGCGGCGCCTGCAGCTGGACCCCGGTGGACGCGGACGTCCGAGAGGTCTTCGCCCAGCCGGGACTCGAAGAAGCCGCGCACGGGCGGCAAGAGCGCTTCGCCGCCGGCGAGCGCCCCTTCGAAGTATCCGGTGGGGTTCTCCTGCCTGCGCATGGAGGCGTGCGGGGTGGGCGCGCTCGAGAACCCCGCGGCCAGGCCACTCCAGCGCGCGCGCTGCGCGTCTGCGACCGCCGAGGTGCGCCGTCTGGGGGCACCCTCCGCCGGGCCCCGACGTCCGTCTGCGCGCGTGTCCCGGCTGGCGTTCACCATCTTCGGGCCGGGAGTGTAGCGGGAAGAGCGGCTGTCAGCCTTCGGGGTGTCCGCCCAGGGCACGGATGACCTGCGCCCGCGCGCGCACCCAGCGCAGCCGCGCGTGGATGGACGCCGCCTTCGTCGCCAGCGCCGCCCGCTGCAGCGCCAGCGCCTCTTCGAGCCCCAGCTTGCCGCTGCGCCACGCGTCCTGGGCGAGCGCGGCGGTCCTTTCGGCCGCTTCGTCCAGTTCGCCCTCGTAGAGCGCCTGCTCCTCCTGCGCCGCCGCGTATTGAGCGAGCGCTGCGTGCGCCTGCGCGCGGGCCTCTCTGAGCGCCGCCTCGTAGGTCACCTGGGAGTCCGACAGCGCGCCGTGTGCTTCGGCCCGCTCAGCCTGCGCGCGGTTGAACAGGGGCAGCTCCACCGCCAGCGTTCCGGCGAGGACGCCCTCTGCCCCCGCGCGCTTGTAGAGCACCCCGAGGCTCGGTGTGGGGAAGGCCTCGCGCCGGACCAGGTGGAGCGCTGCTTCGGCTTCGTCGCGCGTCTGGCGCAGCGCCACGAGCTCCGGTCGCGCGGTCAGCCGCTCCTCGAGCGCCGGCGCCTCCGCGAGCGGGGGGACCTCCGGCAGCAGGGTGCCCACCGTCTGCAGCGATCCCACCAGCGTCACCTCCTGCGGCAGCGGGTGACCCAGGGCCGACGCCAGCCCCCTCAAGGCCTCGCGCACCTCACGTCTGGCCGCCAGCGCCGCCGCGCGCGCCTCCCCGGTTTCGAGCAGCCGCGCGTTCAGGTCCAGCTCTGTCGCGGCGCCGGTCTGGTGCTGCGCGCGCGTGCCCTCCAGGAGCTGCAGGGCGAGCTTCGCCTCGGCTTCGGCCACTTCGCCCAGCGCCTTCGCCGCGAGCGCCGCGGCGTACGCCTCGAGCACCTGGGTCTTCACCTCCAGCTGTGCCTGCTGGAGCTGCGCCCGCGCGCGTCGCAGGGAGGCCTCCGCCTGGGCCCTCCGCGCGCCGCGCTGTCCGCCCAGCTCCAACGGCTGCGACAGCCCCACCTCCATGTCCAGCTCGCCGCCCGAGGTGGTCGCGCCGGCCTCCACGCCGAAGTCCGGGTTGTGATGCAGAAGGCGGCCCGCTGCGCGCGCGGCCCCCTCCTGCGCCTCCACCGCCACCTGCGCGCGCAGCACCGAGGGGTGGTGCGCCAGCGACAGGCGCACGGCGTCCTCGGCGGTGAGGGGGGCGCCCTGCGCGTGGACGCCCAGGCCGACGAGGACACAGAAGAGGACCCACCTCACCTTGCACCTCCCGTTGCCGCCGTCGGCAGCGTGTCCAACTCAGCCGCCTGCGGGCCGGCCGGGGTTGACGGCGCGCCCGGCGCCGAGCCCGCGCCCTTGCCCGCGCCAAAGACGGAGAAGAGCACTGGCAGGACCACCAACGTGAGCAGCGTGGAGGAGAGGATGCCACCGATGACCACGGTGGCGAGCGGCCTTTGCACCTCCGCGCCCACGCCGGTGTTCAGCGCCATGGGCAGAAAGCCGATGGCGGCCACCGACGAGGTCATGAGGACCGGCCGGAGCCTGGAGAGCGCGCCTTCGCGGAGGGCGTGGCCCAGCGGCAGCCCGCGCTCCAGCAACTGCCGCACCCGGCTGACCAGCACCATGTCCCCCAGCACCGAGACGCCCGCGAGCGCGATGAAGCCGACGGCGGCGGAGATGGAGAAGGGCAGGCCGCGGATCATCAGCGCCAGGACCCCGCCCACCAGCGCGAAGGGGACGCCCGCGAAGATGCGCAGGGCATCTTGCACCCTCCGGTAGGTCGCGTAGAGCAGCGCGAAGATCAGCGCCAGCGCCACCGGCACCACGATGTAGAGCCGCTCGCGCGCGCGGACGAGGTGCTCGAACTGACCGCCGAAGCGCACGAAGTAGCCGGGCGGGAAGCTCACCTGGGCGTCCAGCCGCTGCTGCACCTCCGCCACGAACCCGCCGAGGTCCCTGCCGCGGACGTTCGCCTGCACGAGGATCCGCCTCTGGCCCCATTCGCGCTGGATGGTCGTGGGGCCGGCCTCCTCCCGCATCGTCGAAAGGCGCAGGAGGGGGAGCTGTTCGCCGGTGGGCGCGCGCACCCGGACCTGGGCCAGCGCCGCCGGGGTGCTCCGGTACGGCTCGTCCAGCCGCACCACCAGATCGAACCTGCGCTCGCCTTCGCGCACTTCGCCCACCTTGCGTGTGCCCACCGCCTCGACCACGTCCAGCACGTCCTGCGCGGAGAGCCCGAAGCGGGCGATGGCGCCCCGGTCCACCTTGATCTGCAGCACCGGCTGCCCGGTGACCTGCTCCACGGTGACGTCCTCGGCGCCGGGCACATCCTGCAGCACCGCCTCCACCTCCTGCGCCTTCGCCCTCAGCAGCTCCAGGTCGTCGCCGAAGATCTTCACGCCGAGATCGCTGCGCACGCCGGCCACCAGCTCGTTCACCCGCATCTCGATGGGCTGCAGGAGGGCCAGCCGCATCCCGGGCATGTCCGCCAGCTCCGCTTGCAGCTCGTTCGCCAGCTCCTCCTGGGTCCGCGCCCGCTTCCACTGTGAGCGCGGGGTGAGGGTGATGAAGACGTCCGAGAGCTCGATGCCCATGGTCTCGGTGGCCACCGCCGGCGCGCCGGTGCGGCTCCAGACCCGGCGGACCTCGTCGGGGAAGCGGGCGAGGATGACCTTCTCTATCTGCGTCCCGTACCGCAGGGACTCCTCCAGCGAGACCTCCGCCAGCCGGATGGTGTTGATGACGAGGGTGCCTTCGGACAGCCGCGGCACGAACTCGGTCCCAAGCTGCGTGGCGAGCGCAACCGCGCCCCCGACCAGCAGCGCGGCGCCCACAAGGACGACGCGCGCGTGCCGCAGCGCCCAGTCCAGCACCGGCGCGTAGACCGCCTTCAGCCCCCGCACCAGCCGGGGCTCCGGCCTGGGCTTCGGCGCTCCGCCGCCCTTTCGCCGCCACCGCCCGAGCGCGAAGGAGGCGAGCACCGGCATCAGCGTCATCGAGATCAGCGCGCTGCCCAGCAGGGCGAAGATCACCGTCAGCGCCATGGGCCGGAAGAGCTGGCCCTCCTGGCCTTCGAGCGCCAGCACCGGCAGGTAGACGACGAGGATGATCAATTCGCCGAACAGCGTGGGCTTGCGGACCTCCACCGCGGCGTCCCGCACCACCTCCCGCACGCTGCGCCCGTCGCCTTCGGCCGCCAGCCGGCGCTCGGCGTTCTCCACCATGATCACCGACGAATCGACC
>CAZQVZ010000517.1:0-1095 GCA_964596895.1 uncultured Myxococcaceae bacterium
CGGCGTACAGGCCCACCAGCTGCGCGGCCTCGTCCTGCACCTGCCACAGGCCTTCGGCGAAGCCGAACACGTCCTCCACCTTCCCCACCCGCGGCAGCACCAGCCCCACCGGCGAGAAGCGCGTGGGCTCGGCCTCCACGCCCGCCTCGCGGAGCTGGGCGAGCAGGTCGTCTCGTGTGCCCTTGGCCGAGTTGGCGCGGACCACCACCTGGGCCGGTTGGTTGTCTCCCACCAGCATCGCCTCCGCGCGCGCAGGGCCGAACTGGCGCGTCCACCGCTGCACCAGCCACAGGGGGTGGCTCTCCCGGATGGAGAGGTGCAGGTCCCGCGGCTCGGGCGGCGGCAGCGGCGGCTCTGTGTGCGCGGAGATCTTGCGCAGGATGGCGTTGGTGAAGCCTGCCGCCCGCGACAGCCCCAGCCGCTTGAGCGCCTCCACGGTTTCGCCCACCGCCGCGCGCGCGGGGATGCGCAGGTAGAAGATCTGGTACGCGCCAATCCGCAGCGCCGCGCGCACCCGGTCCTCCAGCTTGTCGAGCCCGCGGTCCGCGTACAGGGCAATGGCGTGGTCCAGGGTCAGCCGCCGCCGGGTGGCGCCGTAGCAGAGCTCGGTGCACAGCGCGGCGTCCCGCGGGTCCTCGAGGCCCGCCGCGGACAGCTCGTGGTCCAGGACCACGTTCAGGTACGCATCCGTCGCGTCTACGCGCGCGAGGACGCGGATGGCCAGGTCGCGCGCGCTCATCCTTCGAGCTGCGCCATCAGCTCCACGAGCTGCGCGTCCGTCATCTTCGCCGGGGGCATGCCGTGCAGGACCAACTGCTGCAGCGCGTCCTCCAACAGCTCCCGCTGCCCGCTCTCCGCCGCCGCGCCCCGCTGCACGTCCAGCCACTGGCTCCGCGCCCAGGTGGACAGACCGGAGGGGGTGAGCTTCCCGGAGAGCCGAAGGGCTATCTGCTCACGCACCAGCGCCCTGCTGAGGAAGTCCGAGGACGGCGAGGCGGACGCGCCCTTCGAGACCGCACGGCCCAGCGAGGCCGCGGGGGTTGCCGTCGCGGGCTTCTTCCTGCCCAGCGTCTTCGCCACCCGCGCAGGCTTCGC
>CAZQVZ010000517.1:1195-3707 GCA_964596895.1 uncultured Myxococcaceae bacterium
GGCTTCGCAGCGCTGGGCTTCGACGCCACGGGCTTCACTGCGACAGCCCGGGCGCTGCCCCTCTTCGCCTTCGGCCGCGCGAGCCCGAAGAGCCGCTCCAGCGCCTTGAAGTAGACCTCTGGGTCCTTGCCCACCACCTGCGCTGTGCACACGTCCTTGAGCACGCTCTTGCGGCGCCGAAGCTGCACCTCCACCGCCGGCTTGCCGACGATGGCGAGCGCCTCGCGCAGCACGTGGCCCGTCACCGCGAGCGCGTCCGCGTTGACCAGCACGGCGTCTGCCCACGCGCGCGCCTGGTGCAGCGCGTCCACCAGCGCGCCTTCGTGGTTGGACTGCACGGTCTTGACGGACGCGCCTTCCGACTCGGCGAGCCGGCGCAGCCCTGCGTCCACCCACTCCAGGGTCCTGCCGGGCGCATCGGACCTGCGCTCGCCCAGGAGGTTCAGGTTCGGCCCGTGCAACACCAGGATGTTCATGCCCCGTCCTCCTTGGGCGCCGCTGCGAAGGGCCGCGCGCCGCGCTCGAGCTTTCGCCCCACCAGGAACTCCGCCGCGCTCATTCGCCGCTTGCCCTCTGCCTGCACCTCGCAGAGCGCCAGCGCGCCTTCGCCACAGGCGACGACGATGCCGTCCCCGCCCGCTTCCACCACGGTCCCGGGGGATGCGCCACCCGAAGCGTCCGGCAAGACGTTCATCCGGTGCACCTTGAGCAGGGTCCGCGCGCCACCTTCGCCCACGAGGTACGTGAAGGCGCCAGGCCACGGCGTGAACGCGCGCAGCCGCCGCTCCAGCTCCGCCGCCGGACGGGAGAAGTCCAGGAAGCCCTCCTCCTTGTCGATCATCTTCGCCAGCGTCACGCCCTCCGCGGGCTGCGGCGTGGCGCCAAGCGCCCCTTGCACGTAGCGCGGGAGGTCTCGCACCAGCAGGTCGTGGCCCAGCTGAGAGAGCGCGTCATGCAGGGACGCGCTGGTGTCCCCGGGGCGGATGGGCAAGGTGGCGCAGGAGATGACGCCGCCTGTGTCCAGCCCTTCGTCCATCTGCATCAGGCACACGCCGGTCTGCGCGTCCCCCGCTTCGATGGCCCTCTGGATGGGCGCGGCGCCGCGCCACCTGGGCAGAAGGGACGCGTGGACGTTCACCGAGCCATGGCGAGGCGCCTCCAGCACGTCCTTCGGGAGGATCTTCCCGTACGCCGTCACCACGCACACGTCCGCGTTCACCGCGCGCAGGACCTCGGCGAAGTTCGTGTTCCGCAGCTTCGCCGGCTGCGCCACCACCAGGCCGTGCTCCAGCGCCAGGAGCTTCACCGGCGGCGCGGTCACGGACTGCCCCCGGCCCTTCGGCTTGTCCGGCTGGGTCACCACCAAAACGACCTCGCCCACCTCCAGGCATGCGCGCAAAGACGGCACCGCGAACCCGGGCGTCCCCATGAAGACGATGCGCATCAGGCCGCGGTCCGGGTCTCGGTGGCGCCCACGTCGATGGGATCCGTGGCGTCGCGCTTGCGCTGCGCCATCCCCCGCAGCTCCGCCAGGAGCGCGCGCGCATCTTCCGAAGTGGCCAGGGGAGAGAGCCGCTCCACCGCCTCCTCCAGCACGTCCGCCTCCTTCGCCTCGCGGTCCCTCAAGGACTCCACCACCTGCGTGAACTGCTCGAAGAAGACCTGCAGCTCGTCCCCTTTGCGGAGCTTCCGCATCATTGGATAGCGCCCCCGGGAGAGGACACCCACATAGTGGCTGAGCACGTACACCGGCCCCGCCACGCGGTGGGTGACCAACAGCCCGAACATGGCGAGCGCGGCGGCCATCAGCAGGGTCAGCCCCACCATCAGGTAGATGAGGGTGCGGCTCTGCTCGGCGATGGCAGCAGGGAGCCCCTGCGCGCCTGCCAGGGCTGCGAGCGCGTCCCGGTGGGCGAGGTACATCAGCGCGCCGAAGCCCAGCGCGGTGAGCCCACCGAGGAGCGAGAGCAGGAGCGTGTACTTGTACTGGAAGCGGCGGTCGACGACGTACGTGCGGCGGCCGAGCCGGGGAGCGCCCGACGGCGCAGACGATGGGGCGGCGTCCATGAGGTCCCAGAGCCTACGCCAGGGCGGGTTGACCCTGTAAGAGGCAGGGGTGTAAACGCGAACGTCCAATCACGCGAAACAACTGGAGGCACCATGCTGCGCCCCACCCTCACAGCCGGCCTCTGTGTCGCCGCGCTGATCTTCGCCGGCTGCAAGAGTGACCCGGCCACGCCGGAGCATTGGAGCAAGGCGTTCGACAGCGCCAACCGGACCAAGGACCGTGAGCGCGTCGCCAACGACCTGCGCTCCTCTCCTCATATGACGGACGCGCTGTTGCCGGTGGTGCACCAGCAGCTCGGCAAGGACAAGGCGCCCCAGGTGAAGGCGGTGCTGGCGAAGATCCTCGCGGACAAGAAGAGCCCCTCCTCCATTGACGCGTTGTCGGACGCGCTGGTGCTGGGCGAAAGCGACCCCGCCCACAACCAGATGAACAAGGAGATCGCCG
>CAZQVZ010000518.1:0-3677 GCA_964596895.1 uncultured Myxococcaceae bacterium
CGAGCTGCTCCACTTCCACCTGGGCTCGCAGATCTCGAACATCCGCAGCGTCAAGAACGCGCTGCGCGAGGCGAGCCAGTTCTACGTGGAGGTCCACAAGACCGGCGCCCCCCTGAAGTACATGGACGTGGGCGGCGGCCTGGGCGTGGACTACGACGGGTCGCAGACCAACTTCGCGTCGTCCATGAACTACACCACCGGCGAGTACGCCAACGACGTGGTCTTCGGGATCATGGAGACGTGTGACCGGGAGGGCGTCCCCCACCCCACCATCGTCACCGAGAGCGGGCGGGCGGTGGTCGCGCACCACGCGGTCTTGATCACCGAGGTCCTGGGCACCACCGAGTTCAACGATCACCGCCACGTGCCCGAAGGGCTGCCGAAGGATCCGGCGCCGGTGGTGAAGAACCTCTTCAGCGCCTTCAAGGACGTGACCAACAAGAACGTCCTCGAGATCTTCCACGACATCACCGAGTACAAGGAGGAGTGCCTGACGCTCTTCTCGCTCGGGCACCTGTCCCTGGAGCAGCGGGTCCTCGCGGAGAACCTGTACTGGGCCACGGCGCAGAAGATCCTCAAGCTCGCGCGGGAGATGGACGAAGTCCCCGAGGAACTGGAGACGCTGGAGCGGACGCTGGCGGACACCTACTTCTGCAACTTCTCGGTGTTCCAGTCGCTGCCGGACTCGTGGGCCATTGACCAGCTGTTCCCGGTCATCCCCATCCACCGGCACAACGAGCGGCCCGCGCGGCGCGCGGTGCTCGCGGACATCACCTGCGACTCGGACGGCAAGATCGACCACTTCATCGACCGGCGCGAGGTGAAGGACGTCCTCGAGCTGCACGCGCTGAACAACGACGACTACTTCCTCGGCATCTTCCTGGTGGGCGCGTACCAGGAGATCCTGGGTGACCTGCACAACCTCTTCGGAGACACCCACGCGGTGGGCGTGTCCATCGCCCCCAATGGGGGGTACCTCATCGACCACGTGGTCGAAGGGGACACGGTCACCGAGGTGCTGAACTACGTCAGCTACAACAAGGACGACCTCGTGGCGCGCGTCCGCAAGTCCACCGAGCAGGCGCTCCGCGCGGGCCGCCTCACCCTGGACGAAAGCCGCAAGCTCCTGCGCATGTACGAGCAGGGCCTGGCTGGCTACACGTACCTGGAGCGCGAGGTGGACGCGAAGTTCTACTCGCAGAGCGGGCAGCTCAAGCTGGTGACCCAGGGCAACGGCTTGGACCCGGACACCGGCGGCGAGCCGAACCGCCGCACGGCGGACGTGTAGCGGGCGCCCTCTCTCGCTCGCGTCTGCTGCCCCGGGTCCTCGCCCCCCGAGCGAGCGGGCGGGAAGTATCTTTTCTTCGGGGTTGTCTTCCTCCGGCACATCGAATGCACGGAAGGAGCAGCCCTTTGTCGTTTCATCTCATCCGCCGCACCCTCACCCTCGCCGTGGCCCTCGCCGCACCGGCCGCGTTCGCCGCGCCGGTCTGGCAGAGCGACTTCGAAGGGGGCAACACGTCCGCGTGGACCCGCCTGCAGGCGGTCTCCGAGGACCGCGCCGCAGTGGTGCCGGCGCCGGGCGGCCGCGCAGGCAACGCCCTGAAGGTCACCGTCCACCAGGGCGACGACCCCATCAACTCCGGCAACGACCGCGCGGAGCTGGTGCAGATGACGATGGAGCCTGAGGGCTCCGAGTACTTCTACCGGTGGAGCGTGATGTTCGCCGAGGACTACCCGTCTTCGGAGAAGTGGCAGCTCTTCACCCAGTGGCACCAGGAGCAGCTGGCCGGGACGCCGCCGTTGGAGATGTACGTGGTGGGCGAGGAGATGCGGCTTCGGCCCGGGGGCCATGACGGCCCGGTGGTGTGGACGGCGCCTTTGCAGCGCGGCGTCTGGCACGACTTCATCCTGCGGGTGAAGTGGTCCTCCGATCCCTCGGTAGGCTTCGTGGAGCTGTACCACAACGGCCAGCTGGCCCTGCCGGCGACGCCCGCGGCCACGCAGCTCCCCGGCCAGAAGAACTATCTGAAGATGGGGCTCTACCGCCACAAGGACATCGCCGAGACCGGGGTCGTCTACTTCGACGACGTGGTGATGGCGGAGTCATTGGCGGACGTGCTGCCGCCGCCCGGGTCGCACCAGCAGGCTTCGGCGGACGATGACCTGATGACGGCGCCGGTGGGCGCGCTCTCCGAGGCGGACGCCGAGGGCTACCAGTACGGTGAGGCCGTCAACCCGGATGAGGTTGCGGGCTGCACCGGCAGCTCCACCGGCAGCATGGCGCCCATCGCCGGCACGCTGGTCCTGCTGACCGGGCTCGCCCTCTTCCGGCGCCGGACGCCGAAGCTGGCGAAGGTGGCGGTGCGGAAGTCGCCCGCTCGGTAGGTTCTTCGAGTCCCGGCGCCCCCTCCTCCCTCGTGGATGAGGGGGCGTCGTCGCGTCTGCGGCTCGCTTCGGGGGCCTAGGATTCGTAGGAGAACGTGGGCTCGGCCCGAACGTCAGGGTGGAGGCTCAGGGCCACCGGGCAGGTCCTCGCCACCTGCTCCATCTTTGCGCGCAGCGAAGGGTCGAGCGCGCGCGGCATGCGGATGTGGATGACCAGCTCCGCGATGCGGCGCGGCGGCGGGCTCATGCGCTTCTCCACCGACCCCGAGGCCTCGCCCCAGGCGATGCCCTCCCGGCTGGCGACGAGCTGCAGGGTGGTGAGCATGCAGGTGAGGAGCGCGCAGCCCAGGAGGTCCGTGGGCGAGAACGACCCGCCGGTGCCGCCGTTGTCCTTCGGCGCCTCCGTCTGGACCACCGTCCCGGACGGCCCATGGGTGGCGCGGCAGATGAAGCGGTCTTGCGACACCGCCTCCATGTGGACGCCGCTCACGCCCGGCCTCCGGCGCGGACGAACTGCTCGTGCTCCTCCCGGGGCGGCGCTTCGTCCGCCGACCAGTCGATGGTCTCCATGAGCTTCTTGCGGCGCTTCTTCACGTCCTTGTCGAGCAGCGCCACCGCGTCCGGAAGGACGTCCATCAGCCGCCGCGGCTTGCGCCTCACGTTGGTGGCCGAGAACAGCGAATAGGTCAGCCACGGGAAGACCGCGGTCACGTCCGTGTGCACGTACATGGAGCCGGTCTGCACCGCGTCCATGGAAACCTTGCCCCAGGTGTGGCCCTCACCCGCCGGGCAGCTCGAGAGGGCGCCGTTGTCCACCGGGTCCACGCAGAACTGCACGTCGATGTCGAAGCCGTGCGTGGGCACCCCGAGGATCTGGTCCAGCAGGGGCTCGCCCTGCAGCGTGTAGTTCTTGGGCACCCCGCCGCCGAGGATCCAGATGGCCATCCGCTTCGAGTAGTTCTGGCGGCAGTAGTGCTGGACCGCGGCCATCTGGAAGACGTCTTCGTTGATGTCGAGCTCGAACTTGAACGCGTCGCCGAGCAGCCGCTTCAGCTTCACCACGTTGAGGAAGATGGAGCCGTCCTGCACCGCCCCCACGAAGATGGGGACGCCGTACTTGAAGCAGGTGGAGAGCAGGGACGGCTTCTTCACCCCGAGCGACTTCTCGATGCCGAAGATGGCCTTGCCGAGCAGGTAGTGGAACTCCGGCGTGGTCATCTTCTTCTGGAACTCCGGACCGCGGATGATGGCGGAGAAGAGCCGGTCCGTGTCGAGCAGCGCCTCCTCCC
>CAZQVZ010000519.1:0-3669 GCA_964596895.1 uncultured Myxococcaceae bacterium
TGGACGCGACCTCCTTCACCATCTGCGCGCCCATGTTCTCGAAGCGGTTCTCGAGATCGATCTCCTTGGCGACGGTGACGCCGTCCTTGGTGATGGTGGGGGACCCGAAGGACTTCTCGAGGACCACGTTGCGGCCCTTGGGGCCAAGGGTGACCGCCACCGCGTCCGCCAGGATCCGGACCCCGCGCAAAATCTCCTCGCGGGCTCCCTGGTGGAAATGAATTTCCTTCGCTGCCATGCGCAACCTCCTGAAAGTACTCGAAAATTTCCTGATCCGGCCGTTAGCACTCGGTCAGGGCGAGCGCCAACCTAAGGGGCGGTGGGAGATTGTCAATGCGCGAGTGGGAACGCGGCCCACCCCCGTCCGTTGCCAGACCTACTCGGCGAAGCGGACGAGGTTCAAGAGCCGCTCGAAGTCGATGGGCTTGGGCAGGGTGAACGCCGCGCCCTTGCGCATCCCCTTGTCCGCAATCTGGTCGGAGGGGTACGCGGTGAGCAGGACGACGGGGATGGACGCGAACCTCGGATCCCGCTTGAGGGTGTCCAGGAAGGTCAGCCCGTCCATGTGGGGCATCATCAGGTCGGAGATGATGAAGTCCACCGGGTCCCGCTCGAGGATGTCCAGGGCCTGCAGCGCGTCCCCCGCCGAGCGCACGACGAAGCCGTGCTTCTCGAAGAAGCGGGACAGCATCGCGCAGAGGTCGAGGTCGTCGTCGACGACGAGGATGTTCAACCGGGCTCCGGCCAGAAACGCAAGAAGGCGCGCGGACCGTAACAACCGCCCCTCGAGTTGACAACGCAGGCCGCCGTTCCTAGACCCCTGCCGCCCATGCCCCCCAAGCGCGGCCCACCGCCCACCCCTCCCGAAGTCGCCTCCCTCCTGGACGAGGCTGCAGACCTGTTCGAAGGGGCGGACTTCGAGGGTGCGCGCGCGAAGGCGGAGGCCGCGCTGGCGCTCTGCGCCTCCCACCCGGAGGCCCTGCACCTCAAGGCCGCGGCCCTGCTCGAGGCGGGGGATCAGGACCGCGCGCTGGACGCGTTCCGGCAGGCGCACAAGGCCGCCCCGGATGACCTGGAGGTGCTGCTGGGCCTGTGCGACGTGCTCGTGTGCCACCGCGGCGAGGAGCGGGAGCTGGTCGAGGAGGGCCTGGGGCTCTGTGACAAGGGCGCCAGGCGGGCGGCGAAGGCGGACGACAGCGAGCTGCAGTTCGAGTTCCTCCTGCTCGCCGGCACCGCCCTCAACCAGGTGGGGGAGTGCGAGCGCGCGCTGGAGGTGCTCGGCCGCGCGGTGTCTTTGTGTCCGGGCTCGGCGGAGGCGGCACTGGAGCGGGCCATTGCCCTCTTCGAGTCCTGCCGCTTCACCGAGGCGCAGGCCGCGTTCGAAGACGTCCTGCGAAGGTCCCCGGAGGAGCCCTGGGCGCACCACCACCTGGGGCTGCTGTTCGAGCGGCGCGGGGAGCACGCGGAGGCGAAGAAGCGCTTCTTGCGCGCGCAGGAGCTCTCACCGGAGGACTTCCCGCCCCCGGTGGCCTGCTCGGATGAGGACTTCGACCGGGCGGTGGAGGACGCCATCTTTCGGCTTCCGGAGCACGTGAAGGGGTACCTCGACAACGCGACCATCGCGGTGGAGCCCATCCCGAAGGATGAAGACCTCACCTCCGGCGCGCCGCCCCTGTCGCCCACCATCCTCGGGGTCTTCCGGGGGCCGACCGTCGGGGACCGCGGGGTGACCGACGCGTGGGGCCACGAGACCGCCTCCATCACCCTCTACCAGCGCAACCTCGAGCGCTTCGCCAGGACCCGCGAAGAGCTGCTGGAGCAGATAGGCATCACGATCATGCACGAGGTCGGACACCTCATCGGCCTCGACGAGCACGACCTGTGGGAGCGGGGCCTGGAGTAGCCGCGTCCCCTGAGCGGTAGGACAGAGGAATCGAACCTCCCGACCGCTGCTCGCGCAGCAGCCCTACGGTTTTGAAGACCGCGCCGACCACCAGGCTCGGACGTCCCACCGCGCGGCGTTGTCCCCCACGACCGGTGCGGCGTCAATGGCCGGACGCCGCCTGCCCTAGCGCACGTCCCCATCCCCTGCCCGCCCTCCGAGCGCGGCCCGGGAGAGCTCCCGAAGGCGCCTCAGCTCCAGCGGATGGGTGAGGACCCCGGTGGCCCCCAGCCGCAGCCCCTCCTCCAGGAGCGACTGGTCCCCCCCGTCGCTGATGAGGAGGACCGGCGTGCGCGTGTCGAACCGCCGCAGCCGCTGCAGGATGTCCACCCCGCCCCAGATGGGCAGCCGCGCCTGCAGGAGGATGAGGTCCGGCGCGCGCGGCGGATGGCCGGTGAGGCTGTGCACCAGCGCGTCCACCAGCGCCGCGCCGTCCGCCGCCTCCACCACCACGCACGCGTCCTGCCGCAGCGCCTCCACCACCAGCGCCCGTCGCCAGGCGCTCGCCTCACCCACGAAGACGTGTGGTCGTAGATCCGGCCGCCTCGCGTCTGCCGCACGGTGCCTGTCCTGATCCTGAATCCCGTCGAGCATCACCACCCCCTGCCGCTTTCCATGGTTTTGGGACGAGCCCTCGCACACGGCGTGCCGGAAGAACGCTCGGAGAGGACGCTTCCGCTCTCTCTGAAGGCGCCCGGCGGCCTACAGGAACGCACCGGCGCAAGATGCCCCGCGTGGCGGGCGCGCCCCGCCCACCTGCTGCGGCAGACGCTGGGGCTGGCTATTCGGCGGAGGACGCCGGCGCGGCGTACTGCAGCTTCGGCTCGTGGGAGCGGCGGACGTATTCGGAGGGGACGCCGTACTGCTCGAGCCGGCGGTAGAGCGTCTTTCTGTCCACGCCCAGAAGCCGCGAGGCGATGGTCCGGCTGCCGCCCACCACCTCCAGCACGTGGAGGATGTAGCGCCGCTCCAGCTCCGCGAGCGGGACCAGCTCCTCCATGGACGCGCGCTGGGTCAGCATCTGCCAACCGCGGTAGTTGCGGATGCGCTCGGGGAGATCCTCCACGGTGATCTGCTCGAAGGAGGTCAGCGCCACCGCGTGCTCCATGCAGTTGTGCAGCTCGCGGATGTTTCCCGGCCAGTGCCAGGCCAAAAGCCGCTCCGCCGCCGCCGGGGACAGGCCCACCACGCTCTTGCGCGCGCGCTCCGCGAACTGGGAGATGAACCTTTGCGCGAGCAGGAGCACGTCCCGCCCGCGGTCCCGCAGCGGCGGCATCTCCACCGAGATGACGTTGAGCCGGTAGTAGAGGTCCTCGCGGAAGCGCCCCTCCTTCACCAGCGCCTCCATCTTCTGGTTGCTGGCGGCGACGATCCGCGCGTCGAAGGGCTGCTCGGTGTCGCTGCCCACCGGCCGCACCCGCCGCTCCTGGAGCGCGCGCAGGAGCTTGGGCTGCAGCGCCAGGGGCAATTCGCCCACCTCGTCGAGGAACAAGGTCCCCCCTTCTGCCCGCGCGAAGAGCCCGGTCCTCGCCGTCCTCGCGTCGGTGAAGGCGCCGCGGGCGTGGCCGAACAGCTCCGACTCCAGGAGCGCCTCCGGCATCGCCGCGCAGTTGATGGCCACCAGAGGACCGCTCCGCCGCGCGCTCAGCCGGTGGAGGGTGCGCGCCGCCAGCTCCTTGCCGGTGCCGCTCTCACCGGTGATCAGCACCGAGGCATCGGACGACGCC
>CAZQVZ010000520.1:0-1555 GCA_964596895.1 uncultured Myxococcaceae bacterium
GGCCAGAGTCCAGGGCCGAGGCCAGAGTCCAGGGCCGAGGCCAGAGTCCGGGCCGGATCCGGAGCGCCACCGGCCGGCCGCATGTGGCCTGGCGAAGAGCGCTGGCCAGCGCCCCTACGCGAGCGACGGCGGCGCGCCTTCGGTGAGCCCCTGGGGGGTTCCGTCACGGGAGAGCGGGCTCTCTTCGTACCGCGCGAGCAGCTCCGCGGGATCCTCGAACAAGGCCACGCAGCCTGCGCGCCGCAGGTCTTCGTCCGCGAAGCCGCCGCAGCGCACGCCCACGCACCTCACGTTGATGCGCCCTGCCGCCTCGGCGTCGAACGGGCTGTCGCCGATGACCAGCGCCTCGTTGGGATCCTCCACGCCCACCCGCTTCATGGCGGCCGCGAAGATGTCCGGGAACGGCTTGGACCGCTCGGCGTCGTCGCTGGTGGTCCGCGCGTCGATGAGGTCCTTCACGCCGAGCAGCGAGAGGTAATGGTCCACCTCCGTCTCCTTGCCGGAGGACGCCAGTGCCACGCTCTTGCCGTCCTGGCGGATGCGCAAGAAGAGTTCCTTCACTTTCGGGAACGGGCGGACCTTTTGGAGGTAGCGCTCCTGGAACAGCTCCGAACGGAAGTGGTCCAGCTCCTCGCCCCAGCGCTCGTTCTCCTCTTCATTGAGGAAGTGGGGGATGAGCAGGTCTCCACCCTTGCCGATCTGGTTGCGGACCTTCTCGAAGGAGACCTGTTTGCCGTAGCGGGCGAAGGCCTCCTGCCAGCACCTGGCGTGCAGGTCCACCGAGTCCACCAGCGTCCCGTCCACGTCGAAGAGGATTGTCCGAAGCATGTGCACCTCCGAGGCGAGGAGGTGTGCACGCGCCCTGGCTGCGACAACGCGAAGCCGCATGGCACCGCCCCTGCAGTGTCTGCCACTCGCCGCGGCGGCCCGCCCGAAGGTGTGGGTGGTCAGACGCAGAACGCGCGGGCGCGCCGCCGCGGCAGGAGGTAGCCGATGCCACGTGGCCACACCCGAACGCCCCTGCGGGTGCTGCTGTCGCTGCTCGCGGTCTGCAGTGCCCCCGCGGTTGCTCTTGGCGAAGACCGGGTGGCGGCGGCCCGCACGCAGCGGGAGGCGGAGATCCGAAGGCTCTTCGCCCAGGCCCAGGTGGCCTGGCCGCCGCGCGAGCTGTACCTGCGCGCCTTCAAGCACGAAGGCGAGCTGGAGCTGTGGGCGGGAGATGGTCAGGTAGCCTTGACCAAAGTCCGCACCTACGCGGTGTGCGCGCCCTCCGGGGGCCCCGGGCCGAAGAAGCGGCAGGGTGACCTCCAGGTGCCTGAAGGCTTCTACGAGGTGGACCGCTTCAACCCGCGCAGCAGCTTCCACCTCTCCCTGGGCATCAATTACCCGAACGCCTCGGACCGCGCCCGCTCGGATGGGAGGGCGCCTTTGGGTGGGGACATCTTCATCCACGGGAGCTGCGTGACCATCGGGTGTCTGCCGCTGGAGGACGGACCCATCGAGGAGCTGTACCTCATCGCGCTCGCGCTCGACGCGCGGCAGCACGGCGCCCGGC
>CAZQVZ010000520.1:1655-3643 GCA_964596895.1 uncultured Myxococcaceae bacterium
GAGGAGCTGTACCTCATCGCGCTCGCGCTCGACGCGCGGCAGCACGGCGCCCGGCAGCACGGCGCCCGGCGCATCCCCGTCCACCTGTTTCCCGCGCGGATGGATGACATGAACTTCCGGTCACTGCTCGACCGGGAGGCGCCGGACGAAGGGCTGAAGGCCTTCTGGGAGGAGCTGCAGCAGGGCTACCTGGCCTTCGAGCAGACCCGGCGGGTCCCGCGGGTATGGGTGGAGCCGAAGACCGGCCGGTACCGGGTGCAGGCGCGCAGGTAGGCCCGGGTGGGACGGACGCGTCTCCAACGCGAAAAACACGCAAGGGAACCGGCCAGCCGGGCCTGTTGTCGGACGAAATGGGCAACGAGAAACCCGGTTAGAGTCCGGTTCAGGCAAGGGGAGGAGCTTCGCGCGTGTCGAGCGGCGTGCTCGAGATGGAGGTGGCGGGAGGGGAGGCGCCCTCCGAGCGGGTGCTGCTGAGCCGCCTGCGCCGCAGAGACCCGGACGCGTTCGAGCTGTTGGTTCGCCAGCACCAGGATCGGGTCTTCGACTTCTGCGTGCGGATGGTGAGCGACCGGGAGGAGGCCTCGGACCTCGTCCAGGAGATCTTCGTCAGCGTCCACCAGCACCTCGAGAAGTTCCGGATGGACGCCAAGCTCTCCACCTGGATCTTCCGCATCGCCCGGAACCACTGCATCAACCGGCTCAAGTATCTCAAGCGGCGGGGCCGGGGCCGGTCAGACGAGCTGGGGGACGTGACCGAAGGGCGGCTGCAGGAGGCGGTGGGCGGGCCCCAGAAGCCGGACGAGGCGCTGGATGTCGCCCGCGAGAAGGCGCTCGTCCACCAGGCGATCGCCCAGCTGGACGAAGATCAAAGGTCGCTGGTGGTGCTGCGGGACATCGAAGGTCTGAGCTATGAAGAGATCGTCGAGATCACCGAGCTGCCGGTGGGGACGGTGAAGAGCCGGCTGCACCGGGCCCGGGAGAAGCTGGCGGGGATCATCTCCGCCGGAGAGGACTGACGTCGTGCAGGTGGAGCTGAGCCACAAGGAAGCGAAGAGCCTGTTCGGCGCGCTCGTGGACGAGGAGCTGCCGGCGAAGGAACAGCTCCGCCTGCGCTCGCACCTCGACACCTGCGACAACTGCCGCCAGGGCTGGGAGCGCTACAGCCGCGCGGTGACCGTGGTCCGCAAGGTGGAGCGGGAGAAGGCGCCGCCGCAATTGGCGAGCAACATCCTGCGCCGCGTCCGCCGCCGGAAGTGGCTGGGGCAGCGCAACGTCCACCTCGCGCACGTGCAGTACCGCTTCCCGGTGGAGGCCATCATCCCGGTGCTCCTGGGGATCCTCGTCGCGGCCATGCTGGTCCTGCTCGCGCCGCAGTAGCGAAGCCCCAACGCCCCAAACGCCGCCGAAGGCCTTCGCACCTGCGCCGCAGCGCGTCGGAGTTCGTTGCCTCGTCTGGAGCCGTCCGGTACCTTCCGCCGCCCTCCGGACAGGCCCATGTCAGACGATCACGGATCAAAAGAGCAGGAGATCTACGCGCAGCGCCTCGAGAAGGCGCAGAAGTGGCGCGAACTGGGAGCGAACCCGTGGGGCAACGGCTACCGGCCGGCCCACACCGCGGACCTCATCCACGAGAAACACGGCGAGCAGACCATCGAGCAGCTCGAGGCCCTGCCGCCCACGTCCTACGACGTCGCCGGGCGCATCGTCGCCATGCGGTCATTTGGTAAAGCAGCCTTCATCAAGCTGCGCGACCGCACGGGCGAGGTCCAGGTGCACGTGAAGCGGGACGTGCTGGGGGACGCGTACGAAGTGGTGAAGCTGGTGGACCTGGGCGACTTCGTGGCCGCCGAAGGCACCATCTTCCGCTCCAAGACCGGAGAATTGACGCTCTCGGTGACGAAGTTCACGCCCCTGACCAAGGCCATCCGCCCCCTGCCGGAGAAGTGGCACGGGCTGCAGGACGTGGAGACGCGCTACCGCCAGCGGTA
>CAZQVZ010000521.1:0-3635 GCA_964596895.1 uncultured Myxococcaceae bacterium
GGCGGGCGGGTTGTTCTCCCTGGACAGCCCGTCCACCACCAGCGTGGTCAGCGCGCGCGGGATGTCGAGCGGGTTGCCTATCTCTTCGCCGGCGAACAGCGCTGACAGAAGCCGCTCCACCGCGCCCACCACCGCCAGCGCGCTCACCGCGGGGTGGATGTCCGAGCGCAGGAGCCCGTGCCGGTGCGCCTTGCGCGTGAGCTCGATGGCGTTTCTGCCGATCATGTCCGAGATGCTCACCAGCGGCGTGCGCGCGCCGGCGGCGGGGGCCCGGCTCTCCTGGAGGTACAGGCGGACCGCGCCCACGTGGCTGAACACCACGCCGGAGAGCGCCTCACCCAGCTGCCGCCACGCGCCCACCATCTTCGCGCGGTCCGTTCGCGCTTCGAGCCCCTCGGAGCAGGCGTCGAACGCGGCGACGATCTCCTCGCGCACCGGGTCGAAGAGCGCGTGCACCAGCGCGGTCTTGTCCGCGAAGTACCGGTAGTAGCTCCCCTTCGCCATCCCCGCCGCCTGGGTGATGTCGTCAATGGTGGTGCCGTCGATGCCGCGGGCCAGGAAGAGCTGCATCGCCGCGGCGCACAACGCGTCGATGCGCTCGCGCCGGTTGGTGTCCCGTACGCCACCGGGCCGCCCGGGCCTCAACACCCTGGGCTTCGGCGCCGCAGGGGGCGTCTGCTTTCGAACCGTGGCGCGGGTTTTCTTCTGCGCCTTCGTGCGACTTGCCATAGCGTGACCATCCAGTCATGATTTGCGGCGACCGCCACAGGCCGGGGCGGCGCCGGGGGCATACACGATGATCGGCATACCGTTGGGGTGGCTGTACGCCAATGCAGGCGAGTGGCTCATCCACAAGCACGTGCTGCATGGGTTGGGGCGCAAGAAGTCCTCGTTCTGGAGCTTTCACTGGCACGAGCACCACCGTGAGTCGCGCCGCCACGACATGTTCGACCCGCAGTACAAGCGCTCCCTGCTCAAGTGGGGGCCGCAGTCGAAGGAGATGGCGGCGCTGCTCCTTGCCGCCGGCGTGCACGTGCCGCTGTTCCCGGTGGCGCCGTTCTTCACCGGCACCCTGTGGTTCTGCATCTGGCGCTACTACAAGGTGCACAAGCGCGCGCATCTCGACCCGAAGTGGGCCAGACAGCACCTGCCGTGGCACGTGGACCACCACATGGGGCGGAACCAGAACCAGAATTGGTGCGTGACCCACCCGTTCTTCGACTACGTGATGGGGACGAGGAAGCGGTACCTCGGCACCAAGGAGGAGCGGGCCGACCTTGGCCGCGGTGCGCTGCGGCCTGCGCCGGAGCCCGAGCCGGTCTCGGACCGGGAGGCCCAGGAAGCGCCCGCCCCGGTCAACGCGCGGCCGGCGGTGGCGTAGCGCTTCGGGCCGAGTCAGCGGGTAGAACCGCCGGCGCGCCTTCCGCCGGCGGCCGCCAGTGGACCGCCTGCGTGGTCCCGCCCGCCCTCCCGGGCCGAAGCTGTGCGAGGACAGCCCGCCGCTCTCGCGGGGGACACGGTGGGGTAGCCGAAGCCGCGCGCTTCGTCCCACGCCGGATTGTCCGGTGGACGAGGCCGGGGCTTCGGCCTGGCGCTCGGTGACGAGCCGTCAACAGCGACCGAAAGCCGGAGGGCCCGCCTGCCGAGCTCGCCCGCGCGAACTCCTCGAGAGTTGGAAGCGGCAGGTCCAGGAGCTCTCGAGACTTCCTCCGCCCGCGCGAAGCAGCGGGCCTCGCCCTCCGCGCCGGCCCGCGCGAATTCCTCGAGAGTTGGAGGCGGCAGGTCCAGGAACTCTCGAGGCTTCCTCGGGCCCGCGCGAAGCAGAGGGCCTCGCCTGCCGCGCTGCCGGCAGAGTGCCCGGAGCAGCGGAGCCTCTGACCCCTGGTCGGACGCGTGGACGAGACAGCCCGCCGGCGACAGCCTCATAGGTGCCTGTGGCCGACGGGGCGGGGCCCAACCTGCTCCCGCCGGTAGGGGGGCGGCACGAAGGGCACGAACGCCCTGGGTGGACCGACGAGGCGGCCCGCGAGTGTGACTGACCCCGCGTCACACAGAAGGAGGCACGCGGCCGGACCTCGGCGCCGTTGTAGGGTCTGCCCGTGCGCCGCGGACGGACGGTCATCATCGGGGATGTGCACGGGTGCCTCGACGAACTGCAGGCCCTTCTGCGCGAGGTACAGCCAGGGCCGGCAGACGAGGTCTACCTGGTCGGGGATCTGGTGGCGAAGGGGCCGGACTCGCAGGGCGTGGTGCAGCTGTGCCGGGAGCGCGCGTTCCACGCGGTGCTCGGCAACCATGACGCGGCGGTGTTGCACGTGCGAGACGGCACCACGAAGAAGCCGCCGAAGCAGACGCACCAGGACGTGGTGGCGTGCTTCACGGCGGAGGACTTCGCCTACCTGGAGGCGCTGCCCTTGTGGCGCCGCGTCACGGGTGCAGACGGGCAGGAGGTGATCGTCGTGCACGGAGGGCTCTTGCCGAACCTGCCGCTCGAAGCCCAGGCGCGAGACGTGTGCATCAGCCTGCGCAGCATCCGGGAGGATGGGACGCCGTCTCGGCGCATCGATGACGGGGTGCCGTGGGCGTCCTTGTGGCCGGGCCCCTCGCGCGTGGTCTTCGGGCACGACGCCATCCGGGGCCTTCAGCAGCACCCGTTCGCCACGGGCCTGGACACAGGCTGCGTCTACGGCCGGGAGCTGACGGCGCTGGTGCTGCCCGAGCGCAGGCTCGTGCAGGTGAAGGCGAAGCGCGCGTACCAGTCCGTCGGTGACTGAAGCGCTTGTCCGGGACGTCTGCGTCCCCGGTGCGGTTGCCGCGCAGGGCTTCTCTGCTAAGAAGCCCGCCTCGCCAGGGGAGCCCGGAAGCAGACGCCGGGCTGAGAGGGCCGCACGGGGCGGCCGACCCTTTGAACCTGATCCGGTGAAAGACCGGCGGAGGGAGGCTGCACATGGCTCGCAGGGAATCGTTGCGCGTGGATGATGGCGCGCTGTCGGGGATCACCACCGGACCGTTGCCCGGCTCGAAGAAGATCTACGTGGAGGGCGCGCTGCACCCGGACGTGCGGGTGCCGCTCCGGGAGATCGCGCAGACGCCCACGCGGGATGCGCGCGGCGCGGAGCCGTCCCTCAAGCCCAACCCACCGTTCCACGTCTACGACTCCAGCGGGCCGTACACGGATCCGGACGCGCAGATCGACCTGCGCCACGGCCTTCCCGCCATTCGCGATTCGTGGATTGACCGACGCGCTGACACCGAGGTGCTGTCCGGGCCGTCCTCCGCCTTCGGTCGCGACCGGCTCAATGACCCCCGGCTGGAGGCCCTGCGCTTCGGTCACCTGCGCGCGCCCAGGGTGGCGCGGCGAGGCGCCAACGTGACGCAGATGCACTACGCCCGGCGCGGCGAGATCACCCCGGAGATGGAGTACGTCGCCATCCGCGAAAACCAGCGGCTGGACGCGGCATACGCGGCGCAGCACCCCGGCGAGTCCCACGGCGCGGCCATCCCGAAGCGGATCACCCCCGAGTTCGTCCGCGACGAGGTGGCCCGCGGCCGCGCCATCATCCCCGCCAACATCAACCACCCGGAGCTGGAGCCGATGATCATCGGCCGCAACTTCCGGGTGAAGGTCAACGCCA
>CAZQVZ010000522.1:0-3625 GCA_964596895.1 uncultured Myxococcaceae bacterium
GCCGTCACCGCGCTGCCCGGGCTCTTCTACCAGAACACCGGGTACATGCAGTTCGGCTTCCGGTTCAGCCTCGACTACACGCCGTACCTGCTCCTGCTCTTCGCCGCGTCGGGCTGGTCCTTGAAGAGCCGGTGGGTGGTGCCGCTGCTCGCGCTGGGGTTCCTCGTGAACTTCTGGGGCGCCGTCGCCTTCCGTGGCTACACCGAATACGTCCGCGGCTGGTGAGGCAGCAGCACCTGCGCGGCGCCCGCCCGCCTGCCCTCCGGCCGGGGCGACGGCGGAAGGGCTGGTGGGCCGTCGTCCGGCACCGCCCATGCCTACCCTGCACAGGAAGAATGGATACGCCAAGGTCAACGCAGCGCGCGCTCTTCATCCTCCTGCTCGGGAGCCTGGTGCTGGTGGCGCTCGTGATGCGGCCGCTGGCCGTGGCCTTCTTCCTCGCTGCGGTGCTCGCCGCCGTCCTGTGGCCGGTGCAGAACCGGCTGACGAAGATGCTCCGAGGCAAGGCGAAGATCGCCGCCGGCATCCTGGTGCTGGCGGTGGTGCTGCTCGTCCTGGGGCCGCTGGTCGCCTTCTCCACGTTCATCATCCGCGAAGGAACGCAGGCCATCGCCTTCGTGCAGAACACGCTGCAGAGCGAAGGCGTGGAGGGGCTCGTTTCGCGGCTGCCGGACTCGCTGGAGAACCTCGCCCGCTCTGGCCTCCAGCGCCTCTCCGGAAACGCGGGGGAGGAGATGGAGGCCAAGGTGCAGGAGCAGCTCGGCGCGCGCACAGGCCAGGCGGCGGCCGCGGTGGGGGGCGCCGTGGCAGCGACCGGCTCCTTCCTGTTCCAGGCGGTGATGATGCTCATCGCCCTGTTCTTCTTCCTCACGCAGAAGGACGCCATCTTGCGGTGGGTGGATGACGCGTCCCCGCTTCGCCGCGGCCAGACGCGCGAATTGATGCTCGAGTTTCGCAACGTCTCCGGCGCCGTCATCCGGTCCTCGGTCCTGACCGCGCTGGTGCAGGCAGCCGCCGCCACCATCGGCTACTACATCGTCAAGGTGCCGCATCCGGTGTTCTTCGGCGCGGTCACCTTCTTCGTGGCGCTCATCCCTGCGGTGGGGGCCGCGTCCGTCTGCCTGCTCGCCGCGGGCTTGATGTTCGTGACCGGCCACCCCATCTCCGCGCTCTTCCTCGCGGTGTGGGGCGTGGTCGTCGTTGGCCTGGCGGACAACGTCGTGAAGCCGCTGCTCATCAAGGGCGGCGGGGTGCAGCTGCACGGCGCGGTGGTCTTCTTCTCGCTGCTGGGAGGGCTCGCCGCCTTTGGCACCGTGGGGCTGCTCATCGGTCCCCTGGCGGTCGCGCTCTTCATCGCGCTCTTGCGCATCTACCGGCGGGATTATGGAGATGGGTCCCCGCCCGGCGGGGGCAAGGTGGGCAAGGAGCGCCCGCCCTCCGGTCTCACCCCGCGGCCTGCCTAGCCCTGGCTGACCGCCGGCCGACGCTCAGGCACCTGCCCACAGCGCGACGACGGGAGCCGTGCGACCATCCGGCGCACCATGACGGCCCCACCGACCGGCAAGCGCCTGCACACGCGCGAGGACAGCGGCATCCGCCTCGACCGCCACGGCACCTGGTGGCACGACGACGAGCGCGTGGAGCACCCGAAGATCATCGAAGCCTTCAACCGCGGCCTCGAGCCCACCGACGACGGCCGCTTCAAGCTCACCTTCGGATGGGACTGGTGCTTCGTGCAGGTGGAGGGCGCGGCGTACCGGGTGTTGGCGATCCACGGCTCGCACGGTGAGGACGACGTGCTGTTGACGCTGAGCGACCGCACCCAGACGCCTCTGGACCCAGCCACCCTGCACACGGATGAAGAGGGCGTGCTGCAGTGCCGCGTGAAGGAGGGGCGGGCGCTGGCGCGGTTCACGCGCGACGCGCAGTTCGAGCTGGGCTCGCGGCTCGAAGCGGAAGGCGAAGGATGGGTGCTCCGCGTCCGGGGCCGCGCGTGGCCCCTCTGAAGCCCGACCCCTGCCGTCGGTTCACGTAGGCTGCGCTGACGGTGGATGGTGCTTCCTACAGAGGCCTGAGGGCGCTCGCTCGCCGTCAGGCGGCCGCGGAAGGAGACGACCTCCTTCATGACCTCCTGCTCGACGCGGTGGAGCGGGGATTGTTGCCGCCCGCTGCCGGCTACCTGCATGGGGCGCTCAGGCGTCGCCGGGCGTTCCTCTACCGGACCGCGGCGCGGCGGCGTGAACGCGAGCTGCAGGCCGCCGCGGCCCAGGCGGCGGCACACGAACGAGGTGAAGCCGAAGGGCGCAAGTGGCGGTGGCAGGAGGACTTCCTCGCATCCCTGCCGGCCTCCCTGCGGCAGCTGGCCCTCTTTCTGTCGGCGGACCTTCAGAAGAGGGAGATCGCGGCGCTGCTGGACCTGTCGGACGCTGCGCTGCGACAGCGGCTGTCGGGGCTGCGGGCGCGGGTTCGGGCCTGGGGGGATCCGCGCGAGGACGCCGAGCGGCCGGAGGCGGAGGGACCGCCGCGGGGACCTCTGCGAGCCGCCCTGGTCTCCGGCGCGCGCCGGTTGCCCGGCTTCAAGCTGGGGTTTCACGACCCCGACGGGCACTTGCTCGCCGTTTCGGTCGATTCGTGCTCACAAAGTCGCGCCCCGCGGCAACACGCAGGCAGACCGGGGCCTGTGCCCCCTTCTGAGGAGGACACGTGAAGTTCAAGAACGTCGCAGTCGTTTTCATGGTCAAGGACCTCGAGCGCACCCGGCACTTCTATGCGGACGCGCTGGGCATCGAGCTCACGAAGCAGGAGGGCTACCTCACCGGCCTTGTGGCCGGAACCGTGGAGCTGGTGTTCTTCGAGGGAGAGTCGACCCGCGGCACCTCACCGCAGTTCGTCCTCGGGCTCGAGCACGGCGGCATCGACACGGTCGCCGAGCGGCTCGCCGCGCGGGGCGTCGAGCTGGTGACCCCCGTGACCGAGGCGCCGGGCGGCTGGTCGCTCGAGTTTCTCGACCCCGACAGGCATCAGCTCTCGCTCTACCAGGACGCAGCGCTGTCTCGGCGAACGGACGGCTGAGGGCAAGCGCTTCGCCGCGGATGCCCCTCTCCGACACCGGGGAGAGGGGCCCCACGCTTCGCACGAGCCCGCTCGCTACGCCGCGGCCTCCACGGGCGCCTTCTGTTCGGCTTCCTGCGGCCTTGTCGCGGCGAGCACCGCCTCCGAGAGCATCTGCGCCTGCTCGGGGTGTTCCCGCAGCCACTCCATGGCCCGCTCGCGCCCCTGGCCGATGCGCTCACCGGCCATGCTGAAGTGGCTGCCCGCCTTCTCCACCAGCCCCAGCTGGGTCCCCAGCTCCAGGAGCTCCCCGAGCCGGTTCACGCCGGTCCCGTAGAGCAGCTCGAACTCGGCCTCCTGGAAGGGCGGGGCGACCTTGTTCTTCACCACCTTCACCCTGGCGCGCGAGCCGACGACCTGGTCCCCCTCCTTGATGTTGCCGGTGCGGCGGATCTCCATCCGGACCGAGGAGTAGAACTTCAGGGCGTTGCCGCCGGTGGTCGTCTCCGGGTTGCCGAACATCACGCCGATCTTCATGCGGATCTGGTTGATGAAGATGATGCAGGTGCCGGAC
>CAZQVZ010000523.1:0-3621 GCA_964596895.1 uncultured Myxococcaceae bacterium
CAGTCCCCCACCTTCAGCTCGTCCGAGTTGCCGAGCCGCACCGTGGGCAAGTCCTTCACCTCCCCCTTCACTCGGATCAGCGCCACGTCCGTCATCGGGTCCCGGCCCACCACCTCCGCGCCGAAGCGGCGGCCGTCGTCCAGCCGGACCTCGATGGTCACCGCGTTCTCGACGACGTGGTTGTTGGTGAGGATGAGCCCCCGCGGGTCGATGATGAAGCCTGACCCGGCGCTGGGGCGGATCTGCTCCCGTCCGCCCCGGGGCCCCCCGCCGCGCGGACCGCCGAAGAAGTGCTCCCACAGGTCCGGGGCGATCCGCTCCGAGGGATGCCCACGCCCGCCCACCCGCGTCTGCACGTCCACGTTCACCACCGCCGACTTCACCGACTCCACCAGCTTCGCGAACGACGGGAGCGCCTGCACCTCCCTCGTGGCGGGCTCCTGCACACCCGAAGCGGGCGGCGGGGCCTTCTGCTGCGGCTGCGCGAAGGAGCCAGTGGCGTACAGCGCGGTCAGGAGGAGGACGACGGCCGGGATTCGCATGGTGTAAACATCCCTCTCCAATTCGGGCCGAAGGAAGGGGTTTTCACCGATGCGACGCCTGTGGCTTCTGCCCGCGCTGTTGCCTGCGGCGCTGGCGCTCGTCGCCTGCCCGGGGCCCATCGACACCGGGAACGACGGCAAAGGTCCCATCAAGGTCGGCCCCGAGGGCGGCAGGTTCATCCGCGAAGGCGCGTACATCGACGTGCCGAAGAACGCGGTCACCGCCGAGACCACCATCCTGGTGGACATCATCAACGACGGGCTGCCGGAGGTCCCCGGCCGGGTGCGCGTCTCCTTCGGGTACCGCTTCCGCCCCACCACGCTCAAGTTCGCCGAGCCCATCACCGTCGCCGTCCCCTACGACGCCGCGCGCTTCCCCTCCCAGGCGATAGACCTGGCGACCCTGGACATGCGCCGCCGCACAGGCGACGACCCGTACCTGGCGCTCCCCTCCCCGAGGACGCTGACCGAGCCTGCGCCGGTGGTCACCGCGCGCTCGGACGGGCTGGGGACCTTCTGGGTCACGAGCCCCGAGCAGCCGGCGGTCTCCGAGCTGAAGGTCGACCCGAAGGAGCTTTCGCTCGCGGTGGGGCAGACCCAGCAGGTCACCGTGGAGGTCACCGACCCCGCGGGCGCGCCCCTGCCGGACGTGGAGATCGCCTACAGCATCGCGCCAGCGCGCGTGGCCTCCGTCACGCCCGAAGGGCTCGTCACCGCGCTGGACGCAGGCACCGCGCTGCTCACCATCAACAGCGTGGGGCTCGTGGCGCAGGTGCCGGTCTACGTCATTGGCACCACGGTCTCCCCCACCACCTTCGTGCACGAAAACCCGTTCCCCACCGGCAACGATCTCTTCGGCGGCCAGGTGGTGGGCGGACAGCTGGTCCTGGTGGGCGCCAACGCCACCGTGCTCTCGCGCTCGGGGAGCACCTGGACGCGGCACTTCTCCACCCCCGACGTGGACCTGCACGACGTGGGCGGGACCCTGCCCGGACCTGCGGTCGCGGTGGGTGTGGCGGGCAACAGCGGCGTCCTGCTGGAGCTGCCTGCGGGAGAGACGGCGCCGAAGGTCACCGTGCACAACTCGGTGGTCCCCTACGCCCTGTGGTTCGACGGGACGCACGGCATGGCGGTGGGCACCGGCAACGACGTGCTGGTCCGGCGCGACGGCGAGTGGGTCACCGACTACAGCCCGTCCTTCGAGAAGCTCCTGGACGTGGTGGGCGACGGCCAGGGCGGCTTCGTCACCGTGGGCGCGCGCGGCTCCCTGTACGCCTACGACCCGGACGCGAAGGCGTGGGACTCGCTCTTCCAGACGCAGCTGTCGGTGCTGCTCACCTCCGCGGTCATCGAAGACGCGCAGGGCCAGGCCGCGTGGGCCGTGGGCGGCGGCAAGCTGTGGCGGTTCGAATCCGAGGCCTGGACGGCGCTGAACCTCCCCGTCACCCCGGCCCTGGATGAGTTGACCGCGGTGGGCGTCATCGACGGCAAGGTGTTCATCGGCGGGCGTGAAGGGAGACGGGGCATCGTGCTCGTCCATGATCCGGCGCAGGCCCCTGCTGCAGCGTGGACGGACCAGCCGCTCCGGGAGCCGCAGCTCATCCGCGCCTTCATCCAGGACGGCGCGCAGGCCGGCTTTGCGGTGGGGGACGTGGGGGCGCTGTGGCGGTACGACGCGGGCACCTTCACCGAGCTGTCGAGCGGGTTCTACGGGGACGTGGCGGACCTCTACGCTGCGCCGGACGCCGTGGTCGCGGTGGCCAACGAGTGCGTGGACGCCGCCTGTCAGGTGAAGGTGGGCCGCGTGTACGCGCGGAGCGCTGCCGGGAGCTGGCAGCCGCTCGGGGCGCAGCCGTTCACCGCGCCGCTGTTCGCCGTCGCCGCGAAGAGCGCCACCGACGTCTGGGTGGCTGGCCAGGGCTCCATGTGGCGGTTCGACGGGTTCAACTGGACCCCGCAGTTCGTGTCCGTGAGCCTCTTCGACCTCGCGGTGTGCGGGGGCGACTACTGGGCGGTGGGCTCCGCCGGCAACGTGTTCAGGGGCACCACCACGCTGACGGCGCAGCAGCCGCGCGGCGGCGCCAACCTCAACGCCCTCCACTGTCCCAGCCCGTCGGAGCTCTGGATGGGTGGCACCGAAGTCCTCTGGCGCAACACGCAATTCGTGCAGGACCCCGGCGTGAACCACGCGGACTGGCACGCCGTCTGGTCTCCGGGCCCCAATGAAGCCTTCGCCTTCGGAGATGCGCGCTACGGCGTGTCCTGGAACACCCAGCGGATGATCGTCTACGACCGGCCCGGGCAAATCCTCCCCCAGCGCGTCACCGGGCTGTGGGGCGCCTCGGTGGACACGCTGTACCTGGTGGGCCACACGGTGGTGCCGAAGACCCAGGGCTTCGCCTTGCGCTTCAACGGGCGGCAGTGGCTGCCTGTGGACGCGGGCGCCTCACGGCGGGCCACGGCTGTCCATGGCCGCTCTGCCAGCGAGGTGTGGCTGACCACCGAGGGCGGCGGGATCCTCAAGGGCCTGATGCCCGAATGACCTGGCGCGCGGGACCTCAGGGCGAGGGGGACGCGCACAACGTCCGCAGCAGCCCACCGTCCGCGCCCGGCAGCGCCGCCAGCACGCCTTCTCTGAACCGGCGGAGCGCGTCGTAGCTCACCGCGTCCCCGCGCCCATGCGCCACCGGGTCCCGCAGGGTCTGCTTGCTCCACTTCACGAAGGCGGCGAGCGCGTCGAGAAAACCTTCGTCCCAGCGCGCCTGGGCATAGTCGCGAAACGCGGTCAGGTAGAGCTCCCGGCGCTTCTCCAGCACCCGGGCCACTTCACCCAGGGACGGCGCGCGGCCGGGGCGCTCTTCGTCGAACGCCTCCACGAAGTGGTCGAAGTACTCCACGCGGGTGCCGCGCTTCTCCCTCACCGCGCCGCCCAGGAACGACGCCAGCCGCCCCTGCTCCCGCAGCCACTGCCGGAAGCGGTCCACGAAGAAGGTGTAGAGCGCCCGCTCCAGCGCGCCGGCGTACAGCACCGCCACCGCCGCCGCCGGCAGGTCCGTGTACAGCGCCTTCTGGAAGGTCT
>CAZQVZ010000524.1:0-3605 GCA_964596895.1 uncultured Myxococcaceae bacterium
CCTTCGTACTTCTTGCGGATCTCCTCCATCTTCGGCTGGAGCTTCTTCATGTTCTCCGCCGCGACCATGGACTTGAACGTGAGCGGCACCAGCACGACCTTCACCGTCAACGTGAGCAGCACGATGGCGATGCCCCAGTTGCCGAAGACGCCGTAGAAGAACTTGAGGATGGCGAGGAGGACCACGCACAGGACCTCCCAGATGCCGAAGTTCACCGTGGAGACGAGCTTCGCGTCGTGCGCCGCCGGCGTGCCCAGCGCGGCCGCGACCTGCGCGGAGGGCGCGTTCTCCAGGAGGTCCGTGTCCTTCGGCCCCACGTAGACGCCGAACTTCTCCACGTGCGTGGCGCCCGGCTGCACCGTCAGAGGAAACAGCCCCACCGCGGTGCGCCCGGTGGCGGTGGCATGCAATTCACAGCGGCCCGTACGCGCGGCGTCCGCCGGGTAGACCGCGCCGAGGAAGTACTGCTGGTCCACCCCCACGAAGTGCACAGGACCCGTGAGGTCCTCGGCGCTGAACGAGCCCTGCTCGGGCACGTACTGGCGAAGCTTGTCGTTCACGTAGCAGGTGGCCTTGCTCTCGTTGCCCACCCCGCCCAGCAAGGAGGCCTTCTCCTCGGAGCCGGCATCCACCCCGCGGCCGTAGTGCACCGCCAGATCTCCGCCCAGAGGCTGCGAGGAGGTGTTCGTCAGGGAGACGGTCATCACCGCCTCGAAGCCGTGCGCCGCCGGGTCCAGCGCGTTGTCCGACGAGGTCCACTGCACGGTCTTGCGCGCCTCCCACGGTCCTTCGCGAAGGACGAAGGACACCGACTGGGGCCCGCTCTGCGACTCGTCCAGCTCCCAGGTGGCCCAGGGGCTCAGGGGCTCGTCGCCCACCACCGCCACCGCCAGGGCGTTGGGGAAGCCGGGGGCGGTCCGCGCCATGTCCATCTGCGGCGCGTCCTCTACCTCGCCGCCGAAGAGCAGCCGGTAGCCTTCGCCCACGGACAAGGTCCGCTGCTCGCGCATCTTCTCGCCCTTGAACTCGGCGGAGACCAGGCCCGCGGAGTGGGTGGAGAAGCGGAAGTCCACCTGCTTCTGGCCCACCGACACCTCGCGCGGCGGCGGCGCCTTCCAGCCGGCCTCCACCTGGGCTGCATCACCCGTGGGCTGCGCGAGCGCGCCTTCGGTGCCGGGCGCGGACGGCTGCGCCGTGGGCGCGGTGGCGGCGGCCTCGTCCCCTTCGGCCGGGACGTCCGGCGGGGGCGCGGGCGGGTTCAACATCATGAACACCGCCGTCACCACGAAGGAGAGGGCCAGCGCGAGGAGGAGCCGCTTGTGCTGATCCATACTGGGCGTTACCGGGTGGAGGAGGGCGGCAGGAGCCCGAGCCGTTCGGCCCGCCTGCCCTCGGGCGGCGGGACGGGGTCCACGCCACCGGGATGGAAGGGCTGACAGCGCGACAGCCGCCGCACCGTCAGCCAGAGCCCGCGAAACGGTCCGTGCGCATGCAACGCCGCGAGCGCGTACCGCGAGCAGGAGGGATGAAACCGACAGGCAGGCGGGAGCAGGGGAGACAAGACCGCCCGGTAGGCGCGGATGGGAAGCGCGAGGAGGAAGACCAATAGGTCCGACACCCGCTCACCGAGCCTTGCCATCAAAGCGCTCCCACAGCCGACGGGCGATGTCGCCGAACGCCCTCTGGAACTTCTCGAAGTCCGCCTCCGCGGCGGACGCTCGGGCTATCAGCACCAGGTCCAGCCCCGAAGGCAATTCTTTGCGGCGTTTCCGGAAGACCTCTCGCAGGCGCCTGCGCACGCGCGAGCGCACCACCGAGTTCCCCACCTTGCTGGAGACGGTGAGCCCCAACCGGGTCTCCCCCTCTCCATTGGGCAGCGCCAGCGCGACCAGCGGGCCGGAGGTGACCTTCGCGCCACCCTCCTGTATCCGCAGGAACTCGCGCCGCTTCCGCAGGCGCAGCGCTCGGGGAAACTGCTGCCCCGTCGCCTCCTGCGGAGCCGCCCTCACTTCCTTCACTACTTCTTGTACGAAGCCACCGTCAGGCGCTTGCGGCCCTTCGCCATGCGGCGCTTGAGGACGGCCTGGCCCGCCTTGGTGGCGTTCCGCTTCCGGAACCCGTGGGTGCGGTTCCGCTTGATCTTGGACGGCTGGTACGTGCGCTTGGACACCGGACTCCTCCAACTTCTTCAGAAAGGCCGGGCCGCTTATCGCCCTTTCGGACCCGAGTCAACGTTGCGCGGGCCTGATCGGCCGCCGATCAGGTTCGGCGCGCAAACCGCCGGGTCGCACTGCTGGTAAACCACCCGCAGCAGCCCGACACAACCCCTTGGGGTGATCCACCGACCCCCCACAAGGCCGTTATCGGGGCGTCGCCGGGCGGATCGGATTTGGCCTCAGAAAGCGTTGGGTCCATGCGGACTTGGAGACGGCGCTTGATCGTCCCCGAAGCCGTTTGTTACCTACCGCCCTTCGTCCGAAGTGCTTTTCGCCCCAGGGGGGAGCCTCTTTTGACTGCACTCGCGCTGCAGCCTGATGCCATGACAACCGCTGGGAATCTCTGGGGAAAAGTCCTCGACTACGTGCGTCTGGAGGGCAAGAGCTACGCGCTCGGGTTCCTCGAGAAGCTGCAGGCGCTGGAGGTCACCGACGAGGCCCTGGTGCTGGGGTCGCCTGATCCTTTCCTGCGGGACTGGGTGGACGAACACTACCGGCAGTACCTGCTGCGCATCTGCAGCGAGCTCGGCGTCAAGGTGACCCGGCTCGAGTACCAGGTGGTCACCACCCAACCCTACTCCGCTGTGTCATCACCCGCACCCGGAGTGAAGGTGGTGAGCGCGCCGAGGCCGAACCGGCTGAATGACCGGTTCACCTTCGACAGCTACGTGGTGGCGGAGTCCAACCAGCTCCCCGCGGCGGCGGCGGCGGCGGTGGGGGAGAACCCGGGGCGGGTCTACAACCCGCTGTTCGTGTACGGCGGCACCGGGCTGGGAAAGACGCACCTGCTGCACGCGGTGGGCAACCGGATCCTCTCGAGGAACCCCGGCGCGCGGGTGGTGTACCTGACCTCGGAGGAGTTCACGAACGAGTACGTGGAGAGCGTGCGCGACGGCCGGATGCCGGAGTTCCGCCGCAAGTTCCGCGACGAATGCGACGTGCTCCTCATCGACGACATCCAGTTCCTCGGCCGCAAGGAGGAGACGCAGAAGGAGTTCTTCTACACCTTCAACACCCTGCACGAGATGTCGAAGGCCATCGTGTTGACCTCGGACACGGTGCCCGCGGAGATCCCCGGGTTGGAGGACCGGCTGCGCTCGCGGTTCAACATGGGGCTCATCACCGACATCCAGGAGCCGAACTACGAGACGCGGATGGCGATCCTCAAGAAGAAGGCCGCGCAGGACGGGATGAACCTCCCGGACGCTGTGTGCCACTTCATCGCCCGCCACGTGCAGCGCAACGTCCGGGAGCTCGAGGGCGCGCTGGTGAAGATCAGCGCCGTCCACAGCCTCACCGGGCAGGCCATCACCGAGGACTTCGCGGCGCAGGTGCTCAAGGACATCCTGCCCAACGCGCGCCCCGTGGACATCGACCAGATCCAGCGCG
>CAZQVZ010000525.1:0-3601 GCA_964596895.1 uncultured Myxococcaceae bacterium
TCCTTCATGGTGTCCGCGGACATGGCGCACGCGCTGCACCCGAACTACGCGGACCGCCACGAGCCGCGCCACCAGCCGGTGCTCGGCGGCGGGCCGGTGGTGAAGTCCAACGCCAACCAGTCCTATGCGACGGACGCGGAGAGCTGGGCGTTCTTCGCCGCATTGGCCCGCGAGGCGGACGTGACCCTGCAGCACTTCGTCACGCGGACGGACCTGCCGTGCGGCAGCACCATCGGCCCCATCAGCGCGGGGGAGCTGGGCATGCGCACCCTCGACGTGGGCAACCCCATGCTCTCCATGCACTCCATCCGCGAGATGGCCGCGGCCAGTGACGTGGAGAAGATGGTGGCGATCTTGCGGCGCTTCTTCGCCTGAGGCCCGCGGTCAGGCCCGTTCTCTACTGATGGTCGAGCTCCTTCACCAGGCAGCGAAGCGGGTCGTCCTGCGAGCGGGAGGGAGCGCACCCTGGCTCTTCGCCAGGCTGGCGGCCATCCGCGCCAGCGGCGCCCTGACCATCCTCAACCTGCACAGGGTCCAGCGAGGCGACCGGAGCACCTACCCCCCGCTCGAGCCCCACCTGTTCGAGGACCTGCTTCGCTTCATCAAGGCGCACTTCACCCCCCTCACCTTCGCTCGCTCCGAAGGGCACGTGACGGGGCGCCCGCCGCTGATCCTCTCCTTCGACGACGGCTACGCAGACTTCTACGAAGTCGCCGCGCCCATCCTGGACGCGCACGGCATCCGCGTGAACCAGAACGTCATCCCCGGCTGCGTGGAGTCAGGGCGCCCGCCGTTCAACGTGCTGGTGCAGGACTTCCTCGGACAGGCGCCCCAGGCGCTGGTGCGGTCCCTGGACGTCCCGGGCTTTGCCATCCCTCCGAGGATGCCGCGCTCGGCGCTGGGGAGCAGGCTCTCCGCCTTCCTCAAGCAGAAGCCGCAGGCGGAGCAGGAGGCGCTGCAGCACTACCTCCTGCCGCAGCTCCAGCGCTTCGCGGAGTTCCAGCCCACGCGGATGATGACGCGCGCGCAGGTGCAGGAGGTGGCCTCCGCGCACGAGCTGGGCGCGCACTCCTGGTCACACGCCTCCATGGGCTCGGAGTCGGACGCCTTCTTTGCAGAGGACCTCGACCGCTGCCGGCGCTACTTCGAAGAGACGTTGGGCCAGCCGCTCTCCATCTACGCGTTCCCCAACGGCAGCCACAGGCGCTCCCAGCTCCTTCTGCTCTCGGCCGCGGGCATCCGGCACGTCCTTCTGGTGAACGAGGACTTCAGCCGCCGCGGGGCAAGCGCCCACTGCCGCTTCAACTTCGACGCCCGCTCGCCGCAGGAGCTGCGCTTCCGGGCGACGGGCGCCCTTCGGTGGCCACGGCGAGCGGGCGCCGCGTGAAGGTCGTCCTGCTGTGCAACCCCCAGGGAAACCAGCGCGCGCTGGCGCACCGGATCTCGAACGTGGTGCCGCTCGCAGCCATCGTCGTGGTGCGCCCCCAGGGGCCGCAGCACCGGGCAGCGAAGGACCCGGTGGCGAGGCTGGGCGGGTTCGGCCGCAGGGCAGCGGGCTTCGCTCTCGGGTATCCGCTCCGCCGCGCCTGGTTCCGAATGCTGCGGCACTACGACGGGCTCTACCCGCGGTTCCCGGACGTCGCCCAGGAGAAGGTGGCGGATGTGAACGCGCCGGAGGTGGAGCGGCTGGTGCACCGCGTCCGGCCGGACCTGGTGGTGGTCTCCGGCACCAACCTGGTCAAGCCTCCGCTGATTGAAGCCATGGCCCGCGCAGGCCGGACCATGAACCTGCACACGGGCCTCTCGCCGTACATCCGCGGCGGGCCCAACTGCACGAATTGGTGCCTCGCCCTCCGCAGGTTCGACCTGATTGGCAACACGGTGATGTGGCTGGATCCTGGCATCGACACCGGGAACCTCATCGCCACCGAGCGCACGGCGTTGACCGGCACCGAAGACCTTCTGGCTCTGCACCTCGCGGTGATGGAGCACGCGCAGGCGCTGTACGTGTCCTGCATCGACCTTTTCCGCAGAGGGGTGCCCCTGTCTGACGTGCCGCAGCGCACGCTGGGAGAGGGGCGCGTGTTCCTCACGCGCCAGTGGACGCCTGCGCAGGCGGCGAGGGCCTGGACGAACTTCCGCCTGCACTACCGGCGGGAGGTGATGCGGCCAGGACCCCCGGTCGGGCTGGTCTCTCCGACGGGTGGGCCCACCGGGGAATGAAGGGTCACCCACGTCCGCTTCACGCGGGCTTCACGCACGTTGCTTCCATGGCGGCGCCGAGCCCCGTGCGGTCGAGCCCCCAGTTTGCGAGGCGCTTGGCTTGGCGCAAGGGGCCGAGCTCGAGCATCCGACGAAGTCGAAGATCATGCCGGAGGTCAGCGGGTGGTGGGGCGGGCGCCTCCTTCGCGGCGGTGAGGGGGCTCGCCGCGGGCAGCCGGCTGCGCAACGCGCGCACAGGCGCCCAGGCCAGGTGGGCGAGCACCCCGACCGACAGGTTCCGTACCTCCAGGGAGTGGACCTTGAGCGAAGTCTCACGCTCGAGCGTCCTTTGCAGCGTCACGGGGGTGAAGTAACCGATGTGCTCCGGATGAATGGGTGGCCACTGTGCGCCGAGCACGCGCCTGTCGAAGGAGTCGAAGTTCGGCGTGGTCAGGTGGAGGACGCCTCCAGGAACGAGCAGCGCTTCGGCGCGAGCGAGAAAGGCCGAAGGCCGCGACACGTGTTCGATCAACTCGAACATCGTGATCACGTCGAAGCGAACCCCGTCCAGCTCGGGGGAGAAGAAGTCCACCTGGCGCGCCGGCAGCCCGAACGCCTGGCAGATCGCGATGGCGTGCTCAGAGAGATCAAGGCCGAGCGGCTGCCAACCCGCGCGGGTTGCCGCGTCCAGGAGGTGTCCTTCCCCGCAGCCCACGTCCAGCAGCCTGCGTCCGGGAGCGAGCTTTCCCACCCGCTGTAACAAGGAGAGGTAGCGCCGGTCGGTGATGGGGTCATACAGGTCGGCGCGAGCGCGTCCGAGCCGCTCGGCATAATAGTCGTAGAGGCCGTGCTCGAAGCCGTCGGGTGGGTCCTGCGCGAACACGAACCCGCATTGTGTGCAGCGAAGGAGCTCCACCTGCGCAGCCCCGAGGCGCGCAGGTCGCGTCAGGAGTGGCCGTCCGGAACCGCCGCAGAGGAGGCATGCCGCGCCAGGCGCGAAGATGGGTCCTTCCGAAGAGGCGCGCACGCCGCGCAGTATGACAGCGTGCAGCGCCGCTCAGGATCCGCCGAGCGCCCTTGGCGCAAGGGTGCGCCGCACGCCCCCGGTGACAGAGGTAGGGCGGGCCGGCGCGGTGAGAACCGCCGGGTCATGCCCGTTCAGGGCCGCTACCGCGAGTCGATGAACGACCTGTGAAGCCCAGCCTAGGCGCTCGGTCCTTTGCGCCGCAGGGTCACGCCCACGCCTAGCTTCGTGGGCTTCCTGTCCACGAGCTTCGCGGCGATGCCCTGCTCCTGCAGCGCGGCGATCAGCGCCGCGTCGAGCCAATCCAGGTACTCCTCTTCGCGCACCGGCGCCAGGCGCGAGCCGGGGAGCTCTACGGCGAAGGTGGCCGCCGCC
>CAZQVZ010000526.1:0-3590 GCA_964596895.1 uncultured Myxococcaceae bacterium
CACACGCCCGACAGCGCGATGGGCGCCGAGAATGAGAGAGCACGCCTGTTAGCGGTGTGCCGCGCCACATTGAATGAGCAGCTGAGTTGTCTGTAATCACCTAGCACCATCCGCCCGGTTCCTCGCGCATCCAGCCGCGTTGTTTCAGCGTCGCTTCCACTGCCAGTCGTTCAGCCAGCCCTTTCGGTGCGTCGCCCGAAAGCTCTTCCTGTAGCCGCCGTGCCCGATCCACGACCTCCCTCCGGAGCGCGCTCCTGTCCACCTCGAGCGCCGGCCGCTCGTCCCAGACCGCCTCCGCCGACCGCCAGGACAGCCTACGCCTCGGCAGCCGCGAATTCCACGCGCGCAGCATCCGGGGGATTTCCTCGTTCAGTTCCTCGCTGGTGAGCAGGCCGCAGCGCTCCAGCCACGCCCGCAGCTCGCGGTTCTGACGCTCGAGCTGCCCGTAGTAGCCAGGATGCCGCGGCGGGCCCTGCAGCAGCACGACACCGTGACGCCTGAGCACTGACAGGACCTCGGGGGTGGTGTGACACGCGGCCCGGTCCAATCGCAGGAAGAGCGGTGGCCCGTGCCGCGTGAAGTCCTCGTCCAGCACCCTGGCGACGGTTTCGCCATCGTAGTGCCGGACCTGCGAAACGCTCGTCCGGTAGGGCAGCGCGGCGTCGCCTCCGACGAGCAGATAGCGGCGCCCGTCCGCGGTGTCGACGTGCATGGCGTCGAAGCCGCGCACCAGCCCCGGCATCGAGATGTGGATGCGGCGTGCACGCCGCTGCCGTTCGACCTCGAGCCGGGTCATCGTCTCGGCCTTGATGCGCCGTGCCTGGCGCCGGCTGACGCCACACAGCTTTCGCAGCGCCTCTTCGCCGACGAGACCGCGGAAGCGCCTGACTTCATTCTCGACCAGCGCCTCGGTGTGTAGGTCGACGCTGGTCGCCGCCGGACGGGCGGCTTCCTTGCGTCGCACCTGCGCGAGCCACCTGCGCAGCGTGCTCTCGCCCACGCCCAGCACTGCGGCGACCAGCGGCCGCTGCAGGCCGAGTGCAATCAAGGCGCGCGCTCCTTCGAGGAAACGCGGGACGCCGTCGGGTTCCTCCGACTCACCCGTCGCTCCCGGACTCTTCTTCGCCGGTGTCCCGCCCTTCTGCCGGCCCGCCAGCTTCACCCGACCGTTCATCAGGTCGCTGGCCACGCCCAGCAGCCGGTCGATGGTCGCCACCCGCTCCTGCAGCGCTGCATTCTCCTTGCGCAGTCTGCGCACCTCCTCCTGCAGCGACGCCACCTCCGCAGGCTTCGCCGGGCGGCCCGCCTGCTTCGGCTCCAGCTCCTCGACGAGCGCCTTCAAGGCCCGGTTCTTCAAGGTCTGGAAGTAGGGACGTGACACGCCCAGCTGCCTGGCCGCATCCACCTCCGACACCTCCTGCGTCAGCACCGAGAGGATGGCGAAGAGCTTCGCCTGCACTTCCTTCGGGACCTCGGGCGTGGGCACGTAGTTCTTCTTCCGGGGCTTCGCTTCGTCGCTCATTCATCCCCTCCGGCAAGAGCGCTGCGTTGGCGCCGGCGAGCTTCCGCTCCCACGTCAGGGCGCGCTGTCGCCATCCCTCGTCGACGTCGAAGGCGGGGCGCTCGCCGGCGGCACCGGAAGCATCGCCTTCATTGGCGCAGTCGTCGAAGAGCTGGCGCCAGTGTCCTTCGAGCGCGGGCGCGGCGGGCGGCCACCCTTGCCCGTCTTCACAGGGCCCTTCCCCATCAGCTTCCGCGTCAGCAGCAGCATCCGCTCCGCGCGGCGCTTCTCCTGCTCCAGCGTCTTCGTCCTCTCCTCGAGCTCCGCCATCCGCTTCAGCATCCCATCCGCGCCAGGCGTCCCCGTCGCCTCGGACGTCCCACCGGGGGCGAGCGCTCGCAGCATGGCCCGGAGCGCCTTCTCCTCCAGCTGGTAGTACAGCTGCCTCGAGATGCCCGTGCTGGCGATGGCGTCCGTCACCGGCAGTTCCCCTGACAGCACTGACAGCACCATCAGGCAGCGGCGGCGGGCTACGTCGTCCAGGTCCTGCTGCTCCTTGAGCCATCTCGGCGTCGGGCGCGGGCGGTTCTTCCGGCGCTTGTCGTTCAGCTTGCTGGATGCGCGGCGGGGCTTCGGCTTCATGGTGCTCCTCCTTCGGCAGGTGAATGGTGTGGGGCTGCTCGTCGCCCAGTTGCACGCGCAGGCTGCTGCCCGCGGTGGAGATGGAGAGGTCCCGGTCGCCCAGCCGGCCGACCAGGTAGAAGGGCTTGCGCGGCGGTTGCTCCAGGGCCAGTCGCATCGCGTTGTCGGCGACCGACTTCTCGATGGCGTCGCGCACCTGTGGCGCGGCCCTGAAGAAGCGGTCCGCCGGGACGAGTCCACCCAACCCCTGATGCGGACGCTTGAAGTTGTAGGCCTGGACGAAGAGGTCCAGCCGCCTCTGGCAGTCAGCGAAGTCGCTGAAGACGGTGCGGGAGAGGAATTCGTCCCACAAGGTCTTCCAGAAGCGCTCCACCTTGCCGAGCGTCATCGGGTGCTGCGGCCGGCTCTTGATGTGGCGGATGCCGTGCTGCCGAAGCCGCTCCTCGAACTCCGTCTGGCCGCGCCACGCCGTGTACTGCCGGCCCTGGTCGGTGAGCACCTCCTCCGGCGTCCCGTAGTCCGCGATGGCCCGCTCCAGCGCCTCCAGCACCAGCGTCCCGCGCTGGTGGTGCGCCAGCACGTGCGAGACGACGTAGCGTGAGTGGTCGTCCATGAAGGCCGTCAGGTAGACGCGCTCATGGCGGCGGACGAGAAAGGTGAAGATGTCCGACTGCCACATCTGGTTCGGACGCGCGCGCTCGAAGCGGCGAGGCAAGGGCGGCGCCTTCGGGACTTCCGGCGGACGCCGCTCCAAGAGGCCCTGCTCCTCGAGGATGCGTCGTATCTGGTGCTCGGACAGCCCCAGCGCCTCGAAGCGGCGCAGCGTGTCCTGCACCTTGCGCACGCCGAAGTAGGGGAAGGCCTGCTTCACAGCCAGCACCGCGTCACGCGCCACCGGCGAGATGGGCTGCGGCCTTCTCGTCCTGCCGCGCTCCTTCGGCTGCAACGCGTCAGCGCCACCGAGCTTGTACCGCTCCACCCAGATGATGAGCGTCGTCGTCCCGACGCCGAACGTCCGCGCCACCTCCGCCAGTGGCACGCCCGCCTCCGTCACCTCCTTCACCAACCGGAGCTTGAACTCGTACGGGTAGTACCGGCCTCGACCGCCGAGAGGGTTCTGGTGGGGTGGTCTCTTCTTCCGTCGCATCCGTCCGTCCCTTCCGCCTGACGTGTCAGGCCAAATGGGCGAACGGTGCTGGGTGAATTCAGATCAGCTCAGGTGCTCACTCAGTGGCGTGCGGGACACGAATATCGGGCGGGGTGAAGCAAGTCGCGAGTGCGCTCTGCGGCCGCGAACCCCCACTCGAGCCCTGGTGCAGCGACAGCCGTCAGGCCCTTTCCGGACAGACCGGGCAGACGCGGGCCTCCGCGTCCCCGGTGTGACCTACTGCGCCGCGTAGCCCACGCGGAAAGGTCAGAGCGCCAGCTTCAGCTGCGGTGGCGACTG
>CAZQVZ010000527.1:0-3571 GCA_964596895.1 uncultured Myxococcaceae bacterium
CCCCGTCCGGAAGCCCGCCGCCGTCGCCCGCGTCGGCCGCAGGGATGAGCGGCTCGCCGGCATCAGGCATGGCGGCGTGGGGTTGATCCCGCCCAGCGGAGCAGGCGAGAGCCGAGACCAGAAGGAGAGAAGCGCAGAACGGCTGGACGCGACCCATGGCGGGACTCCGCGCGGAAGAGAGGTCCCCGTTCTACTGCAGGCTTCGGCTACCCGCAGCCGGCCGGCGCGAGTTTCTGGACGCTGCTTGTAGGGGAGGATCAAGCTGGTCGGATGACCTGGATGACGCGCGGGTGCCTCCCGATGTTCGTGCTGTGCGGAACCCTGATGGCGGCCTGCGGCGAGACCCAGCCCAGCTCCCTTCCGGATGCCGGCCACCTCCCACCCCAGGGAGAGGTGCCCACCTGCACGGACGCCAGGGTGAATGGCACCGAGTCCGACGTCGACTGCGGTGGAACCTGCCCAGCCCGGTGCGTGCCCGGGAAGATCTGCTACGACGACGGCGACTGCGAGAGCGCGGTCTGCCGCGCGGCGCTCTGCCAGGTGCCTACCTGCGAAGACGGCGTGAAGAACGGCACCGAGAGCGACGTGGACTGTGGCGGCGGCACCGGCTGCGGCCCGTGTCCCGTGGGAGGCGCCTGTGGTGTGGGCGGTGACTGCGAGAGCGGCGTGTGCACCGACGGCGCCTGCGTGGGGGCCTCCTGTACCGACGGGGTGAAGAACCAGAGCGAAACGGACGTGGACTGCGGCGGCGCCTGCCCGGAGCCCAGGTGCGCAGAGGGCAGCGGCTGCGCCCAGGCCACGGACTGCGCCAGCGGCGTGTGCATGGGAGACGTCTGCGCCGCCATCTCCTGCACCGACGGCGTGCGCAATGGCAATGAGAGCGACGTGGACTGTGGTGGCGGCGGCTGCCCCGGCTGCGCGGCCGGACTGCAGTGCGCCCTCCCCGCCAGCTGTGCGAGCGGCGTGTGCTCGAACGGCGTGTGCCAGGCGCCCTCCTGTGACGACGGCGTGCGCAATGGCTCCGAGACCGGCACCGACTGCGGCGGCACCTGCCCCGCGCAGTGCCCTGCGGGTGAGGGCTGCGCCGGACCGGCGGACTGCTTGAGCCGGGTATGTACCGGTGGCCTCTGCGAGGCGCCCACCTGCACGGACGGAGTGCTCAACGGCACCGAGAGCGACATCGACTGCGGCGGCACCTGTCCGCAGCAGTGCGGTTGGGGGCAGACCTGCGGCAGCCCGCTCGACTGCGTGGCCGGCGTGGCCTGCGCTGGAGGGACCTGCAACGGCTGCACAGCGGGGCTCGGAGATTGCGACGGAGATCCCACCAACGGCTGCGAGACGACCGTCACCAACGACCTGCAGCACTGCGGTGGCTGTGGGGTCACCTGCTCGGGTCAGAACATGACGCCGTCGTGCCTGAACGGCGCTTGCGGCGGCAGTTGCCTCGCGGGCTTCTTCGACTGCAACGGCGACACGCTGGCCGACGGCTGCGAGGTCGACGCCGCGACCCACCCCGCACACTGCGGCGGGTGCGGGATGGCGTGCAGCGGCGCGAACGTGGCGCAGCCCGCCTGCTCCGGCGGGAGCTGCAGCGGCACCTGTGCGCCCGGCTTCTTCGACTGCGACGGCGACCTGCGCACCAACGGCTGCGAGGTGAACGGCGGCACGGACCCGGTGAGCTGCGGCGGCTGTGGCATCGCAGTGGATGACGGCGATGCCTGCACCACCGACGCCTGCGTGAATGGCGTGGTGACGAATACGCCCATCCCCGGCTGCGGCGCGCCCACCACCTGCCCGCATTCCAGCTGTGAGACGGGCGCGGCGCTCAGCGCGCAGCTCTGCAGCTACCCAGGCGCGAACAACAACTGCGTCGCCAACGTCTGCGCGCAAGACGCGTTCTGTTGCTCGAACATATGGGACACGCTTTGCCGGCAGGCGGCGATGGACCCGAGCATCTGTCCCACCGGGCTCAGCTCGCCGAACACCGGGAACTTCACCTGTAACTGCGCGCACTCGTTCTGCAGCACAGGGGCAGCGACGCAGCCGCTGATTCGCTCGTGCGACCCGTGCGTCAAGCGGATCTGCGAACTCGACCCCTTCTGCTGCAACAACGACTGGGACGACTTCTGCGTTCAGCAGGTGCCGGTGGCGTGCAACATCACCTGTCCGTAGCAGGAGCTGGCGGCGCGCTTCGGTGGAGGGGCAGGGCTCGGAGGCTTCAGTCCCGCGTGCAGACCACGTCGTCCAGCTGCAGGTGATCGCGGGCCGCGTCGGTGCGGCTCGGATAGAGGAGCAGCCGCCAGTTCTGGACGTTGCCGGTGAAGCTGAAGAACACCGTCTGCCACTGGTCGCTGTCCACGTCGAGGAACGGCGTCTGGGGGCTCCAGCCGGCGTTGGAGTAGCTGCGGTGGCGGATGCTCCCGTGGCCGCGGACCCGGTACGAGCAGGAGTAGGTGCCGGAGGGGACGTTCATCTTCTCGGAGGTGAAGCGCTCGGCGACCTGGATGGGCGCGACGAACTGCAGCGCGGTGGTGCCGCCGTGCACCGCGAAGGTGTAGGGCGAAAGCCGCGAAGGGTTGATTTCGGTGCCCGGGTCGGTGATGCCGTTGTCGATGCCGTACCAGTCGTCCGGGATGTAGTGCGCGCCGTGGTAGGGCAGGGTGTACGTGTCCCAGGACTCGAAGCCGCCGTTGCGGATGATGTTCGCCGGATGGTCGGCGCCCACGCAGAGCCGGGTGACGGGGTCGCACGCGGGGAGGGCGCCCACGCAGTCGAAGGTGGTGAAGCACGCGCCCGGGGACAGCTCGCAGACGCCGCTCTGGGGGTTGCAGCTCGTCGCCGGGTGGCTGCAGGTGACGCCCGAGCACGGATCGCCGGCGATGCAGGCGTGGGTGGAGACGTCGCAGAACGGGGTGGCCGGGGTCCCCGCGCAGTCCAGGTGCTTCACGCAGCGATTCGCGGCGAGCACGCAGGTATGGGTTGCGTCGCAGACCTGCCACTCGCTGCAGTCCGCGGCGTCATTGCAGCGGCCAGTGAGCGGCTCGCAGGTGGCGGTGGCGTTCACGCAGCGCTCCCAGCTCGCGCAGGTGACGGCGTCACACGGCTCGGGGGCGCGCTCGCACCGCACGTCGTCGACGAGCACGTGGTCGCCGCTGGTGTTCCGGACGCTGAAGATGAGCTCGAAGGTGTCGAAGACGTCGTCGGCGAGGTTGAAGCTGTAGGTCAGCGCCTGCCAGGTCTGCGTGTCCAGCGAGGTGTAGCCGGAGTACGTGGAGTAGTCGTCGTCGTAGAAGGCGTTGCGGACCTCACCGGTCCCCCTCGCCTGGTAGGTGCAGCTGTAATGCCCGGCGAGCATCGACTTCGCCGCCGTGGTGAAGCGCCGGTGCGTGCCGGACGCGTTGACCAGGCGGACCGCGTTGACGCCCTCGAAGGCGCCCGTGGTCACCTTCTCCACCGACGTGCTGGCGAGGTTCGACTTGCTCCCGAACCACAGCTCGGGGAGCGCGCCGGGCCAGAGCTCGAAGCCGCCGTTGTCGATGGCGTTCACTCCGGGGTTCACGCCGCCGTCCGG
>CAZQVZ010000528.1:0-3552 GCA_964596895.1 uncultured Myxococcaceae bacterium
CGTCACGTACGCACCGACGACGTCCAGCGACAGCCCGGTCCCGTCCGGCGTGTTCCGCGCCGCGGCGATGTCCGCGGACGGGTTGAGCACCGTGAGGGTGCCCCACACACCGCTCGCAGGCTGCGAGGCAACGCCCGCGGTATCGCAGTACACCCAGGCGCCCAGCGTCCCGGTGGCCGGGTCGCGCAGCGCCACCCGGTAGCCGTACAGGTATCCGCCCGAGGCGCTGATGGAGAGCGTGCCCTCCAGCTCGTCGTCGTTCGCCACGAAGTCTGCGCTGCCAGGCCCGTACCCAGCGTTGAACCCTGCCGAAGTCCAGGTCCAGGTCGTCACGTCGGGGAGCCCCATCTGCGGCTGCGGCCCATGGCCAAGCTCCGCCACCAGATGCGGGTAGAAGTCATTCCCGCTGGTGTTCCGGTCGGTGACGTTCGGCTCGTAGACGCGCGCGAAGATCGGCAGGCTGGCCGCGCCGCTCACGATCCCTGCGGCGTCCGGATACTGGATGGCGCAGTGGTCCACCGGCGGCGCCACGCTCACGCCGCAATCACCATTCGCCGCGCCCGGGGTCCCGCTGTTGCCGGCGCCGAACGTCGCCGTCGCGTTGCACCAGTACCAGCCGTGCTGGTTCGCACCTTCCGCGAGCACGCCGCTGGAGAGCTGCGCGGCCACGCCAGAAGGAGGCGCGCCCGCGACTGCGCCGGAGTTCAGCTCCTCCACCGTCACCGCACCCATCGACAACTTCAGGTGCCCGGTCACATTCAAGTCGAGCGTCGAAGCGGCCGTCCCGTACGCGTAGTCCACGGGCGTCTCGCCATTGAGGGTGCTGTTGAAGGCATACCCGAACACGAAGTACTCACCCGGCGCCACGAGCACAGGCCCCGCGGAGGTCACCGTGAAGTCTGGACCGCCCACCGCCTCCACGTTCATCCCCGCCAGGTCGAGGATGTCCCCGGACAGGTTGTAGACCTCGAACCACTGCTCGGCCTGGGGCGCGTTGAAGAGCACCTCCGTCACCAGCAGGTCGCCTGCCGCAGGAGACGTCACCGCCACGCACGCGCCGTCGAAGCAGGTGGTGCCGGAGCCACACGGGGTCGCGGTGGAGGTGTCGTTGCACACCCCCGCCAGCGTCGAGCCGCTCGCGTCCACGGTGCACGCGGACGCCCAGGTGACGACCTCGCCCTGCGCGTTGCAGGTGGCCGCAGGCGGCGTACAGGTCATCCCGTCACACGGATTCGGGACACACGCAGCCTCGTGGCAGAGGTCGCCGGTGAGGCTGCAGTCCGTCTGCGTGGGCGCCTGGCAGGTGTAGTACGGCGCGGTCGCCGCCGGCGCGCACGCCACGGTCGCGGGGTAGTCCACCAGCACGTCACCCTGGCAGGTGTCCGCAGGGGTGGGATCGTTGCAGGGATCCTGCGCGGTGCAGATGTCCTCGCACACGCCCGGCGAGCTCTCGACGTACCCGTCCGCGCACTCGTCGCAGGCAACGCCGGTGTAGCCGGTGGGGCAGTTGGTGGTCGTGCCCGAAGCAAACGCGAGGCTGGAGTTGCCCGCCGCGTCGGAGACGCGCAGCCCGAAGTGGTAGGTGGTGGTGGCGGTCAGCCCGCTCACCAGCACGCTCTCGGTGGCGCCCGGGGCCTGTGGCGCGGGCGTGGTCACCAGGATTCCGCTCGCGAACGTCGAAGCGTCCAGGGGCGAGGTGCTGTACCGGAGCTCGTACGCATCCGCGATGCCCAGCGCGCCGTCGTCACCCACCGCCGTCCAGCTCACCGTCAGCGTGGTCTGCGACGGCAGGCCCACCGCGAGGTCGGTCACCTCCGCCGGGGCCACGTTGTCGGTCACGGTGAAGCTGTCGCTGGTCGCAGCATCCAGCCCGGTGGCGGACGCCTCCAGCGTGTACGTCCCCTCCCCGGTCACCGACAGGTCGTCAAACGACGCGGCGCCCGCAACCGCGGTCACCGTGGTGGTGCCGAGCAGCGTGCCTGCGCCACCCACCAGGCTCAGCGTCACGTCCGGGGTCGCGGTGGTCACCACGTTGCCCGCGGCATCCCGCACCGACACGGTCACCGAGAACGCGCTGCGCACGTCCACGTCCTGCGGCTGGACGCTGAAGGCGAGCCGGTCCGCCGAGCCGGCCGAGAGCGTGAAGCTGTCGCTGGTGGCGCCCTGGAAGCCCACGGCCGTGGCGGCCAGCGTGTACGTCCCCGCGCGGTCCAAAGAGAGGTCCGCGAAGCTCGCCACGCCGTCGGTGGCGGCCACGACGGTGGTGCCGGAGAGCACCGCGCCCGCGGGCCCTGTCGCGACGGCCAGGGTCACCGAGGCGGTGCCCTCCACACGGTTGCCCTGCGCGTCCTGCAACTCCACCTCGATGGCGGGCGAGAGCGTCGCGCCGGCGGCGCCGTCGGACGGCTCGGCGAAGAAGGCCAGGCGCGCCGGCGGACCGGACAGCACCTCGAAGGCCTCCGTCACCACCTCGGCCAGCCCCGGCGACGAGAAGCTCAGCGTGTAGCCCGGGCCCGCCACGTCCAGCCGCAGGTCGGTGAAGCTCGCCTCTCCGTCCTCCGCCGTGACCGTGGTGGTGCCAGAGAGCGCCGCGCCGTCCGGACCCGCGCCGATGGCCGCGGTGATGACCGGGGACGCGCCGGGGACCACGTTGCCGCTCGCGTCCTGCACCTCGATGACCACCGCCGGAGAGATGGCGGCGCCCGCCTGCACGTTGGAGGGCTGCACCCGAACCGACAGGCGCGCCGCGTCCGCGGGGAGGAACGTCACCGTCGGCTTCTGCGCCAGCTCGAGGTCGTCGACCGACGCGGTGATGACCTTCTCCTGCGCCCGCGTGGAGGTGAGCGTGAACGTCGCCACCCCCTCCTCGTTCGTCTCCTGCGGCACCGCGGAGAGCGTGTTGTTCTCGCCCGAGACGGTCAGCCACACCGGACGGCCCACCATCACCTGGCCCTCGGTGCTGCGGGCGGTGACGGTGATGGTCGCCACGGAGGTGCCGTCCGCGGGCAGGCTCGCAGGCTCCACGGTCACCGTGGAGTCCTCGGTCGAGACCTGCGGGAGGGTGCCGGAGTCTGGGAGGGGTTCGGTTTCGCCGCAGCCGCCACAACCCTGTAGCGCCAGGGCGACGGCCGCGCAGATGAGCCAGCGATTCATGAGCAATGCCTCGGGGGAAAAGGGGGCCGGACCATACCCAATGGCCTGCGCGGTGCGTGAAGAACTTGTCACTTCTGCTTAAGCGACCAGGCAGGCATCACGCCTCCAGCTAATGACTCCGCGTCGTCCCGGTGAGAAGTTCCCGCGCATGAAGAAGCCACAGGACCTCCGGACGAAGCTCATCCACGGCCAGCACCGCTCGCGGAAGTGGGACTACAACCACCACGTGGTCCCGCCGATGACCGCGTCGGCGACGTTCCGGCTGGAGGGCTCGCAGCGCGGCGCCGCCGGCTTCTTCCGCTTCGCCTGCGACCGCATCAACCCCGACCGCGAGGTCCCCATCTACATCTACGACCGGCTCGACGAGCCGACGCGCGGGATGTTGGAGGAGAACCTCGC
>CAZQVZ010000529.1:0-3544 GCA_964596895.1 uncultured Myxococcaceae bacterium
CCGCGAAGTCCCCCGAGTGGCGCGGCCAGCTCCAGTTGTCCACCTCGCCGCCGTATTCGCCCACCGCCCGCGGCGGCGCGTACACCAGCCGGACGTCGGAGAGCTCGTGCGTCTCCACCAGCGTGTACCAGAGCCCGCCGTCATACGCGTGCACGCTGCAGCGCGCGTCCTTCGCCGCTGCTTCACACGCGGCCACCAGCTCCTTGCCCTTGCGGTCGATGGCCTCCATCCGCGCCTTGTCGTCTGCGCCCTGGGGGACCGCGGCCAGCAGCGTCTTCGTCACGTCCGTGAACCGGCGCGGCACCCGGACGCGCGTGGTCTTCCCGCGCAGCTCCTCCTCGGGCTTTCGCGCCAGGTGGCCGTGGGTCATCACGTCCCGCTCCGGGGTGGCGTGCTCCTGGAGGATGGAGAAGAGGCAGTGGTGGTTGGTCACCAGGAGCCCGGTGTCGGAGACGAACCCGGCCGAGCAGCCGCTGATCCACACCGCCCCCGCCAACAGACCGGTGCCCTTCTTCGGGTCCCACAGCCGCTTCGCCGGCAGCCGCAGGCCGAAGTCGCGCAGCCGCTTGTCGCCGAGCTCCAGCACCTGCTCGGGCGTCCACTTGCCTTCGTAGGCGAGCGCCGACGCCGGCAGGACCAGCGCCAGGGCGGCGGTGAGCGCGAGGACGTGGGGAAGGGCGGAGGTGGGCCGGATACCGAGTGGTCGAGACATCCGCCCTGCGTACCAGATGCTCTAGCGGGTGGGGAGGATGACCGTGTACCGCCCGGTGGCGTCCGCGGTGGTCTCCGCGAGCAGCACCGACGAGCGCTCGCCGTCGAAGGTGACCACCCGGAAGAACTTCACCGACGCGTAGGGCGCAGGCTCCGCAGGACCAGTGGACAGCCGCCGCGGCACCGCCGACACCTTTCCGGACACGGTGCGCCCGCGCGAGAGCGTGAACGGCGGCAGTGAGGTCACCAGCACCGGGGTCCCCTGTGCATCCAGGGTCCTGCGCACGGTGACCAGCCGGCTCACCCGCGGCTGGTTGTCCGAAGGGAGGAAGTCCACCCGGTAGGTGGCGGGATCCAGCAGCAGGGTGAAGCGGCCCTGCGCGTCGGTGGCGCCCTGGGTCTGCTCGTTGGGCAGGGGCGCGCCTTCCGTGCTGGAGACCGGTACCGCGCTGATGGTCACGCTGGAGGCGGGCTGGCCGTCCGGGCGGGTGAGGGTGCCCATCACGGTGAGCTTGTCCGGCGCGGTGAAGTCCCCCAGGGGCCCGCCCACCGCGGAGACCTCCAGAGGCGCGCGCAGAAGGCCCGAGGGGCTCTGGGACCTGGGCGCCACCCACAATTCCAGGTTGCCCCCTGCTGCGCTGGGCAGGGTCTTCAGCGTGAAGTTGCCCTGCGCGTCGGTCTCCACCACCTCGGAGCGGAAGCGCCCGCCGCCGCCCACCTCGCCGTCGATGAAGACCTGCGCGCGCTCCAGCGGCGTGCCCGCCGAGGACAGAGCGCGGCCGCGGACGGTGACCGCCGCGCCGAAGTCGCCCAACTCCAGAGGCTCCGTGGACATGGCGTCCAGCGGGACGAGGAACTCCCTGGACGGGACCATCGCCTTGGCGTCCTTCGGCGTGGCGCGGATCTGGATCCACTGCAGGCCCGCCGGCGGGTCCATGTAGAGGAAGAAGTCTCCGGTGGCGCCCGCGTGGCCGGAGGACACCGGCACCCGCTGCGACAGCGCCCGGCCGCTGGTGGGATCCACGGCCTGGACCTCCATGGCCGCGCCCTGCACCGGGACGGGGGGCTGGGCGGTCTGCAGCAGGCGCCCGTCGAAGCGCACGAGGTTGTCGAAGGAGGGCCAGGTGACCTCCACCTCCGCCGCCTGTCCCGCCGCCACCTGGATGCCGGTGGTGAACCAGGGCGGATAGAGCCCTTCGGCGCTGGGGGTGACCGACAGCGAGTAGCGGCCGGTGGGCACCGGGAACTGAAAGACGCCGTTCTCCGGCTGCATCTTGTAGGAGAGCGCCCGGGTGCGGCCGGGGATGATCAGGCTCTCGCCGGTGGCGCGGAAGGTGACCTCGTGGGTGTAGCCGGTGACGCTGGACCCGCCCGGAGAGCGCACCTGCACCACGCCCTGGATGGCCGCGGGCTCGGGGGAAGAGAAGTTCAACTCCCGCTCCACCCGGTCGAGCGCGAAGTCCTGCGCGAGGTGTCCGTCCACCGCGCTGGCGGTGATCTCCACCACCACGTTCTTGTCCGGCGCGCCGCAGCCGTCCGCGAAGCACACCTGGTCCGAAGCGCAGTCCTCGTCGGTGGCGCAGAAGGTGATGCCCTCGAGCTCGCTTGACGCGCAGCCCAGGCCCAGGGCGACGAGCACCGCGGCGGCGAAGGGGAGGGCGTGCTTCACGGCAGCGCCTCCGGGTCCAGGCTGCAGAGGCTTCCGGCCACGAGCTCCACGGTCCACGCGTAGCTGGTGGAGTAGCGGGGGTTGAGGCCGCCGTCGGTCCCCGGGATGAGCTCTGGCTCAGGCACGCTCCCCGGGCCGGCGGTGGCCTTGAGCGTCCCGTCGAACGCCATCAACTCCACGAGGTAGGTCCCCGGGTTCCTCAGCGGGTTGAGGGGCTGTCCCTCCTTGAAGTCGATGCGCACCGGTTGCCGCACCTCGCTGCCGGTGTTGGTGAGGACCCCTGCGTCCGCGAGCGTCCGGTTCGGGCCCTCGGCGCTGCCGCCGCTGGTGTTGAGGTCGGTCACGAACCAGCGGTACTCCACCCGGTCGTCCACGTCCGGATCCTCCACCACCGCCTCGAACCACACCGGGCACGCCGTCTCCAGCTCCACGAAGGCGCCGTGCTTGCCGCTGGCGACGGCGGTGCTCTCCAGGATGATGGGCGGGCGGTTGAGCTGGAAGTACTCCTCCAGCAGCTGGTCGTCCTGGGGCACCAGACACCCTCCCAGCATCATCGCCGCCGCGGCTGTGCCTCCCAGCTTCATCAGGCCCGGGTAAAGCAACCCCTTTGCCACGCTGCGCCAGCCCGCAAGTGCTCGTCCTACCAGCGTTTTCGGCGCTGGTGCGGGACGGGCGTGCACGGTGGGGAGGGGCAAATGCGACATGGGCGTCAGGTGGGGCGGCCTAGCGGTACTCGGCGTCGTCCCCGTCGTCCTCGAGCTTCCGGCCGGTGCGCTCGGCGTCCATCTTCTCGAGGTGCCGGAAGATGGTGCGCGGGTCCACGCCGAGATCCTTGGCGGTCTTGGTGCGGTTGCCGTTGTTCCGCTCGAGCACCTCGTTGATGTAGCGCTTCTGGAACTCCTCCTTGGCCTGGGCCAGCGGCATGATCGGGTCCAGGTTCTCCGGCTTGAGATCCAGATCATCCGGGCCAATCAGCGGCTTGTCGGTGAGCACCACCGCCTTCTTGATGCGGTTCTCGAGCTCCCGGATGTTCCCCGGCCACGCGTACTTCTTCATGGCGATGATGGCCGAAGGGGTGAAGCCGCGCGCTTTGGCGTTGAACTCCTGGCCGTACTTCTGGACGAAGAACTTGCCCAGGACCGCCAGGTCTTCACCGCGCTCGCG
>CAZQVZ010000530.1:0-3537 GCA_964596895.1 uncultured Myxococcaceae bacterium
CGCAGAAGACGGTCGCTGTTCGCAAGGGTGACGAATACGTCATCAACGGGTCCAAGAACTGGATCACCAACGGACCGGTCGCGGACGCCATCGTCCTGTTCACGATGACGGACAAGGAGAAGGGCAACAAAGGCATCACCGCCTTCATCGTCCCCACCAACACCCCGGGCTTCATCCGCCAGGCGCCGGACAAGAAGATGGGCATCAGTGGCGCCCACTCCTGCTCCATCTTCTTCGAGGACATGAAGGTCCCGGCGAAGAACATGCTCGGTAGGGAGGGGGATGGCTTCAAGGTCGCCATGAGCACGCTGGACGGCGGGCGCATCGGCATCGCCTCCCAGGCGCTGGGCATTGCCCGGGCGGCGTTCGACGAAGCGCTGGCGTACTCGGGGGAACGGAAGACCTTCGGCAAGCCCATCCGGGATCACCAGGCCATCCAGTTCATGCTCGCGGACATGGCGACGGAGTTGGACGCGGCCCGGATGCTGACGCTGCAGGCAGCGGTGATGAAGGACCAGGGTCAGCGTCACTCGCAGCAGAGCGCCATGGCCAAGCTGTACGCCTCCGAAATGGCCAGCCGGGTCGCCAACAAGGGGCTGCAGATCTTCGGCGGGCAGGGCTACAGCAAGGAGTTCGACGCCGAGCGCCACGTCCGCGACGCGCGCATCACCGAGATCTACGAAGGCACCAGCGAAATCCAGCGCATCGTCATCTCCGCCAACCTGCTCAAGGACTAGAGGTTCCCCATGCGCTTCGCCGTCATCGCCGGACTCCTCGTCAGCGCGTCGCCCGCCTTTGCGCAGGAGGCCGCCGCGCCTGTGAACGCCGCCCCGGCGGAAGGGCCCGCCGCGCCGGACGTGAGCAAGATGCCCTTCACGCAGGACTCCATCCGGGCGGTGATGACGTTCCACCAGCCGAAGATCCAGGCCTGCTACGAGGAGTTCCTGCGGGCCAGGGAGAAGGCGGTGGAGGGCAAGCTCATGACCGCCTTCACCGTCACCGCGGAGGGCCTGGTGACGAAGGCGCGCGTGGACAGGAAGCGCTCCACGCTCCGGGACGGGAAGCTCAACGACTGCGTGGTGGCGGTGCTCACCTCCATGGAGTTCCCCAGGCCGCCCAACGGCCGTCCCCAGCCCATCGAGTACCCGCTGAATCTCAAGGCCATCAAGTAGATGGACCTGCAGCTCAACGAGACGCAGCGGATGGTGCGGGACACCGCGCGCGCGTTCGCGAAGGACAAGGTCCTGCCCGGCGCCCGCGAGCGGGACCGCAAGGAGCTCTTCCCGGAGGACCTGTACCGCCAGATGGGGCCTCTGGGCCTGCTCGGGGTGAACCTTCCCGCGGCCCTGGGCGGCGCGGAGGCGGGCGTCGTCGCGTACGCGCTGTCGATGATGGAGATCTCGGCGGCGTGCGCCTCCACGTCGGTGGGGATGGCCGTCACCAACATGTGCGGGGAGCTCATCTACCGCTTCGGCACGCCCGCCCAGCACGACCGGTTCGTGACGAAGCTCGCCTCCGGTGAGGCGGTGGCCGGCGCCTTCGCCCTGAGCGAGCCGCACGCGGGCAGTGATCCGGGGGCCTTGCGGACCACCGCCACCCGGCGCGGAGACGGGTGGGTGCTCAACGGCGCCAAGCAGTGGATCACCTCCGGCGCGCACGCGGGCGTGATGGTGGTCTGGGCGCGCACCAGCGGGCAGGGCACCAGGGGCATCTCCTGCTTCATCGTCGAAGGCGGGGCGAAGGGGCTCATCGTCGGCCGGCCCGAAGAGAAGATGGGGCTGCGCGGCTCGAACACGGTGCCGCTCACCTTTGAAGACTGCGAGGTCCCGGCGGAGAACCTGCTCGGCAAGGAGGGGGAAGGGTTCAAGCTGGCCATGATCGCGCTCGACGGCGGGCGGATTGGCATCGCCAGCCAGGCGTGCGGCGTGGCCCGCGCGGCGCTGGAGGCCTCGGTCCGGTATGCGAAGGACCGGCAGGCGTTCGGCAAGCCCATTGGCGAGTTCCAGGCGCTGCGCTTCATGCTCGCCAACATGCAGACGGAGTTGGCCGCGGCGGAGCTCCTGGTCCTCCGGGCGGCGTTCCTCAAGGAGGGGGGCAAGCCGTTCAGCCGTGAGGCCTCCATGGCCAAGCTGTTCGCGTCCGAAATGGCGCAGCGGGTCTGCGACAAGGCGGTGCAGATCCACGGCGGGTACGGCTACATCGACGAGTTCCCGGTGGAGCGCTACCTGCGCGACGCGCGGGTGCAGACCATCTACGAGGGCACCAGCGAGATTCAGCGGCTGGTCATCGCCCGGGAGTCCTTCCGCTGATTTGATCCCCCTCTCCCCTGGGAGAGGGCCGGGGTGCGGGTGAGTCGAGCTCTGCGCAAGACTGCGCTTCCGATCAACGCCTCGATGTCAGGCCTGACCGGCGAGACCCTGGAGCCCGCGAACCTCCGCCGCGCGGTCCGGGCGCTGAAGGCCGCTGACCCGAAGCTGGCTCGGGTGATCGAGGCGGTGGGGCCTTGCCGGCTGGCGCCCACGGAGCACTCGCCGTTCCACGCGCTGTTCCGGTCCATCGTCTACCAGCAGCTGTCGGGCAAGGCCGCCGCGACGATCCTCGGGCGCGTCGTCGCGCTGTTCGCGCCACCCTTCCCGAAGCCCCAGGCGGTGCTCGCGCAGGACGAGGCCTCCATGCGCGCGGCCGGGCTCTCCGCCAACAAGCTCCGCGCGCTGCGCGACCTCTCCGAAAAGACGCTCTCGGGCGTGGTGCCGAAGCGCGCGGCGCTGGCCGCGTTGACCGACGAAGAGATCATTGAACGCTGCACCGCGGTGCGCGGGGTGGGGCAGTGGACGGTGGAGATGATGTTGATGTTCCACCTCGGGCGGCCGGACGTGCTGCCGGTGGATGATCTCGGCATCCGCAAGGGCGCCATGAAGGTCTATGGCCTGCGGAAGCTGCCGGACGCGGCGAGGCTGGAGAAGCTGGCGGCGCCGTGGCGCCCCTGGCGCAGCGTGGGCAGCTGGTACCTGTGGCGAGTGCTGGAGCTGCCGTGACCTCGGACAGCCTGGCGGGGTGAGGCAAGCTGCGGGCATGCGCAAAGCGGTCTCCACAACGGGGCGGATATTCGCTGCCACGCTCGGGGCGCTGTTCCTCGCTTCGGCCGCATGGATTCTCTGGCAGCGAGCGCCGGAGGATTGGCTTCAACTGCTCGGCGCAGCGCTCGTCGGGCTGTTGGGCCTGGACTTCATCGCCAGCGCCATTCGTGGCCGGTGGCCCCTGGTCGCGGGGGCGCTCTCGCTGCCGTAGGTGGGCCGTCGTTCGGGGAGCGCAGCGCGCCGGCTCAGTGCCCCTCACCGCCATGGCTGTGGTGCATGACCTCCCGCAGCATGGCGTTGAACTCCGGCAGGTTCGGCTCCCAGGGCTGAAGCGGCTTCGGCTTCGGGTCCTCGAAGATCCGGATGGCGCGCGGGATCTTCTGCGGGAACTTGTCGTAGGCGCCGGTCCCATCCGCGTCGACGAGGATCGCGTTGGAGAAGGCCCACGGCCGGGAGGTAT
>CAZQVZ010000531.1:0-3493 GCA_964596895.1 uncultured Myxococcaceae bacterium
CACCGCGGAGAAGACGAGGTCGTAGTCGCCGCCCTTCACGTCCTTGCCGGCCACGACCTTCATGTCCAAGACCGACTGCGGCAGGGGCTCGGGGACGAACCAGGCCATCATCCCGTTCTGCGCCCGGAGCGCCTCGCCGTAGGTCCTACCCGCCGAGCGCTCCGACGCCGCGAGCCCCGCCACCTCGATCCACGGATGGTCGCGGAGCGCGGCAATGAACTGCTGCCCCGCCAGCCCCGTGGCCCCGATGATCACCGCGCGCTTCTTCTTCGCCATGCCGCACCGCCTTGTTGGGCGCGGCTTCTACACCCATCAGGGCGTGACGTCAGCCGTGCGCAGGCGCGTCCACGAAGAGGACGGCCGATGCGTCGTCCGCAGGGCGGCGCGCCTGCCCGCCGGACTCGGTGGGGTAGCCGTGCGAGATCCACCCGCGCAGCCCGCCCTCCAGCCCCATGGCTCGGCGGCCCGCCAGCTCGAGGATGCGGATGGCGCGCCGGCACCGGGTGGTCACCCCATCCGCGTCATAGAGGACGATGAGCTCGTCATCCGGAAGGACCAGGGGCGTGGCGTGGATCTCCTCACAGCTCATCCGCAGCGCGCCGGGGATGAGCAGCGGGAGCGTGTCGAAGCCGGCGTCGTCGCGGCAGTCGACGACGACCACCTCGTCCTCCCCGAGTGACGCCATCAAGCTGCGGCCAGAGATCAGGTCCATCGAAGTGGGCCTCCCATAAGGGGCAACCCTCCACTCGCACAGGGAAGTCCGGTAGTGTGCGCGCCCTCCTGGCTGCTCCCCGACCGAGGCACCCATGCTCTCCCCTGCGCTCTATGCCCCCCTCTTCGCTCTCGGCACGTTCCAGCCGGCGGTCGCGACCGAGTGGGTGACGCCCCACGGCCACCCCGCAATCCAGGCGGGCGTCCTCAGCGAACCCCTGGGCGCTCCGCTCGCGGACGCGGTCCACCACTTCGCCCAGGAGCGGGCGCCGTCGCTGGGGGTGCCCCCGTCGTCCACGCTGGCGCCGCCGCGCGCCTTCGGCACCCGCTTCGGCGCCGCCTTCCACATGGCGCAGCTCGTCGGGGGGGTGGAGGTGGAGGGCGCGCGGGTGGTGGTCACCGTCAACCGCCTGCGCCAGGTGAAGCTCGTCACCTCCAGCGTGGTGCCCTACGCGCGGGCCCACACGGACTGGAAGCTGACCGCAAGGGACGCAAAGGACGTGGCGAGCGCCGCAGTGGACTGGTCCTTGCGCGCGCAGGATGGCCGCGCCTACGGCGGCACCGTGCAGCGGATGTTCCGGGTGGGTGACGAGGTCCGCGCGGGCTACCTCGTCTGGGTCCCCACCCTGGACCTGCGGGACAACTGGTACGTGGCGGTGGACGCGGGCTCGGGCGAGGTGCTCTTCCGCCAGAACCGCGCCTTCCGCAACGCCGCCCACGAAGCGGACGTGTACGCCTCCAGCCCCGGCGGGCTGGACCTGGGCGTCGGGGTGGCGCCGGTCTCCCGCGTGGTGCTCGACCGGTTCAAGCCCTCGTTCGCAGGCGGACTGCTCGATGGAGAGCAGGTGCAGACCTTCAACTGCTGCCCCAACGAAGGCTGCTCCACCGCCCCCGGCGCCGGGCCGAAGCGCGCGCAGGGCACCACCAACGGCTTCGGGTTCCCGGTCAGCTACGACGTGGCCATCTGTGACCGGATGCCACGGGCGTCCAACGACCTGGCGGTGAGCCCGTCGGGCAACTTCGTCTTCGAGCCCGTGGACGTGCCCGGCGGGGCCACCACCGCCAGCCAGGCCAGCGCCACCGACTCGGACCTGTTCGCGGAGGTGCACGCGTACTGGCACGTGAACGCCGCGTACGACTACATCCGCGGCCTCTCCACCTCCGCGTCGCCGCTGTTCCCCAACGAGGACATCCCACCGTTCCAGATGCGGGACACAGCGCGCGGCGAGCGGCCGGCGGTCTGGGTGAACGTGGTCATCCCCGACCAGAACGAGATGTACTCGAGCCTCTTCTCCACCGGCACCGCGGTGGCCAACTCGCTGATGCGGGTGGACAACGCCGCCTTCATGGCGCGGGAGAACTTCCAGAGCCTGCTCATCCCGGAGCTCTTCCTGGACGTGGACGCGCTGATGATCTTCCAGGGCTCGCAGGCGGACTTCGCCTACGACGCGCCGGTGCTCTGGCACGAGTTCGGCCACGGGGTCATCCACTCCACCGCCGCGTTCTCCTCCTTCACGCTGGACGGGCGCTCGGGCAACAACGAAGGCGGCGCCCTGCACGAAGGCCTGGCGGACTTCTTCGCCGCCGCGTTCGGGCAGCACCCCCTGGTGGGCGAGTACGTGGGCCCGCGGATGGCGAGCATGACCGGTGAGGAGGGCGCGCTGCGCAGCCTGGACAACGACGCGCAGTGCCCCGACATCCTCTGGGGGGAGGTCCACCAGGACTCCAGGCACTTCGCCGGCGCCCTGTGGGAGGCCCGCAGCGAGCTGTTCCAGGGACAGGACGCAGGCCGCACCTTCGACGCGGCGATCTACGCGGCCCTGGTGGCGATGACGCCCACCACCTCCTTCGAGCAGGCGGCCCACATCATCATCGCGCACGTGGCGGAGGCGTTCTCCAACATGCCGTCCGCGGAGGCGTCCATGCAGGCGGTCTTCGTGGGCCGCGGGGTGCTGGAGTGCTCCAAGGTGCTGGATGTCACGGGCGTCACCGAGCCGCGAAGGTACTTCGGCATCGGTGGGTCGCAGGCGGCAGGCGTGGGGCAGGGGCAGATCGTCCCCGGGCCCTACCAGTTCAAGATCTCCGCCCCCAACGGCGCCCAAAGGCTCACCGTCCGCGCGGAGATAGGCGGTGGCGGGTTCGGCGGACAGCCGCAGGCGCGCCTTCTGGCCAGGTTCCTCGCGCCGGTGAACTTCACGCGCACAGGCAGCCAGCTCACCCACGACGCGGACGTGGTGGGCAGCTTCGCGCCCGCGCAGGGCGCGCACGTGGCGTCGGTGGAGGTGGAGGTGCCCTGTAACGCCGGGGACCTCTACTTCGCGCTCGGCGCCGCGAGCCCCGGCGGGGAGACCCTGCAGAACGTCACCTGGACGGTGGAGGAGCGCACCGACTGCCCCGAGGTCCCGGACGCGGGCACCGGCGGAGTCGACGCAGGCACGGGCGACGGCGGAGAGCCCCCCAACGTGCCCGCCATCCCCAACGGCCAAAGCGGCGGCAGGGACGTGGGCAAGGTGGGCTGCGGCTGCGGCGTGGTGGACCCGTCCGCGGCGCTGTTCGGGCTCTTCGCGCTCGCGGGGCTCGGCCGGCTGCGGCGCCGGCGCGCCTCGTAGCTACAAGCCCAGCTGGCGGGCGATGATCTCGTTCATGATCTCGCTCGTCCCGCCGCCGATGGGCCCCAGCCGCGCGTCGCGCCAGTGCCTCTGGATGTCGTACTCCATCATGTAGCCCGCGCCGCCGTGCAGCTGCAGCGCCGCGTCCGCGAGCCGGCAGCACATCTCGGTGG
>CAZQVZ010000532.1:0-3465 GCA_964596895.1 uncultured Myxococcaceae bacterium
GCGTTCGAGCTCAACCGCAACCCCGAGAACTTCTTCGCGGACGTCGAGCAGAGCGCGTTCGCGCCCAGCAATCTGGTGCCGGGGATCAGCGTCTCGCCGGACAAGATGCTGCAGGCCCGCCTGTTCAACTACGCGGACGCGCAGCGCTACCGGCTCGGCGTGAACTACCAGCAGATCCCCGTCAACGCGGCGCGCTGCCCGGTGCACAGCAACCACCGCGACGGCCAGGGGCGCGTGGACGGCAACTACGGCGGCCGGCCGCACTACGAGCCGAACAGCTTCCACCAGTGGCAGGAGCAGCCGGAGTTCCGGGAGCCGCCGCTCAAGGTCAGCGGTGACGCAGACTGGTGGAACTACCGAGACGACGACGACAACTACTACAAGCAGCCGGGCGACCTGTTCCGGCTGATGTCGCCGGCGCAGCAGCAGGTCCTCTTCGACAACACCGCCCGGGCGATGGGCGACGCACCGGAGTTCATCAAGCGCCGCCACGTCGACAACTGCGGCCGGGCGGACGCCGCGTACGGCGCCGGCGTGGCGAAGGCGCTCGGGCTCTAGCTTCTGCTCCGGCTCGCGCGGCGCACGCGCGAGCGGCGCACGTCACCTCCGGCGCCAGTCCCCTGAGGCGATGACCGGAAGCCCCTGCGCCTGCTTCGGCGTGAGCAGATAGGCCTCGGCAACCGTCCCGTCCTCGAGCGCGATGGACGACCGGCAATACAGGTCGGGGTGCTCCTCGAACTCATCGAGCGCGCTGAGGGCGTCCGCGCTCACCTCGTAGACCTCGCCCGCCACCGACTGGTCCCCGCCGCGCACCAGCCCGGGATACGGCCCCAGGTCCCGCAGCTCGAAGCGCGGCGCGGTCCGAGCGACACAGACCCGCCGGGCGCCCGCCAGCACGTGATGATTCGACTCACCGGACTGCAACGTCCCATAGACGAAGACGCGCACGGTCTGCGGGCGACTTCCATAGATGCTGACATCTCCTTCGAGCGCCTGCTCCAGCCGGAGCCAGTCACACGGAGGCAGCGGCAGGTTCACGCAGCAGATGCGAATCCTCCGCGCCCGCGCGAGCGGCTCGAGCCCCGCCAACAACGCCGCCAGGCGCTGGCCGCTGAAGGGGCAGTACAGGAAGAAGTGCGTGGCGCCCGAGACGGAAGGCGCAGCCGTCACCGCATCCCCAGCAACGAAGCGCAAGGCGCCCACCCCCAGCCCCAGCCGCGCGGCCAGCGCCTGCCCTGCCTCCACCAACTGCGGCTGGATTTCGACTCCCACCGCGCGCGCCCCGGTCAGAAGGTGCACCAGCGCCGCGGCTCGTCCCGCACCGGCGCCCACGTCCACGAAGGTGTCAGAGGCCCCGATGCCGGCGTGCTCGATGACGCGCAGCACCGCCTCCACCTCGCACGGCAGATACGGCGTGCAGTCTTTGGGCAGGTCCGGCCCGTCGTCCGGGACCTCCTCCAGCCTCAACACGCAATCCACCCAGGCATCGCGCTGGGCAGAAGGCACCTCGAAGAGCGCCTCCCGGAACGACCCGCTGTTCGTCACGCCGCTCCGAAGCTGTCCTGCGAGCGCTTCGGCGCGCCTGCGGTGGGCCTCATCCACCGGTCCAGTCTCCGGGCTACGGCGTCCAGCCCGGCAAGGCGGCGGCCTGCTTCACCCACTTCGTGAACTGGGCCTCGTCGAACCCGTCTTCGTAGACGTCCAGGTAGCGGGTGTTCTTGTCCTTGCTGGGCCCGGGCGGCAGCGGCTTCAGGGAGGCGCCCTGGAAGAAGGTCACCTTCACGTAGCGCGCGAACACGTGGAACGACACGAAGAAGCCGCCACCCTCCACCGCATACATGGGCGAGTTCCACCGCACCGCCTTCTTCACCTTCGGCACCGCTCGGACGATCAGCGCGTCGAGCTTCTTGCCCACCGCCTGCTTCCACTCCGGCATCGCCGCGATGTACGCCTGCACCGGCGCGTCGCCGTCGCCTTTCGGGATCTGCGGGTTGCCGCCGGACAAGAGCTTCACCTCGCCGGCTTTGGCCTTCGGCTTCGAGGCCGCCTTCGTCTTCGTCTTCTTCGAGCCGGACTCGGCGTTGTGCGCCACCGCCGCCTTCACCAGGGCCTTGAAGGCGCGCGCGTCCACCTTGCCGCCCTCGGGGAGGTCGATGGCGCGGCGGGTGTTCCCTTCGAGGCTGGAGTTGAAGAGCCCCTTCGGATCCGGCAGGGCCGCGCCCTTCGCGAAGGTGAGCTTCACCGCCTTCTTGTAGGTCTCGCCGGTGCAGATGATGCCGTTCTGGGACCAAACCGGGATGCCCCACTTCCACTCTTCGATGATCTGCGGATCCGCTTCGAGGATCAGCCCCCGCATCTTCCCCAGCGTCTCCCCGCGCCAGTCGCCCAGGTCCGCGAGGTGCGCGTCGATTCGCTTCGAGACGGACGCATCCGTGCCTGGCTTCGTCGTCGTCTTCGTCTTCTTCGCCTTCGTCGCCATCTGCGTTCTCCCGTTCCCGCGAGCGCTACGCCCGCCGCCGCGTCGTCTTCTTCCCGCCGGATGCGCCCACGTACTCCGCCAGGTGCTCACCCGTCAGCGTCGACCTCGACGCCACCAGGTCCGCGGGCGTCCCTTCGAACACCACCTTGCCCCCATCGTGTCCAGCGCCGGGCCCGAGGTCGATGATCCAGTCCGCGTGCGCCATCACCGACTGGTGGTGCTCGATGACGATGACCGACTTGCCGGAGTCCACCAACCGGTCCAACAGCGCGAGCAACTGCTGCAGGTCCGCCAGGTGCAGCCCGGTGGTGGGCTCATCGAGCACGTAGACCCCGCCCTCCTCCGACATGTGGGTGGCGAGCTTGAGCCGCTGGCGCTCACCGCCGGAGAGCGTCGTCAGCGGCTGCCCCAACCGCACGTACCCGAGCCCCACGTCCGACAAGCGCTGCAGGATGTCCCGCGCCGCGGGCGTCCGCGCCTTGCCTTCAGAGAAGAACCCGAGCGCCTCCTGCACCGGCAGGTCGAGCACCTGGGCGATGTCCTTCCCCCCGAACTTGTAGGTGAGGACCTGCGCCCCAAAGCGCTTGCCTCCGCAGTCCTCACAGACGGTGGTCACCCCGGCGATCATCCCCAGGTCGGTGTAGATCACGCCGGCGCCGCTGCAGGTGGGGCAGGCGCCCTCCGAGTTGGCGCTGAAGAGCGCGGGCTTCACCTTGTTCGCGGTGGCGAACGCCTTGCGGATGGGGTCCAGAAGGCCGGTGTACGTCGCCGGGTTGCTCCGCCTCGAGCCCTTGATGGGGGACTGGTCCACCGCCACCACGCCTTCGCGCCCCACCACCGAACCGTGAATGAGCGAGCTCTTCCCGGAGCCGGCCACGCCGGTCACCACCACCAGCACGCCGAGCGGGATGTCCACGTCCACGTTCTTGAGGTTGTGCGCCTTCGCCCCGCGCACCTCCATCACGCCCGAAGGCCTTCTCACCGAC
>CAZQVZ010000533.1:0-3449 GCA_964596895.1 uncultured Myxococcaceae bacterium
TTGAAGGCCGCGCGCATGGCGACCTCGGTCTTGCCGTAGCCCACGTCGCCGCAGACGAGCCGGTCCATGGGCTCCGGCTTCTGCATGTCGGCGATGACGTCGTCGATGGCCTTTGCCTGGTCCGGCGTCTCCTCGAACTCGAAGTCCGCCTCGAACTGGCGGAAGTAGCGGTCCGGCGGCGAGAACTGCGTGCCCGGGTGCGCGCGCCGGGTCGCGTAGATGTTGAGGAGGTCCGCCGCCATCCGCAGCAGCTCCTCCTTCACCCGCTTCTTCGTCTTCTCCCAGGACGTGCCGCCGAGCTTGTCGAGCGCGACGCTGGAGGGGTCACCGCCGGTGAACTTCTGCACCAGCCGCATCCGGCTGATGGGCAGGTACACCTTGTCGCGGCCGGCGAACTCGAGGACGAGGAAGTCGCCCGGAATCCCGCGCACCTCCATCTTCGTCAGCCCGGCGTAGCGGCAGATGCCGAAGTCGGTGTGGACGACGAGGTCCCCTTCCTTGAGGTCCTTGAAGCCGGCGGCGAAGGCTTCGGAGATCCCAGCTGGCCGGCGCGCCTTGCTGCGACGGCGGGAGCGCGCGCCGAAGATCTCCTCGTCCGCGAGCAGCGCAAAGCCGCCCGGGTCCACGAAGCCCGCGGAGACCTCCTGCGTGAACAGGTGCGCGGCGATGGAGGGTTCGTACAGGTTCGCCGGGTCGCCCAGCGGCTCGTGGTGGACCTTCGCCGTGACGTTGCGGTCCGCGAGCAGCCGCCGCAGCCGGTCCGCCTGGCCCAGAGAGCCGCAGGCAATGGCGCACGAAACCCGCGACTCTCGCCAGCGCTGCAGCCGCTCTACCAGCGGAGAGAGCGCGCCCTCTTCGCCGTGGTGGGACAAGATGGCTTCGCGCAGGTCGCGGGTGGTGCCGAAGGTAAAGCCCACCGCCTCCGCCGCGCCGCCCATGTCCAACGAGAGCCCGCCGCCTTCGACGGACCGGTGCCTGCCCACCTGCGTCCACAGGCGCTGCGGCTCCAGCAGGTGGCGTCCCGGCGGCTCCACCAGCTCGCCTGCGGCCTGCGCTTGTTCGTGCCCGCGCGCCTCCGCCTCCCACAGGTCTGCCGCGGCGCGGTCCAGGCCCATCGGGTCGTCCAGATAGAAGACCGCGTCTTCGGGCAGGTAGTCGAAGACGGTGCCCAGCCCGCCTTCGAAGAAGCCGGGCAGGAGCGCCTCCATGCCCACCGCGCGCATGCGCTCGCGCAGCTGCTCCAGGCGTTCGCGCACCTTCGAGGTGGGGACGTCGGTGCGCTCGGCGGCGGCGCGGACGGCGGCCTCGGCGTGGCGGCGCGTCTCGTCGTTGAAGAGCAGTTCGCGCGCAGGCGGCAGCCGCACGCTTTGCACCGCGTCCACGGTTCGCTGCGTCTGCGGGTCGAACACCCGCATGGATTCGATGGTGTCACCGAAGAACTCGAGCCGGACCGGCTTGTCCTTCAGCGGGGAGAACACGTCGAGGATGCCGCCGCGCAAGGAGTAGGTGCCCGGGTCCTCCACCAGCGGCGAGGACGCGTAGCCCATGTCGGAGAGCTTGCGCGCGAGCGCTCCGGGCTCGTGGTCTTTGCCCACCTTCAGCTCGGCGGAGTAGCGGCCCACCACGTCGCGCGGCAGCACCTTGCGCATCAGCGCGCGCAGGGGCAGCACCACCGCCGGCACCCTGGCTCCCTGCGCCAGATGAAACAGCGCGCCGAGCCGCTCGGCGACCAGGCCGCCATCCGGTGAGAGCTCGTCGTAAGGGGACAGCTCGTCGCCTGGGATGCGCAGGACGGTGGGCGTCTCCAGGGAGCCTTCCCCGCCCAGGAAGAAGCAGAGGTCGTGCGCGAGCGACTCCGCGTCGTCCTCTTCGACGGCGACGCAGACCAGCGGGACCTGAAGCTGCTTCGCCAGTCGCGCGAGCACGTAGCCGCGCGCGCTCCCCTTCAGCCCCCGTGTGCGCACACGGACGGACTTCTCGGAGGCGAGCGAGTCGACGAGCTGGCTGAACGGATCGGCGGGAGGCACGGAGGGCGCTTCTGACTAACGCCGCTTTGGCCCCCGCGTCATTCAGAAGGTGCCGGAGAAGGTCACCTGGGCTGCGTTCGGGCCGGTCGGCAGCACGCTGACGGAAGGAGTGTCCCCATCCGGCGGCGAGGTGAACCAGAGGTACGCGCCGACGCCTGCGGCGACAGCGCCCAGCCCGAGCCCGGAGTAGCCGAGCGGCAGGAACACCCTGGACCGGTCCAGCGCTTCGCGCGCTTTGGGCGCACTTGCGGGCTCCGGGTTCTGCAGGAAGTCGTCGTACTCCGCGCGGGCGGTCGCCCCGAGGCCCGTCATCACGCCGCCGCCCACGAGCAGCGCCGCGCCGACACCGACGAGCGCCTGACCTGCGGGGCGCTGCCACTTCGGGGCGGGCCTGGGGGCGCCGGCGACGGATGCGTCTGGTTCCAGCGGCTCGAGGAGCGGTGGAGTCTGAACGGTGGGCGTCTTCTCACCGGTGGCCACGAACTGGGCGAGGTCTGCCATGGCCTGCTCGGTCAGCCCGTCCCTTCCGACGTGCAGGCCGCCCTCACGGATCCTCTCGCCGCCCTTCACGCCGATCAGCGTGGCAGAGAGCCACGGCTGCGCGCCCTTCACCCGGTCCAGCCGCAGCACCACCACCTGGTCCACCTCGAGCAGCACGCCGAGCTTGAGCGACTGCGCCAGGCGGGTCGCCTCGTCGGGCGGCTGGGAAATGCAGGTGACCCGGGAGGTGTCGAGCGCGCCTTCGAACCGCAGGTCTACGTGGGCCTCGTTTTGACCTGCCCCCACCTCGAAGTCGCGCGGGAGCGAGTACGCGTCCCCCTTGCCGACGACGAGCTGGTACGCGCCGGGGATGTGGGTGGCCTTGTAGGGGGTGGTGCCGACCTTGCGACCATCGAGGAAGACGTCCGCGCCGGTGGGCGTGCTCGAGACGACGAGCCGTTCGCGCTTCGTCTTCTGGAGCTCGGCGCGGACCTTCTCGAAGAGCGCCAGGGTGGAGGGGCCGTAGTAGTCGGTGTCGAGCTGGAAGGTGGGCTCGAGCCGGAGCACCGCGCGGAAGGCTTCTTCGGTGCCGCCATCACCCTTGAGGCGGGTGCGGATGAGGCCTTCGATGATGCGCGCGCCCACCCAGAGCCCCCAGCGGTCCTTGCCGGGCGGCATGCGCTGGATCTCCGTCTGGACCGCTTCGATGTCCGCCACCGCCCGGTGGTACTTGGCCTGGTAGAAGTGCTGACGCGCGCCTTCGATCTGTCGCTGGATCTCCTCGACGCTGCGCGTGCCGCCCCGGCCCAGCCGCTTCTTGGCGTCCGCCTCGCTGACGACCGTCACCGGCTGGCTCTGGAGGGCGGCAGAGAGGCTCCGGACTGCCTGGGCCAACTCTCCGTCGGTGCAGTCTCCCGAGGCTGCCACCGCGGTCTTCTGCTG
>CAZQVZ010000534.1:0-3437 GCA_964596895.1 uncultured Myxococcaceae bacterium
CACCCACGTCCGCGTCCCCGAACCCGACGGCCGCCAGCCCGGCACCTTCGGGTCCCTGTTCATCTACAACTACTCCTTCCCCGAAGGGCTCGATGCGGGAGATCTCCTGTGGAGCCTGTCGGGCTCGGTGCAGGAGTTCACCGGGACCTCGCAGCTCACCTTCCCCTCCTGGACGGTGCGCGAGCGCGTCCGCACGCTCCCGGAGTCGCAGTGGGACAAGTACCTGAAGCTCGTGCCCATCCCGGAGATCAACCTGCGGCGGTGCGGCATCGACAACAACGTGGACCCGTTCATCACCGACGATCTGTGCGGCCACAGCCGGCGCAACTTGAAGATGGAGAGCCTCGAGTCCGGCCTGGTGAAGGTGCGCAACGTGCGCTTCCCCCAGGTCTTCGACACCTGTGACCGCGACGGCGACGGCGCCCTCCCCCAGATCTGCGAGGTCCGGGCGGAGAACGGCACCTGGTCCTGGGGCGACTGCACCAGCTTCGACGGGCCGTCCACGCTCACCGTCCTGGAGAAGGAGGAGCTGGCCTGCGCCATCGACTGCGTGACGGGCCAGGGCAAGCACCAGGGCACCCTCTGCTCGGAGCGCACCACCTTCGCCACCTTCGGCCAGTACGTGATGGAGCTCGCAGGCCCCGGGCCGCGCGCCGCGCTGCTGGATGACTCCTTGCCCGCGCGCATCGAGACGGTGCCGGTCACCGCCGCGTCCACGCGCCACGCCCGCGCCTATGGTGCGCGCGCCGAGCTCCGCGTGTTCTGCAACACCGCGGTGCGGATCCGGGTGGGGGATGCCACCGTGGAGGCCACCGCCGAAGACGTGCTGCTGGAGGCGAGCACCCGCTGGGATCACCAGATGGCAGAGGGCGAGACGCACGTCGCGTTCCTCGGCGAAGGCCCGCTGGCGCCGGCGCCCGTGTGCCAGGTGGCGCAGAACCACAAGGTCCGGCTGAACGTCATGACCAAGGACGCGGTCCCGGAGCTGACGCCGGACTGCAACCCGGAGGACGCCAACGCGGAGCGGGCCGAGCAGTGCCGCTTCTTCCGCGGCGCCACCTATGACGTGGTGGGCCACCTGCGGCAGCTGCAGCCGGGCCGCCCCCGCTGGGTGGTCTTGCCGCGGGACAAGGACGATCTGTGCTGCCGCCCGGGGCCGGGCCTGTCGTGCCCCACGCCCATCGAGCAGTGCCAGGACAATTAGGTGCAGTTCTCGCTTTAGAACTCGTCGTCGAAGACGGAAGGCGCCTTTTGGCGCCGGTTGGAGGGGTCAGTGAAGCAGCTTCTCGGTGCGGTGTGCCTGATGGTGTCGTGTGCGGTGGGGTCCGCCCACGCGAGCGACTGGGTGGACACCCGCCTCTCGTTCGTCTTCGCGGATGACAACGTGCTGGCCGGCGCGGGCGAGACCACGCCCAACAGCCCGTCCGCGCGCTTCGGCGCGACCAACGCGAACACGCAGTTCTACGACAACTTCAACACCCGCTACTCGGGGTTCGAGACCCTCTCCAACCTGGTGCTCTACAAGCAGGCGCCGGCGTACTTCGAAGGGCTCACCTCGGAGGCGGCGCTCTCGGTGCTGCTGCTCGAGCGGCCCTCGGGGGAGATCACCCTGCGCGACAACTCCAGCTACATCCGGCTGGCCTTCCGTCCGCCGGGCTGGAGCGAGCGCTCGAACCTGTCCCTCACCGGCTTCCCGGTGTCCGCGGACCGCTTCCGGCTGGGCTACGCGTACCGGATCTCCTGGGGCGGCTCGGACGTGTTCGGCGGTGACGCGTTCCGGGGGGGCGTCCCCGGCGTGAAGCTGCAGCTCACCCAGGACCGCTGGTACGCGTACCTCGGCGGCAAGACCGCGCTGCTCTCCAACCTCCTCATCCAGGAGCAGGAGACGCAGTACGGCGCGCTCGGCGGCGCGGGCGTGGACGTCACCCCCTGGCTGCGGGTGGAGGCGGGCGGCGGCTACTTCCAGAAGGGCGTGGTCCCCGGGCTTGCGGTGCAGGGCGTGCGCGCGCCGGTGAACGCGCTGGGCGGCTCGGCGCAGATCGTGGTCCACGACCCGGACGTGCCGGTGGGCACCAGCGTGGACTTCCGGCTCTACCGGAACGACCCCGAGGCCTTCCAGCGCATCTTCGCGCCGGAGCAGTACCCGGGCGGGTTCTCGTACACCACGTCCCTGGAGGTCTCGCACCTGGTGCAGACCCTGGCGGACCCGGACGTGTTCGCACGCCAGGTGCCGCAGGTGGCGCAGGCCGTGGCCCTGCAGGGACGCATCAAGTACGACTTCCTGCGCGCGCACCTGTTGGCGCTCTACCGCACGCTGTCCTTCATCCAGTTCAACGTGCCGTCCTTCCCGCCGTACAACGACTTCCCGGACGGCACCGAGCTGTCGCCGGAGATGTTCATCGCGCTCGGCGCGGACTACCACCTGCCGAGGCTGCGGCTGACGCCGGGGCTCATCGTCGGGGTGCAGTTGCCGGCCACCTTCCGGTCTCCGGATCCCACCCTGGGCACCTCCGGCGGCGGGCTGGAGTCCTCGGGCCGCACCGTCGTCGTCCGCGACGTGAACCTCTTCAGCATCCTGCCCCCGGGCACGGACGCGCTGCCCATCTACTCGGCCAAGACCACCATGAAGTGGGACCTGTCCGACTACATCGCCGCCATTGGCGAGGTGTACTGGACCCGGGATCCCAACCGCGCCACCTTCGTGGACGACGTCACCGGCATCGCCCAGTACTCGTTCGAGGACGAGGACGCGCTGGGGTTCAACCTGATCCTGCAGGCGCGGTTCTAGGCTCCCGTCACCCGGATCACCTCCTCATAGGAGGTGTGCCCCTGCGCCATCTTCCGCACCGCGGCCTCGCGCAGGGTCCGCATTCCGGCCTTGCGCGCGGCGGCGGTGAGCTCCGGGTTCTCCGCGCCCCGGCCCACGAGCGCGGTGATCTCCGGCGTCGCCCCCAGCATCTCGAAGATGGCGGTGCGGCCGAAGTGGCCGGTGCCGCGGCAGCGCACGCAGCCCACGCCTCGCAAGAGCCGGACCCCGCCGGGCAGCAGCGGCAGCGGCGCACCGAGTGAAGCCAACTCATCCGGCGTGAGCGACGTCTCCTCCGCGCAGTGGGTGCACACGCTCCGCACCAGCCGCTGCGCCATCACCCCCAGCAGGCTGGAGGCGAGCAGGAACGGCGGCACGCCCAGATCCCTCATCCGGCTCACCGCGCCCACCGCGTCGTTGGTGTGCAGGGTGGAGAGCACCAGGTGCCCGGTGAGCGCGGCCTGGATGGCGTTCTCCGCCGTCTCGCCGTCGCGGATCTCGCCCACCATGATGATGTCCGGGTCCTGCCGCAAGATGTGCCGCAGCGCCTGGGCGAAGCCCAACTCCAGCTTCGGCTGCACCTGCACCTGGTTGAACGCCTCCCACACCATCTCGATGGGATCTTCGATGG
>CAZQVZ010000535.1:0-3430 GCA_964596895.1 uncultured Myxococcaceae bacterium
GGCCAGCGCGGCGGCGGTGGGCTCGTTGATGATCCGGAGGACCTCCAGCCCGGCGATGCGGCCTGCGTCCTTGGTGGCCTGCCGCTGCCCGTCGTTGAAGTACGCGGGGACGGTGATCACCGCCTTGTTCACCGGCTGGCCGAACCAGGCCTCCGCGTCCAGGCGCAGCTCGTTGAGGATCATCGCGCTGATCTCCGGCAGCGCGAGGTCCTTCCCGGCGAGCCGGATCCGCACGTCGTCGTGTTCGCCGGCGACGATCTGGTACGGCAGCGTCCTCTGCGCTTGCTGCGTCTGCGGCGCCGAGAACTTGCGGCCGATGAGCCGCTTGGACGCGTACACCGTCTCCTGGGGGTTGGTGATCGCCTGCCGCTTGGCGATGTGGCCCACCAGCCGCTTGCCGCTCTTGGAGATGGCGACCACGGAGGGGGTGAGGTTCTGACCGGTGCGGTTCTTGATCACCACGGGCTGGCCGCCCTGGACGCAGGCCACCACCGAGTTGGTCGTCCCCAGATCGATGCCGATGACGGGTTCAGCCATGGTCCCCTAGAAGGGCCACCTCATCTTCTTGAGCTGCTTTCTCACTTCGGGGTGATCCGGCCGGAGCTTGTCGGCCTCTTCGAGCTGCTTCTTCGCGAGCTTCTTCAAGTCTGCGTCCATCAGCACCTGGGCGTAGAGGATGCGCGCATCCACGTTCTTCGGGTCCAGCTCCACCGCCCGCTGCGCCAGCGACCGGAGCTCGTTGGGATCCTGCGCGAGCTGCCGCATCAGGAGCGCCGCCTTGAACGCCGCCTGCGCGCTGGAGACGTCGAAGGTGGCGGCGTTGCGGTAGTGCGCGGCGGCCTTCGCCGCATCATGCACCCGTTCGGCCTCCAGCCCCTTCTGCAGCTCGGCCTGGGCGCGCTGCAGGTCGAACTTCCGGCGGGCCTCGGCCTGAAGGAACTGGACGTCCTTGTTCTGCGGGTCCATCTGCGCGGCGATGTGCAGGTCCGCCAGCGCCACCCCCGGCTGTCCTTTGGAGATGTGGTCCCGGGACCGGTTGATGAGCTCGCTCAGGCGGTTGGATCTGGCCAGGTACGGGTGGCGGGCCATCCGCGCCCGGCGCTCGGCGGCGCGCGCCGGGTCCACGGTGGCCTGCGGCGACGGCGGCGACGGCTCAGCAGGCACGGGCGCGGCGGCCGCTGCAAGGTCGGGGTGGGCCTCGAGGTAGGCGGCACGCTTGTCGTCGTCCGAGAGCGTCTCGTAGGCCTGCGCCACCCGCTTGAAGATCCGGTCGACGCGGCCCCTGAAGCTGCCGATGTTCTTCCCGTAGAAACGGTCCGGGTGGTAGCGGCGCGAGGCCGCGTAGTAGCCCTGCTTGATCTCCTCCGCCGTGGCCCCCGGCCGAACCCCCAGGATGGAGAAATGATCCGCCCGCTCCAGCGCCCGCTCGAAGTCCAGGATCTCCTTCTTGCGCTCCGCGGGGAGGTCCACCTCCTCCGCCAGCGCCGCGTCCACCGTCACAGGTCCTGACGGCTTGTTCACCCGCGCTGGCACCACCGCGCCCTTGGCGCGCAGGGACAGGAGCACCGCGATGGCGCGCGGTTCATCCAGACCGGAGGTGGAGATGAGCTCGTCGATGCGCGCAGCCCGGCCCACCCGGGCGAAGAGCTGCCCTTCCTCGGCGGTGAGGCGGAGGCGGTTGGGATCCGCGTTGGGAACCTGGGCGATGTAGTCCGTCCGGGCCCCCAACCCGACAATCGATTCGGACTGGCTCAAGGTGCGATGAACCCCGCGCGTAAAGCTCCGGAATTCTAGGTAGTCCCTAGCGGCTACGTCAAACTGTCAACGTCAGGCGGCCGAGAGGGCGCGGCCCAGGATCTGCAGCCCTTCGTCGAGCTGGGCTTCGGAGACGATGAACGGCGGCGCGAAGCGGACCGTGCGCTCACCTGCCAGGTTGACGAGCAGGCCGCCCTCCCGGCACCGGTTCATCACCGAGGCCGCGTCCTTCTCCACCTCCACCCCCACCAGCAGACCGCTGCCGCGCACGTCGGTCACCTGGGGGTGCTTCTCTTTGAGCGCCCGGGCGCCGGCCATCAGGTGTTCGCCCAGCCGCTGCACCTTCTGCAGGATGGCCGGCTCGCTGATGATGCGGACCGCCTCGTTGGCCGCCGCGCAGGCGAGCGGGTTGCCGCCGAAGGTCGAGCCGTGGGTCCCGGGCCCCAGCGCGGCCTGGAGCTCCTCGCGGCAGAGCATGGCGCCCACCGGGATGCCGTTGCCGAGCGCCTTGGCCATGGAGACGGCGTCCGGCTGCAGGCCGGGCTCGTGCTGGAAGGCGAGGAAGGTCCCGGTCCGGCCCATGCCGGTCTGGATCTCGTCCACCAAAAGCAGCGCGCCCACCTCGTCGCAGAGCTTCCGCAGACCCGCGAGGAAGCCCGCCGGCGCTGGGCGCACGCCACCTTCTCCCTGGATGGGCTCCACGAGGATGGCCGCGGTCTTCGGGCCCGCCGCCTTCCGCACCGCGTCCAGGTCTCCGTACGGCACGTGAAGGAAGCCCGGCGGCAGGGGGGCGAAGCCCTTCTGGTACTTCGGCTGCCCGGTGGCGGTGAGGGTGGCCAGGGTGCGGCCGTGGAACGAATGGTCGAAGCAGATGAACTCCACCCGCTCGGGCTGGCCCCGGTCGTGGTGGTAGCGGCGGGCGAGCTTCAGCATCGCCTCGTTGGCCTCCGCGCCCGAGTTGCAGAAGAACGCGCGGCCCATGCCGGAGAGCTTCACCAGCCGCTCGGCGAGCATGATCTGCGGTTCGTTCCAGACGCCGTTGGCCACGTGCCACAGGCGGTCCACCTGCCGGTGCAGCGCTTCGGTCAACGCGGGGTGGCAGTGGCCGAGCGCGCAGGTGGCCACGCCGCAGATGAGGTCCAGGTAGCGGCGGCCGTCCAGGTCCCAGACCCAGGCGCCCTCCCCCCTCGCCACCACCACCGGCTGCTGCTTGTAGTTCCCGAGGAGCACCTTCTGTCCCCGGGAGATGACGTCAGAGTTCGTGGTGTTCGTGCTCACAGGATGTACCTCGAGAGGTCTTCGTCTTCGACCAGGCCTTGCAGGCGGTCGTGGACGTATTCGCGGTCAACCGTGAAGTCGCTCTGGCCCACGTCGGACGCGGTGAAGCTGATCTCGTCGAGCAGCTTCTCCAGGATCGTGTGGAGCCTGCGCGCGCCGATGTTCTGGGTGCGCTCATTGACCGTCTGGGCCACCCGGGCGATCTCGTCGATGGCTTCGTCCGCGACGTGCAGCCGCACCCCTTCGGTGGCGAGCAGCGCCACGTACTGCCGGATGAGCGAGTTCTTCGGCTCCTTGAGGATCCGCACCAGGTCCGCGCCGGTGAGCGGCTCCAGCTCCACGCGGATGGGGAAGCGCCCCTGCAACTCCGGGATCAGGTCCGACGGCTTCGAGACGT
>CAZQVZ010000536.1:0-3409 GCA_964596895.1 uncultured Myxococcaceae bacterium
CCTCCTCGTAGGAGACGTTGAGCTGCTTCTGGATCTCTTCGGTGAACTGGTTGCCACCGATGGTCACGTCGCGGGTGAAGGTGGTGGTGCCGTTGGTGAGGATGTTGATGTTCACCACCGAGGCGCCGGCGTTGATCAGCACCACCGTCTCGGACGGCGGGACCTCGTAGTTCGCGTCGAACATGTTCTGGACCGCGAAGGCGTCCACGTCCACCACCACGGGGGTGAGGCCGGCTTCGGCCACCACGGTGGTGTAGTCGTTGATCATGTCCTTCTTGGCAGCGACGAGCAGCACGTCCATCTGCCCGGTGGCGTCATCCGCGTCCGAGTTGAGGATCTGCGTGTCGATGTTCACGTCCTTCACGTCGAAGGGGATGTACTGCTCCGCCTCCCACTGGATGGACTCCTCGAGCTCCTCCTGGGTCATGCGGGGCATCGAGATCTTCTTGATGATCACCGAGTGACCGGAGACGCCGATGGCGACCTCCTTCTGCCGGACCTTGAGCTCCGCCATCAGCTCCTGGATCGCCTGGACGATCGCGGTGGCGTTCATGAGCGCGCCGTCGACGATGGCCTCGGGCGGCAGCGGCTTCATGCCGAAGCTCTGCAGCGCGTAGCCGAGCTGGCCGCGGCGCCGCTGCTCCTTGAGCAGAATCATCTTCACTGACGAGGACCCGATATCGAGTCCTACGGCCAACTTCCCTTTCGCCATCTGCTCGCGCTCCTTGGTGGGACCGGATGGTACCCCGGGGTCAACTGACCCTGAAAATTTCAGCTAGTCCCGCTTGACAGCCCGGCCGCTCCCCGAGGGGTCGGCGTCGGTGAAAACCTTGGTGCGTTCAGTCACCTTCATCCCCAGGGCGAGGATGATCTTCCGCTTCGTGTCCAGCCGGCACGACGCGCCCCGCTCCACGCGGTCGATGGTCAGGACGGACACGCCAGCGCGCCGCGCCAGCTCCGCCTTCGACATCAGCCGTTCCTCGCGTAGACGCTGCACGTTGTTCCTGTTCCTGAGCTCGTTGGCCATTCCCCTCTCCACGGCGGCTGCTGCGACTGCTCTGCGATGCGGCCGCGGATGATCCACGGGAGGTTGGGTAGGAGTCAAATCCACTGGGATCTCATTGAGATCACAATGACATGTCATTGATATGCTTTTGCGCAGCCGGCGGTAGGTGGGACGTGCGGGAACCACAATGGATAGTGGGTCGGACGCTCCCCTTCTCCCCCTGAGAGGGAGCCCGCAAGAACCCCCGCTCCCCCCGCGAGAGGGCCGGGGTGAGGGCGGTTCACCGATCAGGAATCAGCCCCGCTCCGCCTCAGCGTCGGGGTCAATTCCGTACTCCTTGATCTTGTAGAGCAGGGCCCGGTGGCTGAGGTCGAGCAGCTCCGCCGCGCGGGTCCGGTTGCCCTTCGTCCTCCGCAGCGCCGCGCGGATGTAGCTCTCCTCGAGCTGGCGCATGGCGACCTTGAGGGAGAGATCCTCCTGCTTCACCAGCGCCTCTATAGAGGTGGTGGGCGCGCCACCGTCTCCGCTTCCACTGGAGGTTGAGATGAAGCTGGACCGCTTCGCGCGGGACCACAGCTTCTCCGGAAGGTTCTCCGGCGCCACGAGCTCACCTTCCGCGAGGAGCACCGCGCGTTCGACAGCGTTCTCGAGCTCGCGCACGTTCCCGGGCCAGGCGTAGCCAGTCATCGTGGCTTCTGCTTCCGAAGCGAAGCCGCGCACCGGCGGGTCTCGGTTGAGCTCTCGGTTGAAGCGGTCGAGGAACGCAGCGGCGAGGGTCGAGATGTCCTCGGGGCGCTCGCGCAGCGGCGGGACGCGGAGATTCACAACGTGCAGCCGGTAGTAGAGGTCCTCGCGGAACTCGCCCTTCTCCACCAGCTTGCCGAGGTCTCGCAGGGTCGCCGCGACCACGCGCACGTCAACCTTCTCGTTGCGGTTCTCCCCGACCGGGCGGATCTCTCCCTCCTGGAGGAAGCGGAGCAGCTTGACCTGCGCCGCCATTGGCAGCTCGCCCACTTCGTCGAGGAACAGCGTCCCGCCGTCCGCTTCAGCGAAGAGCCCGCGCTTCGCCGTGCGCGCGTCGGTGAAGGCGCCCTTCGCGTGCCCGAACAGCTCCGATTCGATGAGCCCGGCGGGGATCGCGCCGCAGTTGACGGCGACGAAGGGCATGGGCGCGCGGGGAGAGAGCTCGTGCAGCGCGCGCGCGACCAGCTCCTTTCCGGTGCCACTCTCGCCGGTGATGAGGACCGTAGTCCCGACCGGCGCGACCTTCTGGATCTGCCGGCGGAGCTCCTTCATCGAGTCCGCCGTTCCGACGATGCGGTCGAGCGCGAACTGCCCGTGAGGCTGTGAAGCGCGCAGCCGCTTGTTCTCGCGGACGAGCCGGTGCCGCTCTTCCGCCTTCTGCAGCGCCAGCACCATCTCTTCCGGCTTGAAGGGCTTCTGGACGTAGTCGTACGCGCCGAGCTGCACGGCCTCGAGCGCAGCGTCCGGCGCGCCGTACGCGCTCATGACGAGCACCGTGAGGTCGGGCCACTGCGGCATCGCGCGGCGGAGCACCTCCTTGCCGTCCACCTTCGGCATCCGCACGTCGCAGATGAGCGCGTCGTAGGGGCGTGCCGCGAGCTCTTTGAGCGCCTCTTCGCCGTCAGCGACTGCGTGGACGTCGTAGCCCTTGTCGGTGAGGACCAGGGTGAGGACGTGGCGGATGGACGGTTCGTCGTCGGCGACGAGGATGGAGCGGAAGGTCGACATCTTCAGCGGGTCATCTTCGCATGGGGAGCGAGAGGGTGAAGGAAGCGCCGCCTTCGGGGCGATTCGCAGCGGTGAGCGTGCCGCCGAGCATGCGGATCAGGTGGTCGGAGACCGCGAGCCCCAGGCCCGTCCCCTTCCCCGCCGGCTTGGTCGTGAAGAACGGTTGGAAGGTCGTCCCGAGCACCTGTTCGGGCAGGCCCGGTCCGTCGTCGAGGACGCGGAGGGTGAGTTCGTCGGGCCGGGAGCTGACGTGGATCTCGACTCGGCCGCCCTCGGGCAGCGCCTGGCCGGCGTTGATCAGCAAGTTGATGAGGACCTGCGAGAGCGGGCCAGGGTCCGTCTGGATGACCAACCCGTCCGGGACGTGCGTAGCGACGTGGCGCCCGCGCAGATCCGGCCCCGCCGAGACGAGGTCCACGCAGGTCTTCACCAGCTTCGGCAAGTCCACCGGCTGCGGCGAAAGCGTCGGCGGTCGGCCGAGATCGAGCAAACCGCTGACGATCTCGCTGATGCGGCTCACCTCCGCTTCGATGCGGTCGACGAAGTCGAGCATCTGCGGATCGCTGGCGGCGCGGCCTCGCAGAAGCGAGAGGTAACCCAGGATGCCGGAGAGCGGGTTCCCCACCTCGTGGGCGATGCCCGCCGCGAGCC
>CAZQVZ010000537.1:0-3390 GCA_964596895.1 uncultured Myxococcaceae bacterium
CCGAGACGCCCGTGGCCTCCGACACGCTCGAGCCAACCTGGACCACCGGCGGCTGCGTGACCACCGCGGGCGCACTCTTCGGCGGCCCCACCCTCTTCACCGCGCTCGACGACGACGGAGCCCAGACCACCGCCATCAGCAGCGGGCACTACGAGTTCGGCCGCTGGGACCTGGAGGCGAAGACCGTGACCATCGAGAGTCCGAGCTCCGACCTGCCGAGCATCACCTTCGAGCTCCAGAAGCTGTGAGCTGGGGCGAGAACGGGTCTACGGAGACACGAACCGCCCGCTCCGGATCAACGCCTGCAGCGCAGCGAACGCATCGTTCGGGGGCCGCGCCTCTTCGTGGCCCAGTCGCGTCGTGTTCGACTCCAGCATCGGCTCGTGGAGGAGCTCCGCGGAGGTCCGCGCGCAGACGATCTCCCCCGCCCCGCCGGTGCTGCCATCACACACCGGGTACATGTTCTGGAAGCAGGTCTGGTCCACGGGGTAGCAATACAAGTCCCCCTTCCGGAACCCATACGCCTGCTCCAGGAGCGTGAACACCGGCCGCTCCTCCTCAATCCGGTCCCGCCCCGCGAAGGCGCGGCCGAGGAACGCGGTCTCGGCCCTGATCCCCAACAGCGACAGGATGGTCGGCGCCACATCCACCTGGCTCACCGGGTCTGTCACCCGCCCCATGGGCACGCCCGGCCCCACCGCGATGAACGGCACCCGGAAGTACTGCTCGTGCCGCCGGAAGTCGTCCGCCGCATCCTCCGGTGGGAACGTCCAGATGCCGTGGTCTCCGAGCAGCATCACCAGCGTGTTCTCCCGCAGGGGACTGCGCTCGAACCGCTCCCAGAAGACGCCCAGCTCATGGTCGGTGAAGGCAATGCCTCGCCGGTAGTTGGAGAACAGGTCCGCTCCTCCGCTCGCCACCGGGTCGGGCAGCGTGGCCGGCCACTCCCAGTTGAAGGGGTGGTGGTTGGAGAGCGTCATCACCTCGGCGAAGAACGGACCTTCGTGGCGCTCGAGCACGTCCAGCGCATAGGAGAGGACCTCCGCGTCCCGCGGCCCCCAACCCACGTGCTCGCCAGCGGGGATGTGCGCGAACCGGCTGACGTCGTGCAACTCGTCGAAGCCAATGCCGGGCATGAAGCGGTCCCGGCTGAAGAACGTGCTCGTGTTCCCGTGGAACCAGTGTGACCGGTAGCCCCACTGCTTGAGCAGGGAAGGCAGGCACGTGGCCACCATCGGCGTCCCGGTGGTGGCGATGGGCGCGCCCCCCATGACGTCGAGCACGCCGCACAACACCGACGTCTCGGCGCGGATCGTCTGCGTGGCGTTGGCGTAGAAGGACGTGGCCACCAACCCCTGCGCCCCGAGCGCGTCCAGGTTGGGCGTGGCGCTTCGCGGGTTGCCGTACAACCCCATCTCGCTCGCGCGCACGCTCTCCAGCATCACGATCAACACGTTGAGCGGGGCGTCCTCCCGCGCCGCCTCCACCGCGCCTTCCAGTGGCCGCAGATGGAGCGGGTACTCGAGGCTCACCGCCGCCGCGAAGGGGACCGGCGGCAAGAGGCTCGCCAACGCCTGCATCCCCTCGAGCGACCCTGCCGCCGCGCGCGGACCGAAGCCCCCCGTCGGCGTGCGGACGAGCCTCGCCAGCGGGTTCTCGCTCCGCGCGGTGAAGTGCGCGGGCCGCATCAACGCCCACGCGCCCTGCGTCCCCAGGAACACGCCGAAGCTGGCCACCGCGGCCACCGCCATCTGCCTTCTGTGGACGCCCGGGCCGAGGAACACCGCCGTCCCCACCAGCAGCGCCGCCGCAGCGAAGGTGGTCACCAGCGTGGCCGGCTCGAGGATCTGCAGCACGCTCGAACCCGCGCTCCCGGCGTCGCGGAGCAGGTGCGCGGAGTCCCAGCCCAGAAACCCCCGGTAGAAAGAGAAGTACCAGCCGTTCGCCGCCGCGAGCGCCACCGCGACCGCGCCGACGACGAGGACCGCCACCCGCCCCAGGAGACGATTCCGCCCCGCCCAGGCGGCCGCGAGGAAGAGCAAGGTCGCCACCAGCGCGGCGGCGCCCAGATCATCCAGCGCGCCGCTCAACGCCGGCGCCGCCCCAAGGGCCACGCGCGACAGGACAGCGATGGTCAGGGCGGTCGCCACGATCAACGAGAGGCTGGCGGCTGGAGAGCGCTTCATGACGGACGGCTGCATCGAACCATGGCAGCCGACACGCGGGAACCCATGATGGGGAGCGGAGGGGCCTTCTCGGCTGCCTGCCTGGCGCCTCCCTCGGAAAGGGACCCTTTGCTACGGCCCCACCAGCGTGGCGCCGGCGGGCGTCTGGAAGTTCGCGGTGCCATCCGGGCGCAGCTCCTCCCAGAGCCCCGCACCGCCGCCCGCCTCCGGGTCGAACCGCCAGACGCCGCGGTAGGGGACGTCGCCCTGGGCATTGCGGCCGAGGCCGCCGAAGACGAAGTAGCGGCCTCGTGAGTACGCGGCGGCGTGGTGGCTGCGGCCAGGCGGATTGCCGACGGCGCCGTCCTCCTTCAAGGAGGACCAGGTCGGCTCCCCGAGCCCTTCGAGCGCCAGCTCCCACAGGCCGTTCGGGACGCTGAACCCGCCGTCGAACCACTGGCCGCCGAACAGCACCGGCTTCGGCGCGCCGTCGAAGAACGTGGCGTCCACCCGCGGCGACGGCGTGGTGACCACGCCATGGTTCGTCCATTCATTCGAGTCGCGCGAGTACGTCCACAGATCCGGCGGCGGAGAGCCCGCGCCCGCGGCGCCCCCGTAGAGGACGAAGCGGTCCCCCTCCGCATCCCATGCCGCCGCGCAGTCGAGCCGCGCCCACGGCGTGGTGCCGACAGGCGCAGGCAAGGTCGCCCACCGCAGCGTCTGCAGGTCCAGCCGCCAGAGATCTCCCCGGAAGCTGCCGTTGTCATCCAGCCCGCCGAAGCCCCACCACTGCCGCCGCGCCTTGTCGAACGCGGCGCACCCGGCGAAGCGCCCGCCGGGGTTCTCGCCCTCAGCGGAGAGCGCCGTCCACTCCCACGCACTCTCGCGGTGCTCGAGCGCCCACAGCTGCGAGGGGATGCCTTCGGTCGCCGTCTGCCCGCCGAAGACGAGCATCCGCTCCTCCACCGCGTCCCACACCGCGAGGTGCCCATACCGTCCGCGAGGCGGCAGGTTCGACCAGGTGGGCTGCAAGGTCTCGATGACGCCTGAGTCCGGGTCGAGCTGCCACACCTCCATCGAATAGAAGCCCTGCGGCGAGTCCGGATCGGTGATGCCCCCGAACCCGAGCAGCGGTCCGAGCCGACACGCGCCCGCGACGCAGGTCTCGCCCGCAGCACAGGCGTTGCTGCAGGCGCCGCAGTGCTCGGCGTCCTCCGAGACGCGC
>CAZQVZ010000538.1:0-3381 GCA_964596895.1 uncultured Myxococcaceae bacterium
GGGCGGCGCCTCCACCTGGGCCGGCGGCCCGGGCGGTTCGGGTTCGGGCTGGGCGGGGGCCTCTGGAGGTGGCGGCGGCGGCGTGGGCGTCCACGGCTCTTCGACGCGGTCCTCAGGGCGCGGCGACGGCAACGGCGACGGCAACGGCGACGGAGCGGGCCTTGCGAGCGGCTTCGGCGTCGGCTCGGCGGGCGCCTGCGGCGGCGGGCCCAGCGGCTCTGCCGGCGCGCGCGCCGCGGGGACCGGGGGCTCCTGCGCCGGCAGGGGGAGGTTCCACCACGAAGACAGCGCCAGGACCGCAGTGCGCTCCACCGCTTCACACTCGTCGGGCGAGACCTGCAGGGACCGCGTCGCGACCTGCCTGCCCTCGCGGTGCAAGGAGACCTGCAACCGGCCATCACCGCGCTGGAAGAGCTGCACGCGCTCCCGGCCGGTCACCGTCACCTGCCGGCCGAGCTCCCGCGCGACCACCTCCGGCCGCACGCACCCCGGGACACCCTCGCCCTCCACCCGTGGCGTGGCCGCCAGCGCCAGCGCGATGAGGGAGGCGGCGAACATGCGGCGCCGGTGTAGCAGAACCGGGCTCGCTCCGTTCGCCCGGAGGCCAGCCGAGCCGGCTCGGACGGATTCGCGTTGGCACACCGCGTCGACTACAAACCCGGCTCAGTGAAGCGGGGGAGCGCACCACAAGAAGCCGGAAGGCAGCTCGTCGTCGGCGTCGTGTACTTCGCGGCGGCGTGGCTGGGGCTGAACATCGTCGTCATCTCCGGCCAGGTGAGCCCGGTGTGGTTCGCCAGCGGGGTGGGCATCTACGTCGCCCACGTGATGGGCGCCCGCTACGCGTTCGGCATCTTCCTCGGCGCCTGCGCCGCCTCTGCCAGCACCGGCGCGCCGGTTGGCTTCTGGACCGTCTCCGCGCTCGGCAACGCCACCGAGGCGCTGGTCGTCGCCACCTTGCTGCGCAGGTTCTCCTTCCGCGCCGCGCTCGACCGCGCGCGGGACGTGGGCGTCTTCTTCGGGGCCGTCGTTGCAGGCGCCTTTGCCTCTGCCGTCCTCGGCGCCGGGGCGATGACCCTCTCCGGCGTCGTGGACTCCGACCTCCTGTGGAGGGTCCTCGGGGTCTGGTGGCTCGGGAACTTCATGGGCGGGCTCATCGTCACGCCGGCGCTGCTGACGTTGCGGGCCCGCGCGCCGGTGGAGCGCCGGCACCCGCTCGAATTGTTGGCGCTCGCCGCGCTCCTGGCCGCGGTGTCGCTCATCGTCTTCGGTGACTTCATCCCCCGGGACCTGTCGCTGTACGCCCAGGGCTTCCTCCTCTTCCCGCCGGTGGCGTGGGCGGCCTTGCGGTTCGGTCCGCGCGGCGCGGCGGTGGCCTCGCTGGTCGCCTCTGCCGTCGCCATCTGGGGCACCGCCACCGGCCGAGGCCCCTTCGCCCACCAGGACGTGGTGGAGGGCGTGGTGGTGCTGCAGTGCTTCATGGCGCTGCTGCTCACCACCTCCGCGCTGATGGCGGCCGCCTTCGCCGAGCGGCAGGCAGCGGGGGCGCTCCTGGTGTTGTCCGAGCGGCTGGCCTCCGTCGGGCTCGTCGCCGCCGGCGTGGGTCACGAGCTCAAGAACCCGCTGTCGTACGTGAGCCTGAACCTCGAGCTCCTCTCGCGCGAGCTGGACGCCCTCGAACGGCGCGCGCCGGGGGAGACCACGCGGGCGCGCCGCGCGCTGGAGGATGCGCTGCAGGGCACGCGGCGGGTGAGCGACGTCGCCTCTGGCTTGAAGCTCCTCTCGCGCGAGGCCGCGCAGGAGCGGGACCTGGTGCGGCTGGAGAACCTCGTTCCCCTGACGCTCGCCCTGACGCGGCACGAGCTCGGCGGGCGCGTCCAGCTGCAGACAGACCTTCAGCCCACCCCGCCCCTGTGGGTCAACGAGGCCCGGCTGGGACAGGTGCTCTTGAACCTCCTGCTCAACGCCATCCAGGCGATTCCCCCCGAACGGCGGGGCGTCGTCACCCTGCGCGCAGGGGTGGACCCGGACGGCTTCGTGCGGCTGGAGGTGGAGGACAACGGCACGGGCATCCGGCGCGAACACCAGGCGCGCCTCTTCGAGCCCTTCTTCACCACCCGGCCCTCGGGCGTGGGCACGGGCCTGGGCCTGTTCATCACGAAGGAGATCATCCGCGAACACCGCGGCACGGTGGCCGTCCGCTCCCGCCTGGGGCAGGGCACCACCTTCACGGTGAGGCTCCCGCCCGCGCCCGAAGCCGAGCTGCGAAGGGACGCCCCCCGCACCCTCGCGCCGGCGGCGGACGCGGAGCTGCCGGCCGCCTCCGCGCCGAAGCGCCGCCCGAAGGTCCTCATCGTGGACGACGAGGCGCGGCTCAGCCTGTCCATGCGGCTGCTGCTCGAGCCGGGACACGAGGTCTCCTCCAGCGCCACCGCCACCGAGGCCCTGTCCCGGATGCTGGGCGGGGAGTCCTTCGACGTCATCCTCTGCGACTTGAACCTGCCGGACCTGAGCGGGATGGACCTCTACGAGCAGCTCCGCCAGGGCGCGCCGGCGCTGGCGGAGCGGCTGGTGTTCGTAACCGGGGGCGCGGTGACCGAGGCCTCCTTGGCGTTCGTCCGTCAGGTCTCGAACCCGGTGCTGGAGAAGCCCGTCCCGCCCGAGCTGCTCTTGCAGACGGTGGCGCGGCTTTCACGGGAGATGGGCCGCTCCGCCTGACCTCCGGGGCGCGCTGCCCAGCCCGGACGAAACGTGTATGGTCCGCGCGGCATGAACGCGCACATCTTCCGCGAGTACGACATTCGAGGTCTGGTGGACAAGGACCTCACCGTCGAGGTGGTGGAGCTCCTCGGCAAGGGGCTGGGCACGGTGGTTCGCCGCAAGGGCGGCCGCACGGTGGTGGTAGGGCGGGACTGCCGCGAATCCTCCACCCGCTTCCGGGACGCGCTCTGCAAGGGCCTCACCTCCACCGGGATGAACGTGGTGGACATTGGCGTGGTGCCCACGCCGCTCACCTACTTCGCCGCCAACACGCTGCCCGTGGACGGCCTGGCCATGATCACCGGCAGCCACAACCCGCCCGAGTACAACGGCTTCAAGATTGGCGCCGGGAAGTCCACCTTCCACGGCCCGGAGATCCAGGAGCTGCGCCGGATGATTGAGCGGCGTGACTTCGACTCCGGGGCGGGCACGGCCTCCGGGTTCGACATCATCACGCCCTACAACCACTTCGTGCGGCAGACGGTGAAGGTGGGCCGCAAGGGGATGAAGGTGGTGGTGGACGCAGGCAACGGGACGGGCGGCGCCATCGCCGTGCCGCTGCTGGAGTCCATGGGCTACGACGTGGTCCCGCTCTTCTGCGAGATGGACGCGCGCTTCCCCAAC
>CAZQVZ010000539.1:0-3370 GCA_964596895.1 uncultured Myxococcaceae bacterium
CCAGCCTCCTCGCCGATGCGCTGGAAGCTCGAGGGCTCCCCGACGACGAGGTCTATCGGTGCCAGGAGGAGGCCACCCCAGATCATGGAGGTGAGCGGCTATGCGGCACCCGGAATGTCCAGGGCATCGCCATCAACGCGCCGGCCCATCAATGCAGCGCCACGACCAGCATCGGCTCGGGCCGGTTTCTTCACATCGAGCAGCCGCCGGCGTTTCGCCAGAGCCAGACCGACGAGTTGATCAACGCATTGACCACGATGCAGGGCGGGTTCGCCGCGTGCGATCTCGGCGCGCACGCTGCGGACTGCTCTCTGCTGCTGAACCACGGCGTTCCACCCGCGACGCCGAATCTGACATGCAATTGATCTCGTCGCAGGCGCATCTGGCGGACGGCGAGTCGTCGGGAGCAGCGGTGCGTGGATGCTTTGCCACACCTCGCCGGCTTGCAGGGCTGTGCGCAGCCGCGGTGGTGAGCTGGGGCGTTCTCCTGGGAGGCTGCGACAAAGAAGCGCTTCAGCCGTCGGCTGGAGCGCTTTCGGTGGTTCCGGCGGTGCTCGACCTTGGCACGGTGAGGGTCGGAGAAGCAGGCGAAGGCGAGATTCGGGTCACCAACCAGGGCCGCGCGCCGTTTGAGGTGGCGGTACTGGAGTCGGGACCGGTCTCCGTGAGCCCCGCCGAGCTTTGGCTAGACGAGGGGGTGGGCGCCGCGTTGACGGTGAGGTGGCGACCAGAGCGGGCCGGGCCTTTCACCGCAGCGCTCGTCCTGGAGGCGACGGGACGGCGGACGGAGGTGCAGGTTCGGGCGGTTGGGGTGGAGGGTGAGGACTGCGCCTTCCTGGAGGAGGGTGCGCCGTGCAGCGCGCCGTGCCTGGAGTCGTCCACGTGCGTAGGAGGTAAGTGCGTGGGAGCGGCGCGTGTGTGCGACGACGGCAACCCATGCACAGTAGACGTCTGCGACCCGGCCATGGGGTGCACGCGAGTAGAGGGCGCCTCTTCTTGTCCTCCCGGATCCGGCCCCTGCATGGTGGCAGTCTGCGACTTCCAGGCGGGCTGCAGCGAGGTCGCAGTTCAGGACGGCGTTTCATGCGGACCGAGCGACTGCACGACGGCTCGTGTGTGCGTTTCCGGGACTTGCGTGGAGCGGGCGGTTCCAGAAGGAGCCCCATGCGGCGAGGATAGCCCATGTCAGGAGCCTGGGATTTGTCGCGCTGGCGCCTGCGACCAGCCGGGGCCGAACTGGTTCATGCCGCTGTGGAGCAGGGGCGTCGGGAACGTGGAGCCCGGGGTGGACCTCCGACTTCCGCTCGTGGCCGACGAAAGCGGAGAGACCATTTTCGCAGTTGGAGACTTCGTGGACGCCGTCGCGGCGACAGGACGAAAGCGATGGCGCATCACTGCAGGGCTAGAGATCGCTCGCGAAGCCATGGTGGTCGGTGGGCACCTGCTGTTGATTGCCGACGAAAGCGTGTCAGCCAGGCGTCTCACGGATGGGCAGGTGGTTTGGCGTCTTGACGTTGCGAGCCAGATGCCAGGTGTCGAGTCCGGCCGGACTCAGGGAGGGCCGTTCTCGGTGAGCTGGGTGGCGGAGGCGGACGACAGCGCGCTCTGGCTCGCGGTAGACGATGCGAACGGTGGGCAGAGGTTGCTGAGGGTTTCGACCGAGTCGGGCGGTATCGTTTCAACGAAGCAGCTCTCTGAGCTGACGAGCGATCCAGTCGTAGATGCGGATGGAACACTCTTTGTTCGCTTCGGGAGCGGATCCGCTGCGGCTGTTGGCGAACTGGACCCCGAAACCGGCGCCCCTCGATGGAACGTTCCGGCTGGGCCAGATTCAAGACTGCTGGGGACGTTGAACGGGCAGGTGCTCCGGTCTGGAGAGGCGAGCGAAGCGCTGGCACATGGCGCTTCCGCATGGCAGGCGGCCGTTCGTGCGAGCACCACGGCGACCTACCCCGGCCTGACGGAGATGGCGGCGGTGACGGACGGCAAGACCATCTGGCTGCGTACGAACGAGACAGATCAGCTGAGCAGCCAGAAGTTGACAGGATTGGACTTCGAGAACGGAGAAGTCCTCTGGTCGGTGCCACTGGGCTTGTCAACGCAGCCCATTCTCACTCAACGAGGAACGGTGCTCGTCGTGACGCAGGACCTCCCGCAACCAGGCTCGACGAATCACTGTTGTCAGACCAGAGTGAGAGAGTTCGACCGGCATGGTCGGGAGACGATGCACTGTCCACTTTGGTGGTGGGGTGAGCTTGTAGCCGATCCTGTCCTCATCGACGGTCAACTGGTCTTCGCACAAGCAGGCGGGTCAATCAGGTCATACCTTATGCCTGGCCGTCGAGAGGCTCGCGGCACCTGGACCAATATTCGAGGCAACTCCCAGCGCACTCGCCGTGTCCACTGACTGCCCTGTTCGGCGACCTCCCCTGCGCTCGGCCGGCTCAGCCTTTGCGCTTTCCGCTCTGAAGCGTTGGCGTACAGTCCGCGCCGCCATGACGGGACAGCTCATCGACGGAAAAGCGATCGCGGCGAAGGTTCGGGCGGAAGTTGCAGAGGAGGCCCGGGCGCTGCGTGAGCAGCACGGCATCATCCCCGGCCTCTCGGTGGTGCGCGTCGGGGACGACCCCGCGTCGAAGGTCTACGTGGGCGCGAAGAAGAAGGCCGCCGAAGAGTGCGGCTTCAATGGGCAGGAGTTCCACCTGCCCGCATCTTCCACGCAGGAGGAGGTGCTCGCCCGGGTGCGCGCGCTGAACGCGGATCCGGCGGTGCACGGCATCCTGGTGCAACTGCCCCTGCCGAAGGGGATGGACTCCAACACCGTCATCTCCGCCATCGACCCCGTCAAGGACGCAGACGGCTTCCACCCGATGAACGCCGGGCACCTGTTCCTGGGGCGCAGGTCCGTGGAGCCGTGCACGCCGGCGGGCGTGATGCGCCTCATCGCCGAGACGGGAACGAAGCTCTCCGGCAAGCGCGCGGTGGTGGTTGGCCGCAGCAACATCGTGGGCAAGCCCATGGCCATGATGCTGCTCGCGCAGAACGCCACCGTGACCCTTTGCCACAGCAAGTCCGACGTGCGCTCAGAGGTGGAGCGGGCGGACGTGGTCGTGGCCGCGGTGGGCGTCGCAGAGCTGGTGAAGGGCGCCTGGATCAAGGAGGGCGCGGTGGTCATCGACGTGGGGATGAACCGCAACGCCGAAGGCAAGCTGGTAGGCGACGTGGAGTTCGCCGCCGCGCGCGAGCGGGCTTCCTGGATCACCCCCGTCCCCGGCGGCGTCGGCCCGATGACGGTGGCCTTCCTGATGCGGAACACCCTGGAGTCCGCGAAGCGAAGCGCCGCGCAGGGCTGACGCCTCGTCGTTTGCAC
>CAZQVZ010000540.1:0-3350 GCA_964596895.1 uncultured Myxococcaceae bacterium
CCCCGTCCCCGCAGAGACCTTCCCCGTCCCCGCCGAGACCTTCCCCATCCCCGCTGAGACCTTCCCCCTCCCCGCCGAGACCTTCCCCGTCTCCGCCGAGACCTTCCTCGTCCCCGCCTACATCCACCCAACTCGCACGAGCGCGTCGCGCCGCCGACGAAACCGCGGTCCCGCACTGGCGCCGAGTCCCCGCGCCGGGGAGGCTCCCCCTCGCCCGACCATGCCCACTCCCGCCGAACCTGCTCCCGCCCGGACCGCCGCAGACGAGGCCGCGCTGGCGCGGGTGCGCAAGCTCGCGCACACGCTCGACACGTCCATCCCGCTGCCTGGCGGCTTCCGCATTGGCTGGGAGGCGATCATCGGGCTCATCCCGGGCCTGGGCGACAGCGCCGGCGCCGTGCTGGCCGCCTGGATCGTCCTGGAGGCGGTGCGGCTGGGGGCGCCCAAAGCGGTCCTCCTCCGGATGGTGGGGAACGTGGCCGTCGACACCGCGCTCGGAATGGTGCCCTTCGTCGGGGACATCTTCGACGCGGCCTTCAAGGCCAACGTCCGCAACGCCCGCCTCATGGAAACGTTCCTCGCATCCCCAACCCGGGCCAAAAGGGCCAGCGTGGCGTGGGTCCTCTTCGCCCTCCTGGCCATCACCCTGATGCTCGGGACCGTGATCGCCGTGGCGTTCCTGATCATTCGCGGGTTTACGCGCCTGCTTGCCTAGAACTCCGGGTGGGCCGGTGTCGTTATTCTCCTACACCGAAACTCTCTTTCTCACCTCGAGAGAATCCCCTACGTCAGCACACGTTGCAGCGGGAGGAACGGACATGGCCTACACGATTCGCTGGGGTGACACGCTCTCTGGTCTGGCTCGGAAGCATGGGACCACGGTCAACGCGCTGATGCGCGCCAACCCGCAGATCAAGAACGCGGACCTCATCTACGCCGGCCGCCAGCTCAACATCCCGGGGTCGCGTGACGAGTTCGTGGGCTCTGCGCCCTCCTCCGCCCCTTCGCCCTCCGTGGGCGCTACCCCGTCCTCGTCGGCGGCGCCTGCTGCCGGCGGGTCCTCGCGGGCCTTCGACATCGCCCGCTCCTACCTGGGCCGCAACGCCAGCGAGTTGAAGCTGTCGGGCAACGCGGTGGGCGTGGCCATGGAGGACTGGGTCCCCAACAACGTGAACTGCGCCAACTTCGTGTCCGCCGTGCTGCGCGCAGCCGGTCAGATCTCCCCCAACCAGCACCACAACGCGGTGGTGGGCCTGATGGGCAACCTGGACCGCGACCCGGACTTCCAGCGCGTCTCGCTGCAGAACGCGCGCCCCGGTGACGTGGTGAGCATGAAGACCCCGGGCGGCCACCACGTGGTGCTCTTCGCGGGCTGGCAGAACGGCAAGCCCCAGTTCATCGGCTCCAACAACGTGAATTCGGACGGCAGCCAGAAGGTCACGTTCACCCAGATGAACTACCCCATCCTCGCCATCCACCAGTTCCGCGGCTGACCGCGGCCCCAGCGCTTCAACTCTCAACCGAGGTCGGCGGCGAGCCTGTACGCCCCGACCTCGGTTTTTGCGTCCTGCACCTCCCCGCTGCGGCACGCGGCCAGGACCTCTCTCAGCGGCCGCCACCGCATCCCGCCCGGCTCCTCCAGCGGCGACCCGTCCCCCGGCGGCGGCTTCTGCGCCTTGCCCGTCACGTCCACGGCGCACAGGAAGATCTTCTCCGACAAGATCCCCGGCGCGAGGAAGATGGGCCCACCCAGCGAGAACACCTCCTCCGGCGTCACCTCGAACCCCGCCTCCTCCCCGACCTCGGCGGCGGCGCGGGTGCGGATGCCCGCCTCCCCCTTGTCCTCCAACTCCAGCAGCCCCGCGACGATCTCCTCCACGAACAGGTGCGAGGGCTCCCCCTCCATCGTCTTCGACTTGTCCTTCCGGAAGAACGCCGCCGGCCGCAGGTTCTGGCGCGTGAACAGCTCCACCCGGCCGTCCTCCGCTCGCCGGTAGACGACCACCGCCACCGCGTCCAACCTCGGCCGGTCCACCATGTCCACCCGGTAGACGACGGAGCCGGTGCCGTCCTCGCGGCGGTTCCGGCAGCGCAGGCGGCGGACCTGCAAGAAGCCCTCGTCACAGCGGGCGGTGGCGGTGAAGTCCTCGACGACCTCGATCTCACGGACGCGGCTCATGCGGGGGTGTTGACCCCAGACGCCCCCGAAGATCAATCCTCCCAGGCCTCCGCCACCACCTTTCGACAGCGGCCACACAGCACCCCGGTGCTGTTGTCCAAAGAGCGGATGAGCTTGCCCTTCGCGTCGTTCATCACGCAGGCGAACACCCCGCAGTGGGGCAGCCCCAGCGTGTGCCCCACCTCGTGCACCGCCAACCGCCCGAGCCGCTCGCGCAGCTTCTTCCCGTCCTGGCCGCTGCTGCGCCGGATGAGGAACGACGAGACGACACACGCCCTCCCGCCGATGAGCCCCAGCCCGCCGATGCCCCAGTCGGGGAGGTCCCCTTTGGTCACCGAGATCTCCGCGTCGGTGAGGAACACCACCTTCGCGGCATGCGGGGGCCACTTGAGCCCGGAGCGCCGCTCGAGAATCCGGTCCGCCCGCCACCTTCGCCGAGGCCCATACCAGGCTGCCTTCGGCAGCGGCTGCGCCTGGGCGACCTCCACCTCGACCCCGTACTCCCCCTTCAAGGACTCACTCACCGCGCGAACATGGGACGGAAGAACGTCGCCCAGCGGCACGATGACCACGGGCCCCTGCTGCGCAGACGCCGCGGGCGCGGCCCCGAGGACGCACAAAGCTGCCAGGACGAGCGGCCGGACGGGGTGAACCTCGTTCGTGATGGGCATGGGGGCCGCCGGGTTGCACGCCGGATGCCTGCCCACCAGCCGGGCCGACCCCTGGCGGAAAATACCTCCGCGGCGGCACGCGAGCGTTGCTTGAACCCCAGGGTTCAATCCTTTACGTTGCCGCGCCGTTTCGCCCTCCCGGGATCATCATTGGCACCTCGCAATTTGACGACGCGTCTTCTCCCGCTCGCGGTCTGTACGGCGGCGGTGGCGATGACCTCCTGCCTGCCGATGCTGGCCGGTGATGGCTCGGATCTGGCGGGCCAGGAGGTCCGCCTGACCATCCTGCACACCTCCGACATCCACTCGCGCCTGGTGCCGTTCGAGTTCACGCCCCTGCGCACCGACCAGGACCTCGGGCTCATCCCGGACGCGGCCCCTTTCGGCGGCGCGGCGCGGATGGCGTCCATCGTCCGGCAGCAGCGGCAGAAGTCCGACCGCACGTTGCACCTCGACTCCGGTGACTGCTTCCAGGGCGCGCCCATCTACAACCTGAACCA
>CAZQVZ010000541.1:0-3331 GCA_964596895.1 uncultured Myxococcaceae bacterium
CAGACCGCTCCCAGCAGAATTGGGCGCAGCCGTGCTGGTGGAATCCAGCCTGGCTGCGCCCTTCGTGCTTCCGCGCCCACATCGGGTCGTTCCGTCCCACCAAGTGGCTGACGGAAAGTCCTTCGCCATGAGCAACGGCGAAAGGCAGATGCGGAAGACGTTCGGTTGGGTCCTCCCGGCGGCAGTGTCCGTCCTTCTGGGGGTGGGCGCAGGCTGCGGGGTGCCCCGGGCGGAGATGGAGGCGAAGGCGCTGGAGGCGGAGAACCTGCGCCGGCAGTACGAAGACGAATCCAACCGCGCGAAGGACATGGGCGAAAAGCTCGCGAAGCTCACCGCGGAGCTGGAGGAGGCCCGAAGCCAGTCCGCCCAGACCGAGGAGCAGGCGCAGCAGGCCGAGGCGCGGGTGCAGGAGCTGCAGGCGAAGGTGGCGGAGCTGGCCGCGCTCAACGAGACGCTCGCGCAGAGCAAGGACAAGCTGGAGAAGGCCCGCGCGGAGCTGGAGAAGAAGTCCGCGCAGTACGAGGCCCTCTCCCAGAGCCTCAAGGACGAGATCCGCTCGGGGAAGATCGAGCTGTCCGAGCTCCGGGGACGGACCACGGTGAAGATGAAGGACAAGATCCTCTTCTCCTCCGGCTCGGTGAAGATCAACCCCGAGGGCGTGGCCGCCTTGAAGAAGGTGGCCGAGGCGCTCAAGGACGTGGAGGGCAAGATCATCCGGGTGGAGGGCCACACCGACAACGTGCCCACCGACCCAAAGGGGCCTTTCCCGTCCAACTGGGAGCTGTCCACCACCCGAGCGCTGGCGGTGGTGAAGCTCCTTCAGGAAAACGGGCTGACCGGAGAGCGGCTCTCCGCGGTGGGCTACGGCGAATTTCACCCCATCTCCACCAACAAGAGCGTCTCCGGCCGGAGCCTCAACCGCCGCATCGAGATCGTGCTCGCGCCCGAGGAACAGGCGCCCGGCACGAGGCCCTCCCGTTCCGTGAAGCGCTAGGGGATGGCGCCCATGATGACCCTGCTCCTTGGAACCTCGAGGTGGGTCGCGGCCCTTGGGCTCGCCGCCGCCCTGACCGGCTGCGCGGCCCGGAGCGCCAGGCTCCCGGCGGTGGAGGTGACGCTCACCGAGACCCCGAAGGCGTCCGCGCCGCGCGAGCGGCTGAAGGAGAAGCTCTCCTTCAACGTGACGCTCATCGGGAAGGCGGCGCTGCGCTACCAGAAGCCCTCGGAGCTCCTGGCGCAGGCCGAGACCGCCACCGGTGGAGATCCCCAGGCGCTGATGCGCGCGGCGAGGACGCTGCAGCCGTCGGGTGAGGGGCTGGTGCTTCTGGGCACCGTGCGCACCCAGGCGAAGAGCGGCGGGAGCCAGACGTCGGTCATCGTCTACCAGCTCGCGCTCGGCTGCGCGAAGGACGGGCTGTCGGGCCCCGGAGACCTCGAGGACTGCCGCGGGTACCTGCTCCGGGTGCCGCGGGCCTGGCCTGCAGAGGTGTACGAGCTCGAAGGGGTGACCGTGAGCCTGATCCCCGAGGGCGGGACCGCTACCGGCCGCCTGCGCGCCCGGTCAGCCCCCGGCGGCTTCAAGGCCGAATTGGAGGGCGAGTTCGCCGCGAGCCTCGTGCACTTCGACGGCGGGGGCACCGTCGCCGCCGCTCCCGAGGAGTAGCCGGGCAACCAGGCGCTCACTCTGGGGTCAGCCAACCAACGCCTCCCTCCGTCCCCGGGAGTGGGTCAGGGGGAGGGGGCTGTCCACCCGGCCGCCACCCCCGGGCGAACGCTTGCGCGCCGCCGGGGGTTTGGATAAGGAGGCCCCCGCCGCAAGGCGAATTGTTCGTAGTCCAATACACACACGCCCCTGACGACCTCGGGTGTCCCGGAAGGGATCCTGCGGCGGAGCCATCCGCCAAGGGCGAGGTCGACCCTTCAGGAGGCGTGGCGGAGAAACCAAAACGATGGAACAGCAAGAGCAGACGCAGGCGCAGGCGATGGGTGAAGGTGGCATCACCATGAAGCAGCTTCTGGAGGCCGGCGTTCACTTCGGCCACCAGACGAAGCGCTGGAACCCGAAGATGAAGCCGTACATCTACGGGGCCCGGAATGGCATCTACATCATCGACCTGCAGAAGACGGTGGGCATGGCCCGCCAGGCCTTCCGCTACGTGACCGAGATCACCTCGCGCGGTGGCGCGGTCCTCTTCGTGGGGACCAAGAAGCAGGCCCAGGACGTCATCCAGGAGGAGGCGCGGAGGGCCGGTCAGTTCTTCGTCACCAGCCGCTGGCTGGGTGGCACCCTGACCAACTTCAAGACCATCAAACAGGGCATCGACCGGCTGAAGACGCTCGAGAAGATGGCGGAGGACGGCACCTTCGAGCGGCTCCCCAAGAAGGAGGTCGCGGCCCTCGAGCGCGAGCGCGAGAAGCTGGAGAAGAACCTCGGCGGCATCAAGGATCTGAACCGGCTGCCCGGCGCCCTCTTCGTGATCGACCCCAAGAAGGAGCACATCGCCATCCACGAGGCCACCCGGCTGGGCATCCCGGTCATCGGGCTCGTGGACACCAACTGTGATCCGGACGGGATCGACTTCGTGATCCCCGGCAACGACGACGCCATCCGCTCCATCAAGCTCTTCACCTCGAAGATCGCGGACGCGGCCATCGAAGGCGCGGCCCGCTACAAGGCCTCCGGCGGCAGCGACCGGGACGAGGAGCGCGAGAGCCGGGGTGACCGCGGTGATCGCCGGGGTGACCGCCGCTTCGACCGGCGCGGAGACCGGGGTGATCGCGGCCCGCGGCACGACGGCGGCGGCCGTGGCCCCACCGTGGAGATCCGGAACGCGGCGCCCGCAGCGGCTGCGCCGGAGGTGGCCCCCGAGGCCGCTCCTGCGGCTCCCGCCGCCCCCGCCGAGCAGGGTGGCCAGGAGCTGGCCAAGAGCGAGTAGCGCTCCGACGGAGGCCGCCTGGGCGCAGGTTGCCCGGGTGGCCTTCTTCTGATGTTGCGCGGCGCCGCTCGTCATGACCGGCGCCGTTTCTTTTTCACTCCAGTCTCACAACAGAGGAACGATGAGTCAGATCACGGCCGAGATGGTGCGCGACCTCCGCGAGCGGACGGGCGCGGGGATGATGGATTGCAAGAAGGCGCTGACCGAGACCGGCGGCGACTACGACAAGGCGGAGGAGTACCTCCGCAAGAAGGGCATCGCCTCCGCGGCCAAGAAGTCGGGCCGGGTGGCGGCGGAGGGGCTCGTGGGCTCCTACGTGCACAACGGCAAGATCGGCGTGCTGGTGGAGGTCAACTGCGAGACCGACTTCGTGGCCCGCAATGACGCCTTCGCGG
>CAZQVZ010000542.1:0-3326 GCA_964596895.1 uncultured Myxococcaceae bacterium
CGAAGGCCGCCTGCATGCCCGGGAGCACCCGGACCACGCGGCCCTTGTAGATGTTGCCGACGATTCCCTTGTCTTTTTTACGCTCGAGGTAGAACTCCGCGATGTGGCCGCCCTCGACGAGGGCCACCCGGGTCTCCCGACCTGCGGCGTTGATCACCAGGATGCTGCTCATCTGGGATATCCGAACGCACCTGCGGCGCTCCGGGCCTCACCGGACGGGTGGCGATGAAGCCCTGCGCGCGCGCGGGTGCCGTGGAAGGAGGGGGGAGCTTTGAGCTCGTTGCTGAATGCGACCCCATCCCTCGATGACCTCCGTGGGGCCGCCGCGGCACCGTGCCTCCGCGGCCCTTGTCCCACCGGGGGCGGTCCACCGGACATCATCCTGCCGGGTTCCCGGTCGGTCCCGAACGAGACCTTGGGGGGCGAACGATGCGCGGTGACCCACCTTGTGGCAGGACATCCCGTCAAAACCATTTTCTTTCGGGGACCGTCGTCGGTCCCAAAACCGCGGGCAGAGTTTCACGCCGCCGGCCGAAAAGTAAAGCAAAGCATCGAGGAGGTTTCAGCCTTTGGACCCGGAGGTCAGCGGCGGACCTCGAAGCCCCCGAACTCCCCGGTGGCGGGGGCGTAGGTGAGCTTGATGTCCTGGACCCGGGCCGCGGGCGGGCCGCCGTGGCACCAGCGGATGAACCCGTCGAGCGCCTTCTCCTCGGCCTCCGCCACCGCCTCCACGTCCCCGTCCTCGAGGTTCTGGACCCAGCCGCGGACCCCCAGGCGGTCTGCTTCGGCCTTGGCGCTCTGGCGGTAGTACACGCCCTGCACCTTGCCGCGAATGCGCATGTGGACCCGCTTCATCACCCCTCCGTCTTCCATCAGCCTTCGCCGAGCAGCGCCGCGAAGCCCGCTTCGTCTACCACGCGCACGCCGAGCTCCTGCGCCTTCTTGAGCTTGCTCCCGGCGTCCTCGCCAGCGACGACGAGGTCCGTCTTCTTCGACACGCTGCCGGACACCTTGCCGCCGCGCCGCTCTATCTCCTCCTTCGCCTGCTCGCGGGTCATGGTGGTGAGCCCGCCGGTGAGGACCACCGTCTTGCCCGCGAACGGGCCGCCCGCCACCGCCTCCGGCGGCTCGGGCACCACGCCCAGCGACAGGAGCTCGTCGATGGCAAAGCGGTTCTCCTCCTTCTGGAAGAACGTGAAGAGCTCCTTCGCCACCTCCGGGCCCACGTCCTTGACGCAGGTGAGATCCTCCACGCTCGCCGAGTACAGGGCGCGGACGTCCCGGAAGTGCTCGGCGAGCGCCTTCGCGGTGGCCTCGCCCACGTGGCGGATGCCGAGCGCATAGAGGAAGCGCCGCAGCGTCGTCGCCTTGGACCGCTCGATGGCGACGAGCAGGTTCTGCGCGCTCTTCTCCCCGAGCCGCTCCACCGTGAGCAGCTTCTCCAGGTCCAGCCGGTAGAGGTCCGGCCAGGTCTTCACCAGGCCCATCGCCACCAATTGGGTGCAGAGCTTCTCGCCGAGCCCGTCGATGTCCAGGGCGGTGCGCGACGCGAAGTGCCGCAGGTTGGCCTGGCCCTTGGCGGGGCAGTCCGCGCCGGTGCAGCGGGTGACGGCCTGCTCGGCCTCGCGCCGGACCTCCGCGCCGCACTGGGGGCAGTGGGTGGGCCAGGGGAACTCGCGCTCCTCCCCCGTGCGCACCGAGGTGACGACCTTGACGATCTCGGGGATGACGTCGCCGGCGCGGCGGACGAACACGGTGTCGCCTTCCCGGACGTCCTTCCGGCGCAGCTCGTCTTCGTTGTGCAAGGTGGCGCGGGTGACGGTGACGCCGCCCACGTAGACCGGCTCGAGGATGGCCACCGGGGTGATGGCGCCGGTGCGCCCCACCTGCACCTCGATGCGGGCCACCTTCGTCTGGGCCTCCACCGGCGGGAACTTCCAGGCCACCGCCCACCGGGGCGTCTTCGACACCTGCCCCAGCCGCTTGCGGTGGTCCTCGTCGTCCACCTTCACCACCATCCCGTCCACCTCGTAGGCGAGGTCATGCCGGCCGGCGAGGAAGGTCTCGTAGGCGGCCTTCGCCCCTTCGAGCCCGCGCACCACCTGCCGCTCGGGGTTCACCGGCAGCCGCAGCGCGGCCAGGGCCTCCAGCTTCTGCTGGTGGGAGGTGAACGAGAGGCCTTCGGTCCGGCCCACCTCGTAGGCGAAGAAGGAGAGGGGCCGGGACGCGGTGACCCGCGGATCCAACATCCGCAAGGAGCCGGCGGCCGAGTTGCGCGGGTTCACGAAGACCGGTTCACCCGCCTCCTCGCGCTGGCGGTTGAGGCGCGCGAAGTCCTCTTTGCGGATGAAGACCTCGCCGCGGACCTCCAGATGGGCGGGCGCAGGTTGCTTCAGGTGCAGGGGGATGTTCCGCACCGTGCGCAGGTTGGAGGTGACGTCTTCGCCCACGGTGCCGTCACCCCGGGTGGCGCCGCGGACGAACTGGCCGTCTTCGTAGACGAGCTCCACCGCGAGGCCGTCCAGCTTGTGCTCACAGACGTAGGTCACCTCGTCGGTGCCGAGGTGCTTGCGGACCCGCTCGTCGAACTCGGCGAACGCCTCTTCGGAGAAGACGTTGGCCAAAGAGAGCATGGGGAGCTTGCGGACCACCTTCTCGAAGCGCTCGGCCGGGGCGCCGCCGACCCGCCGGGTGGGCGAGCTGTCTGATTGGAGCCCGGGAAATTGGGCCTCGAGCGCCTCCAGTTCGCGCAGCTGGGCGTCGTAGTCAGCGTCGGTCAGCTCCGGGTCGTCGAGCACGTAGTAGCGGTGGTTGGCGCGCTCGAGCGCGCTTCGCAGCTGCTGCACCCTCTGGCGGGCGGCATTCACGTCCACGAATTGTCCCTCTCTCCACAGCGGAAATGTCCTGAGGCCTCTGCCCTGTTCATCACCTTGACACCTCGGGAGGCCCTCAATAACCTGCCCGCGGTTCTCACGGTGGCGTCACTTCTCGCGCCGCCCTTTCCCAAAGCCACATCCGTAGAGCGAAGCGCCGGGGCATTCCTAGCCAGCCGCCTTGCTCCCCTCCTCGCAGAGAGTCATCGCAACATGGCCAGAGCCCGTACCAGCAAGGACAAGGTCCCCGACACCGAACCTGCGACCGCAGAGGTCGAAGAGGCGGGGCCAAAGAAGAAGCGCGCACGCAGCGCGGATGCAGAAGAGAAGCCCAGGCGGAAAGCGAAGAAGGAGGAGCCCGAAGCAGAGGCCCCCGCCCCGCGCCCGGTGCTGACCCCGGTCCGTTCGGATCTGAGCGAGGTGAAGCCGCCGCCCGCGCCCCCGCCCGCCGCC
>CAZQVZ010000543.1:0-3326 GCA_964596895.1 uncultured Myxococcaceae bacterium
CTGTCGTCTTTCACGTCCGCTTCGGTCAGGGTGGAGACGCGCACGCGCATCTCCGGCACCTTCGACACCAGCGTCTTCACCGCGGCCCCGAAGCGGTCGAGGCTGTCGTCGAAGCCCACGCCTTCGCGGCTGCCTTCCGGGGGACGCGGCCGCCAGAGCACCACTTCGCTCACCGCCAGCTTCCCTTCGCGCTCCACGCAGCGCAGCTCCAGCTCCGCGCCATCCCAAAGGACCGTCTTGCCCGAGCGGGTGAGCCCGCGGGAATCCACCATCACCTGCGCCCGGGACCAGAACAGGTAGGCGGCGGCCCGGCCGAAGAGCACCGCGGCCAGCGCCAACAAGAGCCACCACACCCAGCCCCGCTCCGGCCGGAAGAGGACGAGGAGCACCAGAAAGCCTGCGCCCACGGCGAACGGAGGCAGCGCGCCGCGCAGCCGCTTCCGGAGGTTGAACGCGTAGGTGGTGTCCATGGACGAAGGGGCCTTTCCGGTCGCGCTTCAGACGTTGAGGAAGATGTTCTCCTCCGACAGCCCGCGGCGGACGAGCGTGTCCCGCACGGCCTCCACCATCTCCGGCTGGCCGCAGATGAAGGCGACCGCTTCGTGCAAGGCCTCTTCGCCCACCTGCGCCTGCACGTAGCCGGTGGTCCCCTCCCAGGTCTGGGCGTCGGGCTGGCTGATGGTGCGCAGCACGCGGATGCCGCTCTTCTCCCAGGACTCCAGTTCGTCCCGGTACGCGAAGGCGCTCGGGCTGCGCGCGCCGAAGTACAGGGTCACGTCCCCGAAGTGACCACGCTCCCGGGCAATGGCGCCAATGACCGAGCGGATGGCGCTGATGCCGGACCCGGTGGCGAAGAGCAGCACCCGCTTGCCGCGCGCACGCTCGAGCGGGAACCCGGGGCCCGCGGGCTCCGCCACGCGGACCGTCGCGCCGGGCGGCAGGCGGACCAGGGCGTCGGCCGCCTGGCTGCCCTCCTTTACGAGGAGCTCGAAGACCGCCCCGGTGGAGTCCGGTGGTGAGGCGATGGCGAAGACGCCCTCTCCCGCCTCGCCGGTGTCCACGAGGAGGTACTGCCCGGGGAGGGTATGGGTCCCCACCAGTGCCGTCCCCGACACGTCCACCCGCACCGTCCACAACCCGGAGGCGGCGGCCGTGGTCGCCAGCAGCCGGGCTTCGTGCCACCCGCTCATCACGCTCCTTCTAGTCGATGTACCATCGGCCGCGTGAGGGCCTTCATCTGGACCTGCCTCTTCTTGCTCGGTCTCTCCGGCGTCGTCTTGCCGGGCGTGTACCTGTACACCGCGAGCAAGCTCCCGCGGCTCGAGTCCGAATACGACATGGAGACGCTCCTGCGCATGTGGGCGGAGGGCGAACGGATGAGCTACCGCGCCGGCCAGCACCGGCGGGATCTGCGCCCGGTGAAGTTCGAGCGCCCCGAGTTCGCGAAGCTCCCGCGGGACCTGGTGGCGCTGTACATCTCCCGCGCCGGGTGCCCCACCTTCTTCCAGACGCCGCGTGAGGACGGGCCGCGGTGGGGGATGCGGCTGATGCGCAGCCTGATGAGGTCCGGAATGCCGGGAGACGGCGAGTGCGAGCGCTACATGTCGCTGCGGCTGGCGGCGGCGCTGGGCATCAACGGCGACCTCGAGCGCACGGTGGCGGCCAACAAGCTGCACGCCTTCCTGCAGAAGGACCAGCTGGTGGCGTGGGACCTGGCCACCATGCACTTCGCGCGCGGCGTGGTGGGCGTGGAGGACGCGGCGTGGGAGCTGTACCGCAAGGCGCCCTCCGACATGACCCTGGCGGAGCTGGCGGAGCTCAGCCTCTCCTTCCCCATCCACGGCTACTACCGGGACCTGAAGGACTGCCGGAAGATCGTGGTCATCAAGCAGGCGCGCAACACGCTCATCGAGCGCCTGTCGAGACAGTCCCTGGTGCCGCCGGACCAGGTCGAAGCGGCGCTCGAGGAGCCCATCGCCTGCGACCGCCCGCGCGGGCTCTGACCACGCCGCTCTCCCTCTCCCCTGGGAGAGGGCCCCGCCCTTCGTGAGGGCTACCGCCGCCTCGGCCCCGGCGCCGGACGGATGTGCGTCTTCTCCGCGTCGCCAGGCTCCGGCGGCCCACCGAGCTCATCCTCCAGCTCTTCGACCATGGGCTCGGGTTCGGGCGGGCGCAGGCTGCGGCGGACGGGCGCGCCCGCCGGGCGGACCGAAGACGGCCTTTGCGGCGGCTGCTCCACGAGCAGATCGTCGGAGACCTCCACCTTGGGTTCATCCTTCACGGAGGCAGGGGGCAGCGGCGCGCTCTTGTGGGCCAGCTCGTTGCGGCCCAGCGGGTTCCGGGTGGGGGGAGGGGTCTTGTCGTCGTCCTGGGTGGCTGCCTGCGACGGCGCGGGCCTTGGTGCAGGCCGCGCGGCGGGTGAGCCGGACGAAGACAGCGGCCGCCTCGCCTGGGCGGGCGCAGGGCTGGGGGCGGTGTTCTCCGGCGGGGCGACGGCCACCGGCACCCCGGAAGCAGGCGTGGGCCGCGCGCCCTCCCGCTGAGCGGGAGACGGAGGCTGGGCAGCGGCCGGCGTGGGCAGCGCGGCGGGCACGGCGACCTGGACCTTGTTGTCCTCGGCCTTCTTCGCCTTCGCGTCGCGCTTGAGCTGCTGCTCGAACTCCCTCCACTCCTCCTTGTATTCGGCGGGGTCGGGTTGGCCGGCCTCGCGGTGCTTCAGGGACGGCGCCCAGGTGGTGGAGAACTCGGTGCCCACCGCGAACTGCGGCGGAGGCGGGATGCCGTAGGTGCGCGGGTCGAAGAAGTCGGGGGTGAGGTCTTCGAAGCCGTAGGCCCGGGCGCGGGCCACGAAGTTGGGCACGATGCCGGTGGGCGCGTGGTACCCGAGGATGTGGCCGTCTTCGTCCTTGGTCACCGGGGTGAAGACGAAGATGTCCTGGCAGCGGTAGTCGCCCTTCTCGTTGAGCGGCAGCACCTCCGAGAGGTGGGTGGTCTTGCGCGAGCCGTCGTGGAGGCGCTCGCAGCAGATGACCATGTTGATGGCCGAGGCCACCTGCGCGCGCACGGCGACCATCGGCAGGTCGATGCCGCTCATCAGGCACAGAGACTCGAGCCGGCGCAGCGTGTCTACCGGGGTGTTGGCGTGCGTGGTGGCCAAAGAGCCACCGTGGCCGGTGTTCATGGCCTGCATCAGGTGGAAGGCTTCGCCGCCGCGGACCTCGCCGACGACGATGCGGTCCGGCCGAAGCCGCAGCGCGGAGTGGAGCAGGTCACCCATGTCCACGCCGCACTTGCCGAACTTGTCCGGCGGCCGGCTCTCGAACGGG
>CAZQVZ010000544.1:0-1752 GCA_964596895.1 uncultured Myxococcaceae bacterium
TGTGGCGACGAACATCAGGACGCCCGGGATGCCGAAGGCGATGGACGGGCCGAACTTCGTCAGGGTGAGCGGGATGAGCAGGGACGCGAAGAAGGAGCCGAAGTTGATGATCCAGTAGAACGCGTCGTAGACGATGCGCGCGAGGTGCTTGTTGGACGCGTCGAACTGGTCGCCCACGAAGGTGGAGACGCAGGGCTTGATGCCGCCGGAGCCCAGCGCGATGAGGAACAGCCCCGAATAGAAGCCGAACTTGCTGCCCTCGAAGACGGCCAGGAACGCGTGCCCCACGCAGTACAGGAGGCTCAAGTAGAGGATGGTCCGGTACTTCCCCAGGACGCGATCCGCGAGCCAGCCGCCGAGCAGCGGGAAGAAGTACACGCCCATCACGAAGACGTGGAAGACCTCCTTGGCTTGGGCGTCGCGCGCCTGCTCGTCCGGCGTGTCGAGCAGGAGGTAGCCCACGAGGAACACCGTGAGGATGTTCCGCATCCCGTAGAAGCTGAACCGCTCGCAGCCCTCGTTGCCGATGATGAAGGGTATCTGCCGGGGGAAGCGGCCCGAGGCGGGGTTGGCCGCAGCGGTCGCCGAGGAGTCGGGCGGGGTCGACATGGGGCCCGTGCATAGCCCGATGTGCGGGTGGCTCCAACAGCAGGGCCGCGGCTCGGCGGCGCGGGAACCCCGTCGGGTTACGGCAACAGACCGGGCGTGCTCCCGAGGTGGCGCTTGCGGATCAAAGGTTCGGCGCGCCGCTCTTCCTGCGAGGGCTTCTGCGGCGGCACCCCATACAGGCCGTGTCTGTAGCCCCAGGTCCGGCCGTAGGCTTCCGCTTCCGTCGCGGCGGGCTCGTCCCGGACACGTACTGCGCTGTGGTCCGGGGCCGCGAGCGGGGCCGCGTCCGGCCCCAGGGCGATGCCCTCCGGCAGCGGCGCCGCAGGGTCCTCGGGCGCCATGGCCTGCTCGATGCGCCAGGAGTTGTCCGGCCACACGTCAGCTCGCCCGGCGCAGCCGCCGAGCGAGAGCAACAGGAGCAGTGGGAGTACGGACCTCACACCGTCGAGGTTAGGCACGGGGCGGGGCCTGCGCAGCGCTCAGTGCCGGAACAGCGTCCTCACCGCCCCGTGGACCCGGTGAATGAGCTCCGCGTCGGGGAGGAACATCATCGGGCACTCGCCCGCGACGAGGTCGATGCCGTTCTGCTCACAGAACCCCCGCGCCGCTTCGCTCACCGCCCCGTGACCTGCGCCGCGGTGCAGCCAGACCTTGTGGATGGCGGCCTTCGCGCACTCGAAGACGACGAGGTCGGTCGCGGACGGGGGCGTCATCACGAATGCTGCGTCCACCCCGCCGGGGATGTCCGTCACCTTCGCGTAGGACCTCCGCCCATCAATCTCGGCGCCGTCCGGCCGCACCGGGATCACCTCGTAGCCGCTGGAGACGAACCTCCGGAACACCGCCCGGCTGAAGTCGTCCGGCTTCGAAGAGACGCCGACGAACGCGATGCGCTTGCTGTCCAGGAACCGCTCGACCTCGGGGAGCATCTTCATGGTCGCCTCCTTCAGGGCGCACACCTCGCAGCAGAAGGTGTGCCAGTCAGCGCAGGGGCGGCAGGCATGCGGCGGCGCTTCATCGTGCAAGGGCTGCACGCTGGAGTGCAGCGGGTGCGTCCTCCAGGTTCGTCGCGGTGATCTTCGCCTCGTTGACCCGCGCTTTGCCGCACACGCGACTCCTGGCTTCCCCACGAGCCGCTTCGCA
>CAZQVZ010000544.1:1852-3320 GCA_964596895.1 uncultured Myxococcaceae bacterium
TCACTTTGGCTGCCGAACCGGCGACGTGCCCGGGGGCTCCTGGGAGCAGGACAGGCTGGCCACCGCGTCTTGCGCCACGACGACCCTCGCGTCCGTTGCTCCTCGTTGGCGCCCGGGCCCCGCGGCACCCACGGCCGCAACTACTCGGTCAAACGTCACTTTGAGCTCGAGCGTCGCGCTGAGGGGATTGTTCCGCCGCCTACCCCGCCTTCGCCGCGGGCGAATCTCCAGGCGAATCCGCGTAGGGGCCCACGCCGCGCAGGGTCTCCTCCATCAGCCAGCGGACGACGGCCCTGGGGTCCCTTCCGGCGGCTTCCCAGGCACGAATCTGTCCCTGGGCGCTGGTGCCGTCGGTGAGGATGTTCCGGACCTTTCCCACCTCCGCCTCACTGCCGAGGAGCGCCGAGGCCTCGCCCACGAAGCCGATCATCTCCTCGAGCAACTCCGGATACGGCCGCTCCCGCTGCTCACCGAAGTCGATCAGCTTGCCGCCGGTGCCGTAGCGCGACGCGCGCCACTTGTTCTCTTCGATGAGGCCGCGCGGGTACATCCGCCAGGACTGGTTGCGCCGGTAGAGCAGGTAGAGCTGCGCGGTCAGCGCCTGCACCAGCGCGGTGATGGCCAGCGTGTGCTCCAGCCTGGTCGGCATGTCGCAGATGCGGATCTCCACCGTGTCGAAGAGGTAGTGGACCCGGACGTCCCACCAGATCTTCTTGGCGTTGTCCATGCACCCCGTCCGGATGAGCAGGTCCACCAGGTCCTTGAACTGGGTGTAGCTCTCGAACACGTCCGGGATGCCGGTGCGCGGGAAGCGCTTGAAGATCAGCGTGCGCGTGGATTGCTGACCGGTGAGCCGCCCCAGCCAGAACGGCGAGGACGTGGACAGGGCCAACAGGTGGGGCAGGAAGTACCGGAGCTGGTTGGCGATGGCCATCGCCGTCTCCTTGTCCTTGATGCCCACGTGCACATGGAGCCCGAAGATCAGGTTCGCCCGCGCCACGTCCTGCATGTCCTCGACGATGCCGTGGTAGCGCGGGTTGTCGGTGATCTCCTGCGTCTTCCAGTCGCTGAACGGGTGCGTGCCCGCGGCGACCATCCGCATCCCGCCCTGGCGCGCCAGCCGGTCCAACTCCAGCCGCATCTCCGTCAGCTCACTGCGCACCGCATGGACGTCCGGGCAGATGCCGGTGCCCACCTCCACCATGGACTGGTGCATCTCCGGCCGGACCCGTTCGCGCAGCACGGCCTTGCCCCCGTCCACCAGACGCGACACGTACGAGCGAAGTTCGCCCGACTCTCCGTCGACGATCTGGAACTCCTCTTCGACACCCAGCGTGAACTGACCCTCGAGAGGATTCTTGAGCATGTGTGGTTACCCCTGGGTGCTGCCGGTGAGCTTCAACGCGGGCTTCGTCTCCGCGGTCTGCGCCTTCTGCATGCCGTCCAGGTAGCGCTGAAAGCCGTAGCC
>CAZQVZ010000545.1:0-1425 GCA_964596895.1 uncultured Myxococcaceae bacterium
ATGCGGTGGTAGTAGACCAGCGCCTTGGAGACGGCGTTGGTGGGCTCGTTGTTGGTGAGGGTGAGCGTGCCCGGGGTGCCCTCCATCAGCTCCAGGTTGATGGTGCCCGACCCGTCCTGGGCGACCTCCCAGGGCCCGCGGATGCCGTGCTCGGTCACCCGCGAGTCGGTGCTGGCGGCGGCGTACACCGACGGCTGGTTGAACGGCTGGTCGGTGGAGATCTTGAACTCGGTGAAGCGGTCCATCTTCAGTTCGGGCGTCTTGTGGTTCGAGCCCTGGTGGGGGCTGTTGAAGAGGTCGATGAACGCGGCGCGGTGGCGATGCCCGTCACCGGAGAAGAACTCGCCCGCGCCGAGCGGGATCATCCCCTTGAGCGACGCCACGAAGGCGCCGTGCCGCCAGTTCCCCATCAGCGTGCCGGTGTCGTAGGAGCCGAGCGTCTTGCCGTCCGCGTCCGAAGCGGGCGCGTCCTGGCTCAGCGGGTAGAGGATGCCGCCGGCGGACAGGGGGAAGTCCTTCTTCACGAACCCGGTGCGGCCGCCGGCCATCATCCCCATGTCCCCGGACTGGGTGATCATCCAGTTGCCGCCCGGCCCCATCCACAAGGACGCCTTGATCTGCTTCTGCAGGAACGGCGGCGGGAAGAGCATGATCTGCGCGCCGGTGCCGTGGCGGTTCCAGGCGAACGGGTGGCGGGTGGCGTTCGCCACCTCCGCCATGATCCGCTCCTTCTTCTCCTTCTCCGAATAGAAGAGCCGGTTCCACATGTAGAGGTTCTGGGCGGCGACCGTGGTGGCTTCGTCTTCGGCCACGTTCTTCGCGCCCTGCATGTTCTCCGCGCGCAGGTCGCCCACGTCCGCGGTGCCCATCAAGGCCAGGACCTGCGCCCTCACCGCCATCTGCGAGCCGTTGAGCGCCCAGATGTGCGCGTTGAAGGCCTGCAGCACCCGCCGCGCTGGCTGGTCCAGCTTCTTCAGGCGGCTGCCCTGGGTCCCGGTGAAGTAGTCGATCATCAGGCCGACCGAGTTCAGGTTGGCCTCGAAGGCGTGGATGCAGTGCTGGAACTTGCAGCAGGGGATCTTCCCGCAGAAGCTCTGCGCCTTCTCCTGCAGGGCGATCATGCTCATGATGGAGCGGGCGGCCCACTTGATCTCCGCGAGCATCGCCGCTTCCGACATGTACGCGTGCAGGTTGGCCATCCCCACGTAGGAGGAGGCGATGGCGCGGTTGGTGTAGACGAAGTAGTTGAGCGCCCGCGCCTGCTGCACCGCCAGCGAATACGCCTGCGTGTCCGCGTGGTTCTGGATCTTGATCTTCTGGTGGGTGGCCACCGTGATGTTGAAGGTGATCATCACCACCAGGGCGAGCAGGAACAGCGTCAACACGCCGAGCACGATGGCCTGTCCACGCGCCCCTCCGCGCGCC
>CAZQVZ010000545.1:1525-3303 GCA_964596895.1 uncultured Myxococcaceae bacterium
CGCGCCCCTCCGCGCGCCGTCCTCAGTTGCCGTAGTGGATGCATCGGTTCGACTCCGGCGGGGGGTTGGTCCCCAGAAAGAAGTTGCTCTGCATGCGCATCGCGTAGCCCACGTTGATGGGGATGACGTAGACGTCCTGCGCCGCGGCGATGCGCACCAGGTTCGCCTGCGCGTGGGTGGGTGGCAATTCGTCCATCCCCGGTTCGCCCATCATCAGGAGCGAAGGCAGCTTCGTCCCCAGATAGGTGTGGGCGATGATCCAGTTCGCGAAGGGGATGGGCATCCGGTAGAGGAGCTGGACCTGGATGCGCAGCCGCGTGCGGTTGAACTGGCGCACGCTCACCGCCGAGAACTGCTGGGCGTTGTTCGCCACGTGCAGGCCGGGGTCGTCGAAGTCCACCTCATTGGCAGAGCCCAGCCCCCAGCGCGCCTGCTGATCCGCGGAGCCGCCGGGCAGGGGCTGCGAGCCGGTGGCCTTGAGCTCCCCTCGCGTGGGGCCGCAGACCACCACCTTCACCAGCTTCACCCCCGGCACCGCCAGCTGGTTCTCCAGCTTCATCTCCGTCATCTTCGCCAGCACGTCGGTCGCTGACCGGGTGGAGGTGATGACGTCGTTCCGGTTGGCGAGCACCGGCAGCAGGTGGAGGATGGCCGCGTTCTCCATGGCCCCCACATCCGCGTTGTGCATCGCCCCCACCCGCACCGCCCGGTAGGCCGCGTACTTCGCCACCACCCGCGCATGGCTGATGAGCCCGAGCTGCAGGATGCCCAGGACCATGGCCACCATCAGCGGCATGACCAGCGCCGCCTCGACGGCGACCTGTCCGCGTTCGCGTTCGTTCCTGCTCACCTGGACCATGACCCCCGAAAGGCGCCTCGCGCCTGACCCAATGTAGAAGCGCGGCCAATTCTCCAGATGTCACCCCCCGGTTTCATCGGTCGGGTGGACGATCGGGGCGCAACATGTGCCGCCATGGGTTTCTCAACCCATGAGAGTGCAGAGGGGACGGAAAGTCGCCTACCATGCCAGCGCATGGCGGACGAAACCATAGAGATGGAGGAACCCCTCCACCTCAAGAACAAGAAGCCGAAGGGGGGGCCGGGGCCGCTCATCGCCCTCGGGATCGGGGTGGTGCTGCTGGTCCTGGGCGCAGAGGCTGCCCGCCGCACGCTGGGGACGAAAGAGGGCACCCCCTGCCGCGTCGAGTCCGACTGCGTGGGGTGGGAGCAGGTGTGCGTGGTGCCCGAAGGGGAGGTCCCCTATTGCTCGAACCCGTGCGGGCTCAACGAAGACTGCGCGGAGGGCTATGTGTGCCTGAAGGCGCTGACCTCGGTCTATGACGAACGGCTCCGCCGCCACGTCCCGGTCAGCAGGCAGGCGTGCGTGGTGCATCAGTAGGGGCCTACTTGTCGAACCGGTAGCCCAGCCCGCGCGCGGTCACGAAGTGGCGGGGCGCGTCCGGGTCCAGCTCCAGCTTCAGCCGCAGCTGCCGGACGAAGTTGTCGACGGTGCGGGCGGTGCCCTCGTAGTCGTAGCCCCACGCGCCCTGCAGCAGTTCGTCCCGGCTGAAGGTGCGGCCGGGGTGGGTGATGAAGTGCTGCAGCAGCTTGAACTCCTGCGCGGTGAGGTCCACCGGCTGGCCTTCGCGGGTCACCGACCGGTTGGTGAGGTCCACCGCCACCGCGCCGAAGGCCATGACCTCCCCGCCCCGGTAGCGCCGGCGCAGGACCGCCTTGATGCGCGAGAGCAGCTCTTGAAGACCGAAGGGCTTCACCAC
>CAZQVZ010000546.1:0-3301 GCA_964596895.1 uncultured Myxococcaceae bacterium
GGAGACACTACCCGCTGGCACGCGCGTTGCGAACGAGGACCCGACAGGGGGACTCAACGTGCGCTGGTGGGCCTGGGGAGCGGTGGTCTATTTCGGGGTGGGGGGCATCGGCGCGGCGGTGGCGGCGGGGCCGGACTTGCAGAGGGGCCCGGTGGTGCTGGTGGAGGAGGACGAGGACGGCCGCTTCAAGCGCGCCACGGCCATGATCCTGGTGGACGCGCCGCCCGGGGAGGTCTTCGAGACCGTCCGCGACATGGCCCGCTACAAGGAGTTCATGCCCAAGGTCACCCGCTCCGACGTCGCCCACCACGAAGGCCGGCCGGACACCTTCGACGTCCGGCTCGTCTATGACATCCCCGGGCCGGACACCGACTACACGGCCCGGATGGAGGTGGACCCACAGGCGCTCACCATCGTCGGGACCTGGCTGCAGGACGATCTGCGCGGCTCACGCTGGGACTGGAGGGTGACGCCCTGGGGGGAAGACGGTGCCCGCTCGCTCCTCGTCCATTCCCTCAGTGTGAAGAACTTTTCCCCACTCCTGCGCGGGGTGGAGGACGACCAGCAGACGGTCACCGTAGGGGTCAACGTCTCCACTGCGCTGGTCACGGTGAAGGCGCTCAAGCGGCGCAGCGAGGAGCGCCGCACCCAGGCCGCGCGCTAGGTCCGGCCTGATCCGGTCCTGATCGGAAGCGGGCTACAAACTTGATCGTTCCTGTAGCGGCCTGATGCTCCCTCGCGAAGGGAGTTCGTCATGCTGATTGCCGAAACGCTCGCGCTGGCCCTGCTCACCCTGGGGCCGCAGACCGCGCACGTGACCGCGCCTGCCGAGGGCGCGCCCGGGCCCGCTGCCCACGCCCCGCTCGAGGCGAAGCCGGTGGAGGAGAACCTGCGGATGCTGCAGAATTTCCGGCGCCTGTTCGGGGTGGAGTCTTCGCGCCCCGCCCAGTCGTTCTGACCTTGCTCCTTCGAGAACGCTTCCAGATCACCCGGCCGCTCGAGGAGATGGAGACCGCGCTGGTCCGCGCCTGCGAGCGCCAGCCGGAGCTGTTGAGCCCGCTGGAGGAGGCCGTCCTTCGCACCGCGCTCTCGCTCGCACGGCTGTACAAGGTCCGCCACGAAGGCCGCGACGTCGGCGTGGGCGCCTTCCTCTCCCCCTTCCGCGAAGACGTCTCCCGGAGGCTCTCCCCGGTGCTCCTCGGCCGGACGCCGCCTGTGCGCGAGGCGCTGTTGCCGGTCCTGCGCGACCTGCGGGACGAGACCTTGCGCACCCGCGACGAGCTGATGGTCCGGATGAAGGACCGGCTCCCACGAGACACCATCCTGCGCGAATTGCGGCACAAGTCCCTGGTGCTGGTGGCGGGCGGCGGCGGCGGGACCGGCTACGTCTACCTGGGCGTGATGGACCTGCTCGACGAGTTCGGCATCCGCCCCTCCCTGCTCGCCGGCACCTCCATCGGCGCCATCCTCTCCCTGTTCCGCTCGCGGATGCCCCGCTTCGACCACACCGAGATGGTGAACATCGTCCGGGGGCTCACCTGGAAGAAGCTCTTCCGCGCGCTCTCCACCGAGACCCGCTACGGGCTGCCCGGCGCGCTCCGGTTGCTCCTGCGCGCCGGGCTCGGCCGCTACTTCGATTCGGACCCAGAGGGCGGCGGAGGCCTGCGGCTCCGGGACCTGCCCATCCCGGTGATCATGAGCGTCTCCGGCGTGCGCAAGGGGATGCTCCCCCACCCCGTCGAGTTCTACGCGCGGGTGGTGGAGGCGCAGCCCCCCTCCCGGATGGGACCGCTGGAGTTGGCCCGGCAGCTCCAGCGCGCCATGGGGACGGTGGCGGAGTTCTTCTTGCGCCCGGAGATCATGGTGAAGCTGCACCTGGGCGCGGACGACGAGACCGCGGACTTCGACGCGCTGGACGCCGCTGGCTTCTCCTGCGCCCTTCCCGGCATCATCCACTACGACGTCACCCGCGCGGATCCCCGGATGCGCGGGCTTCTGGACGGGCTGCTCGCACAGCGGAAGCTCGGCGCGCTGGTGGACGGCGGGCTCGTGGACAACCTGCCAGCGAAGGCGGCCTGGCGCGCGGTGCACAAAGGCCGCATCGGCACGCGCAACGCGTTCATCCTCGCGCTCAACGGGTTCGCCAGCCGCATCACCACGCCCCTGTGGCTGCCGCTGCAGCGGCTCGCGGAGACCAACGTCGCGGCCAACCGGCCCTACGCGCACCTGGTGGTGGACTTCAAGAAGACGCTCTCCCCCCTGGAGTTGGTGCCCAACGTGGAGCTGACGACCCGCGCCATCTCCATGGGCCGCGCGCAGCTTCGGCCGGACGTGCCGTTCCTCACCCGGATGCTCGCGCCCCTGCCGGTGCTCTGAAGGGGGCCCCGCTCAGGGCGGCGGCGGCGGCGGGATGTTCATCTTCCGCCAGAGGTGCTGCTCGCAGATGAGGACCACGCACTGCGCGCGTTCATCCCGGCAGTCGACCTCGCAGGTCTCGCCGTTGGGCGCGCAGCCCTGGCCTTCCAGGGAAGCGGTGGCTTCGGATCCGCACGCCACCGGCTCAGCGGGGACGGGGACCCGGGGTGGCGTGTCGCTGTGCCAGGCAGGACAGCCCGACAGCGCCGCCAGCATGATTGGGATCAGGACCGCGGAGGCGACGCCGTTCGTCTTTGACACCATCGGAAGCCGGAAGGTAGGAACCCGGGCCCATGAGCTCAACCTCGGCCACCGCACTGCGCGCCAACACCATCTGGCTGGATGGCCAGTTCGTGCCCTGGCAGGAGAGCAACGTCCACCTGATGACCCACGCCCTCCACTACGGGTTCGGCGTGTTCGAGGGCATCCGCGCCTACCGCACCCACGACGGGCGGCTGGCCATCTTCCGGCTGCAGGAGCACATCCAGCGCCTCTTCGACTCGGCGCACATCCTGATGCTGGACATGCCGTACACGGTGGACCAGGTGGTGGAGGCCTGCATCGAGATCGTCCGCAAGCAGAAGGACCTCTTCGAAGGCGGCTGCTACCTGCGGCCGGTGGCCTTCATGGGCGACGGCGCCATGGGCCTCGGCGCCAAGAACGCCACCCGGGTGGCGGTGGCCGCGTGGGACTGGGGCGCGTACCTGGGCGACAAGGGCCTGCGGGACGGCATCCGCGCCAAGGTGAGCTCGTACACCCGCATGCACGTGAACGTGAACATGGTGCGCGGGAAGATCACCGGGCAGTACGTGAACTCCATCCTCGCCAAGCGCGAGGCGGTGATGGCCGGGTACGACGAAGCCATCCTGCTCGACATCTCCGGGTT
>CAZQVZ010000547.1:0-3298 GCA_964596895.1 uncultured Myxococcaceae bacterium
GCCGGTGATGCCCATGGCCACGCCGATGTCGGCCTGCGCCAGCGCGGGCGCGTCGTTGACGCCGTCCCCGGTCATGGCCACCACGTGGCCCTGCGCCTGCAGCGCGCGCACCAGCCGCAGCTTGTGCTCGGGCGCCACCCGGGCGAACACGTTGGTGCGGACCACCGCTTCGGCCAGCCCGCGCTCGTCGAGCCCTGCCAATTCGGGACCGGTGACCGGCGGCGCGTCTCCCAGCCCGAGCTCGGCGCCAATGGCCCGGGCGGTCTCCCCGTGGTCTCCGGTGATCATCTTCACGGTGATGCCGGCGCGCTGGCACCTCGCCACCGCGTCGATGGCTTCGGGCCGTGGCGGATCAATCATCCCCTGCAGCCCGAGCAGCTCGAAGCCGCCTGCGTCCACATGCGAAGGCGCAAGGTCCTCCAGCCCCCGGGCGGGCCTTTCGGCGAAGGCCAGGACGCGCAGCCCGCGCGCGGCGAAGCGCTCCACCACCGCCAGCACGTCCTGCTCGCGCAGGCCGTCCCCGAGCCGGCAGCGGCCCAGGACCACCTCCGGCGCGCCCTTCAGGAGCACCTGGGCGCCCCCGGGCAGCCCTTCGTGCGACGTCGCCATGTAGCGGTGCTCGGATTCGAAGGGGATGGCGTCCTTGCGGCGGAAGTCGCAGCGCGCCCGCTCCGGGTCCACGCCTGCCTTCTCCGCGGCCACCAGGAGGGCGGCCTCGGTGGGATCGCCCGCCGGCTTGCGGCCGTCTTCGCCGTCCTGCAGCGAGGTGTCGTTGCAGAGCGCCCCGGCCCTCACGAGCCGCTGCACGTCTTCGGGCACTGCCGCCAGCCGCTCGCCGTCGGCGCTCATGACTTCGCCCCCCGCCGCGTAGCCCACGCCGGTCAGGCGGACCTCTCCTTTCGGGGTCCACAGGGCCTGCACCGTCATCTCGTTCCGCGTGAGGGTGCCGGTCTTGTCGGTGCAGATGACGGTGGTGCTCCCGAGCGTCTCCACAGCCGGGAGCTGCCGGATGATCGCCTTGCGGGTGGCCATCCTCTGCACGCCGATGGCGAGCGCGATGGTGACGATGGCCGGCAGCCCTTCGGGGATGGCCGCCACCGCGAGCGTGATGGCCACCAAGAGCGCGTCCACCCATGGGTAGTCCCGCAGGAGCGCGAGGGGGATGAGCAGCGCCGACACGCCCACGATGCCGTAGGTGATGAGCCGCCCCAGCTTGCCCAGCTGCACCGTCAAGGGCGTCTTCAGCTCCACCGCTTCGTTCAGCAGGTCCGAGATGCGGCCCAGCTCCGTCCCTTCGCCGGTGGTGACCACCACTGCCTTCGCCGTCCCGGAGGTCACCGAGGTGCCCCCGAAGAGCAGGCTTTGGCGGTCTCCCACCTGCGCCGCCTCGTCCACCGCGTCCACCCGCTTGGCCACGGGGACGCTCTCGCCGGTGAGCGGCGCCTCGTCGGCGTGGACGTTGCGCGCCTCCAGGAGGCGCAGGTCCGCCGGCACCTGGTCTCCGGAGGCGAGCAGGACCACGTCCCCCGGCACCAGCTCCTGCGCGGGGACGGTGCCCTTGCGCCCGTCTCGGAGCACGGCGGCGGTCTGCGGCACCAGGCCGCTCAACGCCTCGATGGCGCGGCCGGCGCGGAACTCCTGGAAGAACCCGATGAGCGTGTTGAGGACCACGACGCCGAAGACGACGATGGCGTCGGTCCCCTTGCCCATGACCAGCGCCAGGATGCCCGCACCGATGAGCACCCAGATGAGCGGGTTGTGGATCTGCCGCCACAGGAGCTTCAGCGGTCCTTCGGCCTTGCGAGCAGGCAGCTGGTTCGGCCCGTACTTCGCCTGCCGCGCTCGGACCTCGTCGCCCCGGAGGCCGTCCCCGGTCGCCGAAAGCGCGCGCAGCGCCTCTTCGGCCGCCACTGCGTGCCAGGGCCGCTGTCCGTCTGCCACGTGGACCTCCTTCGCCCCCAATGATGGAGAGGGAAGACCGCGCGCGGCACCGCCGGCCGCCTGCCTGCCGGGGAGGGGGGGCTAGGGGGCGGGCAGGGGTTCGAAGTGGGGATCCGGCCAGATGAACGGGTTGCCGTTGGGGGCAGGCGTGGTCTGGCTGAAGAAGTTCACGCAGCTCCCCACGTTCTGCGGCTGGCCCACCCGGGTCCAGAAGGGGCTGCACAGTTGCGTGGCGAGGAGGGCCCGGCATTCGGCCATGGTCCGCGCGCCGGGCTCCGGCGCCGCGTAGTAGTCGCGGATGACCTCCCAGGCGATGGCGTGCAGGTCCGCCACCGTGTCCGGATGGACGCCGACGGGTCCGGGCGCGCCCTGGGGGGTGTCCGCATACAGCGCGGCGAAGTGGACGGCGGCCATGAAGTACACGCCCAGCTCGGTCAGGTGCACATTGTCGGTGAACAGCGCGTCGAGCCTCTCTGCCTGGGTGCCACCGAGCCCGCGGACCTCGCCATTCAACGTCCGCTCCACCAGCTCCACCAGCGCCCGTCCCCCGGGAACGGGGACGACGCGGTCCGCCCGGCCTTCGTCCGCGAGCGTGAGGTTCACCTTCGCCGCCGCGCACTCCCAGGCGCCCCCGGCCAGCCGTTCGTACGTCATCCACTCCGCCGGGTCGGCCCGGTCGAGGTCGAGCCAGGTGTGGGTGAAGTAGGTGGTTGCGCCCGCGTGCGCCGCCACCATCCGGTCGTGGTAGTGGCGCAGATGGCCCACCGTGTTCTCCCATTGGAGGACACCCGGGATGTCATGGCGGTCGGTCACCAGGAGCGAGTCGTAGCGTTCGCCGGGCGCGAGCGTCTGGGGCGACGCCAGCTCGGCGAGGATGTCCATGTCGGCCCCGTGCCGGTTCTTGCCGCGCCGGTAGCCCTCCCAGTTCCCATTGCCCCAGGTGCGCGCCCGGAGCGGGGACCCGATGCCGATCTGCTGCTCCCAGTCGTGGTCCTTGCCTCTGGCCGAAGCGATCTGCGCGAGGAAGTCCGCCAGCGGGTTGTCGGTGAGGCTGTGGCCGGAGATGAGCACGCTCGCCCGGGGCCGCGACCGGGGCGGGGGCAGGACGCCTGCGTCGTGGCCTTCGCCTCCGTCCGGTTCGGTGCCCGCGTCGGCTGCGCCGCCGTCCGGGCCCGCGTCGGGCACGTGGCCGCCGTCGGAGGAGGCCGCAGGACCTGCGTCACTGCCGGCAGGCTCGGGCGGGTTGGGGCAGCCGGTGGTCAGGGCGAAGGCGAACAGGCCGAGGACGCAGAGACGGGCGCGCATTCGCCGCTTCGTAGCACGGGTGCGTCAGCCCCTCCTGTTAGGTTCCCGACCG
>CAZQVZ010000548.1:0-3276 GCA_964596895.1 uncultured Myxococcaceae bacterium
GCAGTCCCTGGTCACGGTCGAGTCCGACAAGGCCTCGATGGAGATTCCGTCGGCGGTCTCCGGTCTGGGCTCAGCCGGGCTCGCGCGGGGCAGCCGGATCGCGGTGGAGAAGCCGTTCGGGGAGGATGAGCACAGCGCCCGGGACCTCAACGCCCTGCTCGCGGAGGTCACCGGCGGGACGGCAGGAGAGGCGGTCTTCCGGGTCGATCACGCCTTGGGCATGACCACGGTGCAGAACCTGCTGCCTCTGCGCTTCGCCAATCGCTTCCCCGAAGCCTTGTGGAGCAGCGAACACATCGCCGAGATCGAGGTGCTGTGGGAGGAGACGCTGGCCCTGGAAGGGCGCGCCTCCTTCTACGACCGGGCCGGCGCGCTGAAGGACGTCATGCAGAACCACATGATGCAGGTCCTGAGCCTGGCGGCAATGGAACGCCCGGAGAAGGCCGACGGAGGTGTGTATGAGTCGATCCCGAGCGAGGAGCTCCGCCGTCGCAAGACAGAACTCCTCGGCGCGGTCCGCGCACTCTCACCGGAAGATGTCGTGGCCACCAGCCGTCGGGCGCGCTACACGGCCGGGCGTCTAGCGGACAGCGGCGGCGCCGACGGAGGAACGGTCCCGGACTACGCCGCCGAATCCGGCGTCGATCCCGACCGCAACACCGAGACCTTCGCCGAAGTGGTCCTGACGGTGGACACCCCGCGCTGGGCCGGCACCCGCTTCCGGCTGCGTGCCGGCAAGGCCCTCGCGCAACGTCGCAAAGGAATCCTGGTGCACTTCCGCCCCGAGAGGGCGGGCCAGAGGCAGCGGCTCTGGGTCGGCATCGACGGCCCGAACACCATTGCCCTGAGCGTCGACGGACTGCGATCCGAGACCACAGACCCCGTGCCGATCACGCTGGAGGTCGCCCAGCCAGAATCGCCCCTGTCCCCGTACGCCCGCGTTCTGCGCGACCTGCTCAGTGGCGGGAGCAGTCTTTCGGTCGGAAGCCGGGAGGCCGAGCTGGCCTGGCACATCCTCGCGCCGGTCCGTGAGACATGGGACCAGAACCAGGTGCCCATGGAGGACTACCCCGCCGGTAGCGCAGGTCCGTCCCCACACCACCCTTCCTGACCTCCACCGCGAACAGCGTCCACGCCGCGAGAGCGCGGGCACGGGTCGGGTCCGTTCGACCGATGGCGGGAGACACACATGTGGAACGAGATGCTGGTACCGCAGGCACCGATCCTGGGGACGGCCCTGCGCTCCGTGATCGCCTACGTCGTCGTGGTGATCCTGATCCGGTTCACCGGCAAACGCGGCCTGTCCGAGATGAGTACCTTCGACATCGTGGTAGCCCTCCTGATGGCGGAGATCATCGGCGGAGTCGTGCTGGGCGAGGACACGAGCATCACGGCTGCTGTGGTCGCCGCCCTGACGATCGTCGCCATGAACATCGGCTTCAACCACCTGGTGCATCGGTACCCCCTCGCCTCACGGCTCCTCCAGGGCAAGTCGGTGACCATCATCCATGATGGCGAACTGGCCGAAGACACCCTGCGGAGGCTGCGCATCACCAACAGCGAGATGGACCACGCCATCCGTAGCCAGCACGGTGACGACATCAGCGAGGTCGCGCATGGAGAGCTGACGCCCAGCGGCAAGCTGGTGCTCACCCTCAAGTATGAGGAGCAGTCAGCGACGAAGGCGGACATCGCCGCGCTGAGCAGGGATCTGCAAGAGGTGAGAGACCTCCTGTCGCAGAGGCACTGACAGGTTCTTTGGTTTCCTGTGTGAAGATCGCGGCCGGCACAAGTTCCGGACGAGGCCTGACCGCTACCCGGCGCCCTCTCCTGGGCCGATGGCACCCGTCGCCGAGCCGCGACCACCGGGGAGCGGTCGGGCGGGGGCGCGCCGCTGGGGTCCGTCCAGCTCAGCTTCCATGGCGGTGATGTCCATCGAGGGTCCGTAGCCGGCGTCCTTGGGCTTGATCGTCCGGCCGCGGCGGCGCAGGCGCATCTCGAGCCGCTCGGCCAGCAGGGTCACCACGTAGTTGATCAGGATGAACAGCACCGCGGCCGTCAGGAAGGCAACCGTGGTGTTGCCGAACCGGGTGCCCATCTGCCGGGCCGAGTTCAGCAGCTCGGGGTAGAGGATGATGTAGCCCAGCGCGCTGTCCTTCAGCGCAACCACCATCTGGCTGACCAGCGCCGGGAGCATCGCGGTCAGCGCCTGCGGCACCAGGATCATCCGACGCACCTGCGTGGGGTTCAGCCCGATGGATAGACCCGCCTCCCGCTGGCCGGCGGGCAGCGAGGCGACACCGTTGCGGATGACCTCGGCCATCACCGCACCGTTGTAGAAGACCAGCCCGATGATGACCGCCACCAGCGGGCGTTGCGGGACCGGGACCGGGGTGTACTGCGTCACGAAGGTCAGCGCGAAGATCATCATGATCAGCACGGGGACCGCGCGGAAGAACTCGATGAAGACCGTGGCGGCCCAGCGCAGGATGCGGTTGTCCGACATCCGGCACATCGCGGCGACGAAGGCGATCGCGAAGGCGATGGTGATGGAGAAGACGGCCGCCAGGATGGTGGCCCGGATGCCGGGGAGCAGGAAGAAGACCCACGCCTCGGAGCCGAAGATCGGTTCCCAGCGTCGCGGGGTGATCTGCTCCCGGTCCCAGAGCACCCAGAGCAGCCAGGCCAGGACCGCAGCGATCAGCAGCCCGCCGATGACCGATCCGATGAGGTGGATGCGCCGGGCGCGGGGGCCGGGGGCGTCGAAGAGGACGTTCGCGCTGCTCATCGCTTCACCGCATACTTCTGCGAGGCCCAGCTGGTCAGCATCCCCATGGGCAGGGTGATGATGATGAAGCCGACCGCCACGATCAGGAAGACCAGGAAGAGCACGTCGGGCCGGAACTCGATGGCCCGGCGCATGGACAGGGAGACGACGGCCACCCCGATGGCTGCGGCGACCGTGGTGTTCTTCGTCAGCGCGATGAGGACGTTGCCCAGCGGGGTGATGGCACCGCGGAAGGCCTGGGGGAGGATGACGTGCCGCAGGCTCTGGGCGAAGGTCAGCCCGATCGAGCGGGCTGCCTCCGCCTGACCGAGGGGGATCGTGTTCACACCGCTGCGCAGCGCCTCGCAGACGAACGCCGCGTGGTAGACCGAGAGCCCGAGGATCGACAGGCGGATGTTGTTGGTCACGCTGTCCGGACCCAGCTCCAGCCCGAGCTGGATCCACAGCACGAAGTTGCAGGAGACGATGATCAGGGTCAGCGGGGTGTT
>CAZQVZ010000549.1:0-3260 GCA_964596895.1 uncultured Myxococcaceae bacterium
GCGGAGGTGTCCGTCCTCTTCGCCGACATCCGCGGCTTCACCTCCATGGCCGAGAGCGACGACCCGACCGAGACCGTCGGCATGCTCAACCAGTTCTTCACCGCCATGGCGGACGTGGTCTTCAAGCACGACGGGAACCTCGACAAGTTCATCGGCGACTGCGTGATGGCGGTGTGGGGCCCGCCCAGGCCCAACCCGGATGACGCGGCGCGCGCGCTCAAGGCCGCCCTGCAGATGCAGGTGGAGGTCCGCGCGCTCAACGACCGCCGGGTGGCCGCGGGGCAAAAGCCCATCGAGGTCGGCATCGGGGTGAACACCGGGCACGCCATCGTCGGGTTCATGGGCTCGGCGGAGCGGCATGAGTTCACGGCCATCGGGGACACGGTGAACGTGGCCGCAAGGCTGTGTGACCTGGCGCGGGGCGGGCAGGTGCTCGCCACCGAGAACACGGTCAAGGGAGCAGGCGGCGGGTTCCTCGTCCAGCCGCTGCCCACTTCACAGGTGAAGGGGAAGGAGAAGGGCGTCAACGCCCACCTGGTGCTCGGCATCGAAGAGTCCACCGCCACCCGGAGACGGTGACGGATGCCCACCCAGAGCTGCCCCAACTGCGAGCGGCCCCACGACGTCAAGGTCTACGTCACCGGGCAGAAGGTCCTGTGTGCCTGTGGAATTCGCTTCGACGTCATCCGTAGGGATGTGGTCCGAAACGAGCTGGTCAACCGCACCGTGAGCCAACGCCCCAACCGACAGGATCTGCCGCCCGAGCCCCCGCTCGCCCCTGCCGACGGGGCTGCGCCCGCTGGGCTCGAGACCGCGCCGGACCCTTCCTCCGAGCCGGCGGGGGACGCCACGTTCGTGCCGCGCTCAAAGGTGTCCGGCGGGCAGCCCGAAGCCCGGCAGGACGCCACCACGCCTTCGCGGCCGGGGCTGGAGGTGCCGGGGTACGAACTGGGGGAGCTGCTCGGCCGGGGCGGGATGGGCGAAGTCTGGCGGGCGGTGCAGCAGTCTTTGGGCAGGACGGTCGCCGTGAAGGTGCTGCCGCCGGAGCTGGCGCGGGACCCCGAGTTCGTGGCGCGGTTCGAAAAGGAGTCCGCGGCGCTGGCGGCGCTCAGCCACGCGCACATCATCCAGATCATCGACCGCGGCTCGGCGGAGGGGCACTACTACTTCGTCATGGAGTACGTGGAGGGCAGAAGCCTCCGCGAGGCCATGGGCGGCGGGAAGGTGGCGCTGGAGGAGGCGCCGCGCATCATCCTGCAGATCCTCCGCGCCATGGAGGCCGCGCACGGCAAGCAGATCATCCACCGGGACCTGAAGCCGGAGAACATCCTCCTGGACGGCCGCGGGCAGGTGAAGGTGGCGGACTTCGGCCTGGCGGGGATCCGGGGCGGGGAGGAGCGGTTCCAGATGACGGCCACCTCCGTGGCCATGGGCACGCTCAACTACATGGCGCCGGAGCAGCGCCGGGACGCGCGCAGCGTGGACGCCCGCGCGGACCTCTATGCGGTGGGCGTCATCCTCTACGAGCTGCTCACCGGGGAGTTGCCCATTGGCCGCTTCAAGCTCCCCTCGGAGCGCATGGCCAGCGTGGACCCGCGGTTCGATCCCATCGTCGCGAGGCTCCTGGAGCCCGAGCCTGCGCACCGCTACGCCACCGCCTCGGACGTCATCGCCGAGCTGGAGCCCTGGGTGGGCGCCGGGTCAGGCGCCGGGTCTGGCTCCAGACCGCAATCGGCGGTGTCCGGATCACGGCCCCTCTTCGCCCCGGCCAGCGGGACCAGGCCCCAGGGCTCGGTGGTGGAGAAGGGCTTTCGGGGCCTGCGCACGGGGTTGATGGTGATTGGCGCGCTGGCGGTGGTGGGGGTGGGCTCGCGCCTGCTCTTCGGCGGAGATCAGACGGTCACCATCTCCAGCGGCGGCAAGGCCTTCACCCTCTCCACCAACGGCAACGACCCGGCGCAGAAGAAGCCGCTGCACAGCGGCAACACCTACGGGGAGCTCTTCACCCAGCTGGAAGAGGCGGAGTTCGACGACGGGACGTCGGAGCTGGTCTTCGGCTTCGGCCCGGGCCCGGAGGAGTTCAACGTCCACACCGGCGAGTGGCGGCTGGGCGAGGGACGCCTGTCCGCGGTGCAGGTGGGGACCTTCGTGGAGGACGGCAAGCGGCACATCCCGCGCGCGTACGTGGCCCACCGGTACTTCAACGCGGACGACTTCGACGTGGAGGCGGACCTCACCTTGCGCGACGTGGCTGACCGCTACGAGATCCCCGAGGACGTGCAGCGCTTCGGGGAGGTGGCCTTCCGCATCCGGGACCTTCAGGTCTCCGCGTTCGCCATCCCCGGCGTGGGGATGCGGCTCGGCTGGCGGTACTACACGCCGGACGGCACCGAGGTCGCCGGCAACAGCGCGCGGGATCTGGAGATGTTGGTCGAGGACGAGACCCCCACGCCGCCCGACGGCAAGCCCTTCAAGGTCCGGCTGCGCCTGCGCAAGCACCCCACCAGCGACGCGGTGGAGGCGACGGGCTACCTCAATGGCCGGCGCTTCGCCCGGAAGGTGCTGCCGGGGCTCAACGGGCAGGTGGGGAAGATCGCGCTCGGGTGCCGGAACTACGAGTGCCAGTTCACCCGGCTCACCGTGCGCGGGCAGGAAGAGGAGCGCCCCGGCCGCCGCGAGACGAACCCCGTCGCCGCCGAATGACCCTCTCCCTCCGGGAGAAGGCTCACCCCTCCATCCAGTGGCACGAGGCCAGGTGACTGCCGTCCACCCGGCGCAGGTCCGGCTCCGCCTGCCGGCACGCGAGCTGTCTGTCCGCAGGCAGCCGCCGGTACAGCGGGCAGCGGGTGTGGAACCGGCAGCCTGTGGGCGGGTTCAGGGGGCTTGGGACCTCACCCATCAGCACCGCGGGCGGGCGTTGGCGCGCCTGCACCGGATCCGGCACCGGGATGGCCGAGATCAGCGCCTGGGTGTACGGGTGCGCGGGCCGCCGGTAGATCTCCGCCGCCGGCGCCACCTCCACCAGCTTGCCCAGATACATCACCGCCACCTTGTCCGACAGGTGCCGGACCGCGGCCATGTCGTGCGAGATGAACAGCAGCGTCAGCCCCAGCGAGCGCTGCAGCCCCAGCAGCAGGTTCATGATCTGCGCGCGGATGGAGACGTCGAGCGCGGAGAGGGGTTCGTCAGCGACGACGAAGGCCGGGGAGAGCGCCAGCGCCCGGGCAATGGCCACGCGCTGCCGCTGGCCGCCGGAGAAC
>CAZQVZ010000550.1:0-3255 GCA_964596895.1 uncultured Myxococcaceae bacterium
ACGAGGCCACCTGGTCCGAGATCAGCGGGTGCTTGAAGTCGATGGTGCAGTCCACGCGCAGCCGGGACGCAGGCAGCAGCGTGGCCTCCTTGTCTCCGTCCACCACGGTGACCGGGCGGCGAATGACGATGAAGCTCTTGGGCTCGGACTGCACGCGCACCCCGGCGGTCTTCACCAGGTACGTGAACGGCGCGGCGCTGCCGTCCATGATGGGCACCTCCGGCCCGTTCAATTCGATGCGGAGGTTGTCGATGCCCAGGCCCGCGAGCGCGGCCATGAGGTGCTCCACGGTGCCCACCCGGACGCCGTCCTTGCCGAGCGTGGTGGCCAGGGAGGTGTCCACCACGAAGTCCGAGAGCGCGGGGATGCTCACCGGCCGCGCCAGGTCCGTGCGCACGAAGACGATGCCGTGGTTCACCGGCGCGGGGATGAGCGTCAGCTTGACGGGGGCGCCGCTGTGCAGACCCACTCCCTCACAGGAGATGGGCTCCTTCAGCGTGCGTTGGTTGTAGGGCGAGTCGGACATGCTGGTGGTGCCCCCTCCGGGCATTGCGGAGCGTTGACTGGGTGTGCCGCGGCGCGTTGCTGAGCAAGGCATGTGCCACCAAACTGTCGGCCCGCTTTGCCTGCGCCCCGAAGGCGTTCCCTGTAAACGTTCAAATTTGCTGGGGTCGCGTGAGACGTCAGCGCGAAAAGTATGATCCGCACGTCAGTGGGCCTCGCGACGGGTCAAGAAGCCCCCGAAACCGCGACACCCGTGCCTCACATCTTGCAGCCCCTCCCTCAGATTTCGCGTCGTTGCGCAGTGCGTCCGACCCGCCCCTTAGCCCAAAGCCACAAGGCGGGCAAATCCTTTGACGGATGGGTCACAGTTCAAAGGAGGGTGCCTTGCGAGGACGGGGGGACCGTGCGCCCGAAGTACGCAAACGCCCGGTGGGTGGCCATGCGGCCGCGGGGGGTCCGGTTGAGCAGGCCCTGCTGGAGGAGGAAGGGCTCGTAGACGTCCTCGAGCGTGTCTCGCTGTTCGCCCACCGCCGCGGCGATGGTCTCCACGCCCACAGGGCCCCCGCCGAACTTCTCGATGATGGTGAGCAGCACCCGCCGGTCCATGGGGTCCAGGCCGAGCCCGTCCACCTGGAGCCGGTCCAGGGCCGCAGCCGCGACCTCTTGGGTGATGCGCCCGTCCCCTTCCACTTCGGCGAAGTCACGGACGCGGCGGAGCAGGCGGTTCGCAATTCGCGGCGTCCCCCGGGCCCTGCGCGCAAGCTCTGCGCCGCCTTCGGCCTCGAGCCCCACCTGGAGGATGCGGGCGCTGCGCTCGAGGATGCGCTCCAGGTCCCTGGGCTCGTAGTAGTCGAGCCGCTCCTGGATCTGGAAGCGGTCTCGCAAGGGCGAGGTGAGCAGGCCGGTCCGCGTGGTCGCGCCAATCAAGGTGAAGGGCGGCAGGTCAATCTTCATGGCCCGCGCCGCAGGCCCGGAGTCGATGGTGACGTCGAGCCGGAAGTCCTCCATGGCCGGGTAGAGGTACTCCTCGATGGCCGGGTTGAGCCGGTGGATCTCGTCGATGAAGAGGACGTCCCTGGGCCCGAGGTTGGTGAGCAGGCCCGCCAGATCCCCCTTCCGCTCGATGGCGGGGCCGGAGGTGACGTGGACGCCCACCCCCAGCTCCTGCGCGATGATGTGCGCGAGCGAGGTCTTCCCCAGGCCCGGCGGCCCCGAGAAAAGGCAGTGATCCAGGGCCTCCTGCCGCATCTTCGCGGCCTTCACGTAGACGCGGAGCTTCTCCACCACCTCCGTCTGGCCCACGTATTCGGTGAAGGACTGCGGGCGGAGGGTGGCCTCCACGCGCAGGTCCTCTCCCCCGGCTCCCTCTGAAAGCGTGTCCTCCGACCGTGCCATGGCGGGCGCACCGTACAGCGCGGCGCGGCGGTGCGCGACCGTGCGTGTTCGGGTCGGCGCTCTGGGCCAGCGCCTGGGCTCAGGCGGGAACGGCCGCGGGCGCGTCTGCTTCGGTGACCGGCGCCTCGAGGTGCGCGCCGATCCATTCGGCCGCCTGGGCCCGGAGCGCGTCCGGATCCTCGCTGCGCAGCTCCGGGCCCACGTTCAGCCGCACGTGGACCTGCGGCCTCGAGAAGCAGGCGATGAAGTGGGAGGCGAAGGAGCTGTCCTCCGGGTCGGTCCACGCGTCTTGCGCACGTTCGTATTCGAGCGCCACCGGGATGACCGGCATCTTCTCCTGCGCCGCGAGCCGGAAGCTGCCGCTCTTGAAGGGGCCGGTGCCGGGCCCGGCGTAGGTGGTGCCCTCCGGGAACACGGCGATGTTGGCGCCGGCGCGCAGCCTTGCGGCGAGCTGCTGCATGGCCGAAGAGCCGCTCTGCCGGTTGCCGCGGTCCACGAACACGGTTCCGCCCATGCGCGCCGCGCGGCCGAAGAAGGGCCAGCCTTCAAGCTCCTTCTTGGCGAGGAAGAGCATGGGGCTGGTGGCCGCGAGCACGAAGATGTCCGCGTAGGAGCGGTGGTTGGCCACGAGCACCACGCCCTGGGGCGGCGGGCCCCCCTTGCCGAACTGGATCTGCAGGCCGCACACGCGGCACAACGCCTGCGCCCACTCCTGCACCCGCTTCGCCTGCAGCGCGGGCTCGGTGCGGAAGCGGCGCGGCGCCGTGGCCAGCCGGACGAAGTGCCAGAACGTGGTCCCCACCACGCCGAAGAGACGAAGGACGGCGCGGAGGCTACCGGGCACGAGGACTCACCTTCACGGGCTGCATGGGCCGCAGATGGTAGGCGACGGGTCCACTGGTCACAACGAGAGGCGTGGATGGTCGGCTGGTCGGCGTGCTCTATGCGCTTGCGGCCTTCGGCAACGCCGGCCGCTCGGTGAAGGGCAACAACTCCAGCGCGGCGAACCGGGCGGAGACAACTCGATTGTCATCCCTATAGAAGCGCCCCGCGTCGCGGCAGATGCGATCTGAGGCGCGAACGACTTCACGTGTGAGGAACCAGCGGGCGGCACCCGTCTGCGCGGCGACCGCGGCCTCGAGCAAGGACGCGTAGAGCATCTCCGCGATCGGCCGGACTTCGGCGAATTCGGGGACCCATTCGGGCAGGGAGTCGTCTTCGCGCAGGTAGATCCGCACGAAGTCCAGCTCCTCCAGGATGCCGTCCAGGTCCCCCTTCTCGATGATCCGGTGCAGGCCCATACGGTGGTGGAAGTCGAAGCAGAACGGCAGCTTTGCCAGCGCCCTCTGTCTCAAG
>CAZQVZ010000551.1:0-3254 GCA_964596895.1 uncultured Myxococcaceae bacterium
GCTCGAACATGGCGGAGTGCCACCCGGTGGGCTTCCGGTGGGTGATGAAGGCGCGTGAGCAGGGCGCGAAGCTCATCCACGTGGATCCGCGGTTCACCCGGACCTCGGCGCTGGCGGACCAGTACGTGCCGTTGCGCGCGGGCACCGACATCGCCTTCCTCGGCGGGCTGGTGCACTACGTGTTGGAGAACGACCGGTACTTCCGCGACTACGTGGTCGCGTACACCAACGCCTCGTTCATCCTGCGCGAGGACTTCCGCGACACCGAAGAAGGCGACGGGCTCTTCAGCGGCTGGGACCCCGAGCGCGCGCACTACGAAATCGACAGCTGGCAGTACGAAGGCTCGGCCGGCGTACCCGCGGCCGGTCACAAGGAGACCTTCGCCCAGCAGCACGACGACGCGAACGCTCCGCACGGCCGGGAGCTGAACGAAGTTCCCCGGGACGAGACCCTGCAGCACCCGCGCTGCGTGTTCCAGGCCCTGCGCCGCCACTTCGCCCGCTACACGCCCGAGGCCGTGTCGAAGATCTGCGGCGTCCCGGTCGAGCAGTTCCTGAAGGTGGCCGAGGCCATCTGCGAGAACAGCGGGCGCGAGCGCACCACCGCCTTCGTCTACTCGGTGGGCTGGACGCAGCACTCCAAGGGCGTGCAGTACATCCGCACCGCGTCCATCCTGCAGCTCTTGCTCGGGAACATCGGCCGGCCGGGCGGGGGCATCATGGCGCTGCGCGGCCACGCGTCCATCCAGGGCTCCACGGACATCCCCACGCTCTTCGACCTTCTGCCCGGATACCTGCGGATGCCGCGGGTGGGGCGGGCGGACTCGCTCGAGCAGTACATGCACACGGTGGGCTCGGGCGCCGGCTGGTGGGGCGAGGCGCCGAAGTACGTCGTCTCCCTGATGAAGGCCTGGTTCGGGGACGCCGCCACGAAGGACAACGACTGGTGCTTCGAGTGGCTGCCCAGGCTCTCCGGGGACCATTCGCACCTGCAGACCGTGGCGGACATGGTGGACGGGAAGGTCGAAGGTTACTTCGTGATGGGGGAGAACCCCGCGGTGGGTTCGGTGCAGGGGGGGATGCAGCGCAAGGGCCTGCAGAAGGCGAAGTGGCTCGTGGTCCGGGACCTGGTGCTCACCGAGACGGCCGAGTTCTGGCGGACCGCGCCGGAGGTGACGTCGGGGCACGTGCGGCCCGAGGACATCGCCACCGAGGTCTTCTTCTTCCCGGCGGCGTCGCACGTGGAGAAGGACGGCACCTTCACCAACACGCAGCGGCTGCTGCAATGGCGGACGAAGGCAGTGGAGCCGCAGGAGGACTGCCGCAGCGAGCTGGGGTTCGTCTACCACCTGGGCAAGCGGCTGAAGGCGCTCTACGCGGACTCGGGTGAAGAGCGGGACCGGCCCCTTCGGGCGCTGACCTGGGACTACCCCACCGAAGGCCCGCACCACGAACCGGACGCGGCCGCGGTGCTGCGGGAGATCAACGGCTACACCGTCGCGGACAGAAAGCCCGTGGGCGGGTTCACGGAGCTCAAGGCGGACGGCTCCACCGCCTGCGGCTGTTGGATCTACTCGGGCTGCTTCGAGGATGGGGTGAACCAGACCGCGCGCCGCAAGCCCTGGCACCAGCAGGGCCGGGTGCCGCTGGAGTGGGGCTGGGCGTGGCCGGACAACAGGCGGCTCCTCTACAACCGCGCGTCCGCGGACCCTTCGGGCAAGCCCTGGAGCGAACGCAAGCGCTACGTCTGGTGGGATGAAGAGGCGGGCAAGTGGACCGGCTACGACACGCCGGACTTCCTCGCCGAGCTTTCGCCTTCCCACCGCGCCAGGCCGGACGCGGAGGGCAAGGACACCCTCAATGGTGACGACCCCTTCCTGATGCAGGCGGACGGGAAGGGGTGGCTGTTCGCCCCGTCGGGTCTGCTCGATGGGCCCCTGCCCACGCACTACGAGCCGCAGGAGTCGCCGGTGGAGAACGCGCTCTACCGCCAGCAGTGCAACCCTGCGCGGGGCGAGTGGCACCGGCGGGACAACCCCTATGCGTGGGCGCACGGGGATCCGCGCTTCCCGTTCGTGATGACCACCTTCCGGCTCACCGAGCACCACACCGCCGGCGGGATGAGCCGCTTCCTCTCCTGGCTGTCCGAGCTGCAGCCCGAGCTGTTCGTGGAGGTCTCGCCGGAGGTCGCGAAGCTGCGGGGGCTGCACAACGGCGGCTGGGCCACGGTGCGCACCGCGCGGGGAGAGCTGGAGTGCCGGGTGCTGGTGACCCGCAGGCTGCAGCCTCTGCGGATGAACGGCAGCGTCATCCATCAGATCGCCCTGCCGTACCACTGGGGCTACTCGGGGCGGGTGACGGGCGGCGTCGTCAACGACCTGTTGCCCTTCGTCTCGGACCCGAACGTGCACATCCAGGAGTCGAAGGCGGCGGTGGCGGACGTGCTGCCGGGAAGGCAGGCGCAGGTGCTTCGAGCCGCGGACGGGTTCCGCCTCCCGGAGCCTGTCGGACCCAGACCGCCGCGAGATTTGCCCGAGGTGGGGCAGCCCACGCATCAACCCACGCAGACCCCGAAGAAAGTCGAGGAGTGATGGCGACCAGGAAGGGCTTCTTCACCGACGCCACGCTCTGCATCGGGTGCAAGGCGTGCGAGGTCGCTTGCAAGCAGTGGAACCAGCTCCCGGATGACGGGTTCACCTTCACCGGGATGAGCTACGACAACACCGGGCACCTCGGGGCCTCGAGCTGGCGCCACGTGGCGTTCGTGGAGAAGCCGGGCGAGCAGAAGTTGGACTGGCTGATGGTCTCCGACGTCTGCAAGCACTGCCGGAGCGCGGCGTGCCTGGAGGTCTGTCCCACCGGCGCCATCGTCCGGACCGAGTTCGACTCGGTGTACCTGCAGCCGGACGTGTGCAACGGATGTGGCTACTGCGTGAGCGCGTGTCCGTTCGGCGTCATCGACCGGCGCGAGGATGACGGCCGGGCCTGGAAGTGCACCCTCTGCTACGACCGGCAGAAGGCCGACCTGACGCCCGCGTGCGCGCAGGCCTGTCCCACCGAGTCCATCGTCTTCGGTGACCTGGAGGAACTGGCCCAGCGCGCGGAGCGGCGGGTGGAGGCGCTGCACGCGCGCGGTGAGACCAACGCGTACCTGTACGGGAAGGACGAAGCGACGCAGCCGGGCACCGGTGGGTTGAACGCGTTCTTCCTGCTGACGGACCGGCCGGAGGTCTACAACCTGCCGCCGGATCCGG
>CAZQVZ010000552.1:0-3247 GCA_964596895.1 uncultured Myxococcaceae bacterium
GCTCAACGTGCAGATGCCCACCGCGCGCGGACTGACCGTGCTCCGGGAGGGCGTCCTCCCGGGCGTCATCACCAAGCCGGTGGTGCTGACCTCGCCCTACGCGTGGCTGGAGACCACCCCGGGCCCCAGGCCGCAGGCGGACGACGGAGAGAAGAGCGGGCAGATCCCCATGGTGGTCTCCGCGCAGCAGGTCATCCCCGAGTCCGACACCCGCCGGCACGACGAGGCGCGGCTGGTGGTCTTCGGTGACTCGGACCTGCTCGTCGACGGCAACTGGGGGCTCGAGCCCAACCGCAACCTGGTGCTCAACGCCTTCGCCTGGGCCACGGTCCAGTCCAACAAGGTCACCATCCGTCCGCCGGACCGGGACGTGTCCACGCTGGATCTGGACCAGGACCTGCTCACGAAGATCCACTTCACGGCCACGGACCTCTTGCCGCTGCTGCTGCTCGGCGTGGGCCTGGCCATCTGGCAGGCGAGGCGGAACAAGTGAGCCAGCTGGGCAGAAGCGCCCTGTGGATGGGCGGGATGGCGCTGGTCGCGCTGGGGCTCGGGCTCTACGCGTGGAAGGGCGTGCAGGAGCCGGAGGCGAAGGCCAAAGCGCAGAAGGAGGCAGAAGGGCAGCTCGTCTCCTTCGGTCCGGACGCGGGCCGGGTGGCGTTCACCCAGGTCATCATCGAGTCGCGCGGGTCCGCCACCACGCTGACCCTCCAGGAGAACGGCGCCTGGCGGATCACCGCCCCGGTCCAGGCCACGGCGGACGCCTTCCAGGTGGATTCTCTGATGAGCCAATTGGACGCAGGCCGCATCGTCCACCTGGTGGATGAGGCGCCCACGCCGGAGGCGCTGGCGCGGTACGGGCTGGATGCGCCGCAGTTCGTGATCCGCGCCACCGCGAAGACGCCGGGTGGCGGCGAGCCCACCACCTTCGTGCTCAAGGGCGGCGGGGAGAACACCTTCGACGGCTCCAGCTACGTCCAGCGCGGCGACGACCCGAAGGTGTACGCGGTCCCCGGCGGCGTGCGCTGGGGGCTCGACAAGTCCACGTTCGACCTGCGCACCAAGGAAGTCATGCGGGTGGAGCGGCCAGTGTCCGTGGAGGTGAAGGCGCCCCGGCATGCGTTCACGGTGGAGCGCCAGGGGGAGAACGCAGAGGCGCAGTGGCGCCTTCTGGTGGGCACCCCGCCCTCCCCGCTCGCCGCGGACAAGCAGGCGGTGGAGGGGTTCATCAAGGGCCTGCGCAAGCAGCTCGCTCTGGCGTTCCTCGAGGACTCACCGCAGGAGCGCGCGCGGGTGGGGATGGATGCGCCCATCGCCACGCTGGTGGGGCGGATGGAGACCGGGGAGCCGGTGCGGCTGTCGGTTTCGCAGAGGGAGGAGGACGGGGAGGTGCGCACCTGGCTGCTTCGCACCGACGGCCGGGACGTGGTGCTCGCGCAGATGGAGGAGGGCGCGCTGTCCGCCCTGGACGTGGACCCGGCCACGCTGCGCGACCGGAGCGTCCTGTCCTTCGACAAGGCGAAGGTGGCGAAGCTCGTCTTCGAAGACCAGGGCAAGCCCCGCATCGTGGTGGAGCGGGTGCCCAGCGCCGCGGACGGCAAGGGTGAGGACTGGCGGGTGCTCGAGCCCCAGCCGGGTCCGGCGAAGAAATTCAAGCTGAGCTCCATCCTCTGGAGCCTGGGCTCCATCCGCGCCTCCGAGTACCTCGACGAGCGCCCGAAGGATTGGGCGAAGTGGGGGCTCGACGCGCCCGCGCGGAAGGTCACCCTGCTGGGCGCTGGGGACACGCCGCTGGCCACCCTGGCGGTGGGAGCTGAGGTCCCGGGCAAGGAGAACACCCGCTACGCGCGCGGCAGCAGGGGGGGGCTGGTGGAGATCGAGACCGGGCGGCTGGAGGATCTGCCGAACTCGCCCGCAGACGTGCTCGACGCGCCGGCGCCGGCCGCCGCCGCTGAAGGCGAGAGCGCCGCGGCGAAGACTCCCTGAGCGTCTGACAGGGCACGGCGTGTTCGCGACGACTGTTCCGCTGACAACCCGGCCTGCACGGCGCGGCTGAGCGCGGGGCGGCGCTGGCGCATCGTCTGATGCGTGCGACGTCCCAAAAAGCCCCTCAGCGTCTTCGTGCCTGCGGTGCTGCCCTGGGCGGTGGCGCGTTGGCAGGCGGTGACGGCGGCGGATTCCGGTGGGAAGGTCCGGACCGCTGGCGGGGCGCGGGGAGCGAAGGCCAGGCTCGGCCTCGGGTGGGGCCGCTGACATGCCCGGGTCCGACAAGCTCAAGGTCAACTTCACGGTCTTCCTCGTCTCCGCGGGGCTTGTCGTCCTCTTCGTGATCTTCGGCGCCCTGTTCACCGAAGGCACCGCCCGCGCCTTCGCCGCCACGCAGGACTTCGTCGTGACCCGCTTCGGCTGGGTCTACGTGGTGGTGATGACCGGCCTGCTCGGCTTCGCGGTCTGGTTGATGTTCAGCCGCTACGGCGACGTGAAGCTGGGGAAGAACGCGGACGTGCCGCAGTACTCGCGGCTCACCTGGTTCGCCATGCTGTTCACGGCGGGCATGGGCATCGGGCTCGTGTTCTATGGCGTGGCCGAGCCCATCCTCCACTTCGCCGCTCCCCCGCGCGCGGCGGCCGGCACCCCCGAGGCCGCCAACGAGGCGATGCTGGTCACCTTCTTCCACTGGGGCCTGCATCCGTGGGCCATCTACGTGGTGGTGGGGATGAGCCTCGCGTACTTCTCGTACCGGCATGATCTCCCGCTGACGATCCGCTGGACGCTCTACCCCCTCTTCGGGCAGCGGCTGCGCGGCGGGCTGGGGGATCTGGTGGAGGTGCTGGCGGTGGTGGGCACCCTCTTCGGCGTGGCCACCTCCCTGGGGCTGGGCGTGATGCAGGTGAACGCCGGCCTGGAGTTCCTCGGGATCCTGTCCGTGGGCACCACGCACCAGCTCTGGCTCATCGCCGGGATCACCCTGGTAGCGACGACGTCCGTGGTCTCCGGGCTGGACCGCGGCATCCGCCGGCTCAGCGAGTTCAACCTCCTGCTCGCGCTGTCGCTCCTGCTGTTCGTCTTCTTCGCCGGCCCCACCACCTTCCTGCTCAATTCGCTGGTGCAGAGCCTGGGCAACTACGCGCAGGGGCTCCTGGAGCTCTCCTTTCGGACGGACGCCTTCCGCGACAGGACCTGGATGAAGAGCTGGACCCTCTTCTATTGGGGGTGGTGTATCTCGTGGTCTCCGTTGGTGGGAATG
>CAZQVZ010000553.1:0-3246 GCA_964596895.1 uncultured Myxococcaceae bacterium
CTCCTAAGGGATCGAATTCATTGAAGACCGTCCAGATTTAGATGCGATCGCCCTGTGGTTTTCCGTCCGCCAGATCCGCCTCCCGGGCCGATTTACCGGCTCCGAAGCGCCTCTCAGGGTCTCGGCAGGACCGCCCAGCGCACCACCGCGGCCACCGGCAGGGCGACCAGTCCCACCGCCCCCGCCGCGAGCGCTGCGTACAGGGGGAGGAAGAGGAACAAGAGGGCCCCCTGGGCGTCCTTGTGGGCCTCCGTCCAGGCCCAGGTCTGCGCCCCGAGCGCCAGCGCCGCCGCCACGCAGAAGTCCACGTAGACCGCCATCCGCGCAGCCCACGCCCCCTTCGTCGCCGTGAGCAGCACGAACCCCACCGCCGCGTGACCGGCCAGCATCACCAGCGCCACCGCCATGAAGAAGAGGGAGCCCGGGCGGAGGAGGTCTCCCACCGCCTGTCCGTAGCCCCGCCCGAAGAAGACCGCGAGCAGTCCCCCCAGAGGATGCGCGAGCACGCCCACCATCAGCAGCAACAGCACCGAAGCCAGCCCTCGTCGCATGCCCAGACCCTCCGCCATATGCGGGGACTGTGGCAGGCTCCGTGGGCTACGGCACGGAACCAATTGGGCGCGAATCGATAACCAGCGGTAATTGGTCGCAGCGCGCGCCAGACACCGGACTCACTCCCACTGCGCCCTCAGCGGACCTGCTGCAGGGCCTTCTTCAGCAGGTCGGCGACCCCCAGCGTCACGGCCCACCGCTGGAGGTAGCTGCCGTCCAGCGTGAGCTGCACCTCGAGGATGCCAAGGATGTCCGACCACTGCCGATCCGACACCTCGTTCCCCAGGCGGTACCAGTACAGCTTGTAGAGCAGGATGTCTTCGGCCGAGCCGAGCATCATCGGATGCGCTGCGCCGACGTCGCGCGACTCGGCCCGGGAGAGCGCAAGCTGCGCATACTCCGTTGGAGGCGGAACGTAGACGTCGAGCTTCATGGATGTGTCGAAGTGCACGACGTTGAAGCTCCTGCGGCGCTTGATGGCGTCGAGGATCATCTCCTCGTCAATGTAGTACGTGGTTTCCAGCTGCTCGCGCAGCGGTGAGGCATGTTCTGCCCGGAGATCCGCAACGAGATCGGCATCGAGGGTCAGCCTGGGTTTGCCATGAAAGGAGCTGGCCACTGAGCCAACGAGGTAGTGGCGCACTCCGAGGCGCTCGAGGGCCTCGACGAATCCCCTGAGGGCCTGCAGGAGCTCCGGAGCGATCAGCGCTGCCTCGCCTCGAGCCACGCCTCGACCCGGTCGGCCAGTTCGTGCCCGTACCACCGGACCAGGAGCCGATGGCGGAGCTCTCTTTCGGTGATGCCTGGGTTCGCCCGGAGGACCTCGTCCCGCTGAGCGCTCAGGATGGTCGAAGTCAGCGAACGCGCCAGAGCAAGACGCCGGGGGCCGCCCATCTTCCGGAGGAGCTCGAGCTGGACCGTGCGGGCGCGGGCGTCCGTGTCGTCCTGCTCAATGCTCTGGCTCCCGTCGTGCGCCACGAGACCAAGCCTAGCCGATAGCGCCCCGCCCGGGACCAGACTCAGTGGCCTGGTCGCAGGTATCCGAGCGACACCTGCTCTTGCGTCCGCCGCTCCACGAGCCGGTTGCCCTCCGCGTCCAACTCGTACAGGTGCGCCGTCCCGTCCGGGTAGCGCACCCCCACCAACCGGTCCAACGCGTCGTACCCGTAGCCCGTGCTCTCCGGCACCGAGGCGCTCGCCGCGCCCGCCGCCGTCCGCGTCTCCACGAGCGAAGTGCGGTTGCCGTTCGCGTCGTGGCCGTAGACGTACCGGCTCAGCAGCGTCCCCGAGACGGCGCAGGTGCCCGACACGCTCCCCTTCGCGGTCACCACCGTCACGAGCCGCCCCGCCGCGTCGTAGCACCGCCCCTCCTCCACCCCCGGCGCCGTCGTCTTCGCCAGCAGCGAGTCCGGGTGGTACGCGTAAGTGGTCGTACTCCCGGACAGCACCACCGTCTTCAGCCGGTCCTGCGCGTCGTAGGTGTAACCGGTGGCCACCCCGTCCGGGTCCGTCACCTGGGTGCGGTTTCCCTTCAGGTCGTAGCCGTACGAGACCTCCCGCCCATCCGGCCGCGTCTCCTTCTCCAGTCGGTCGAGGCCGTCGTAGATGCGCCCCGTCGTCTCAGTCGCCGGGCCCGAGGCCGTCAGCCGCGTCTCCGCAACCGAGGTGACGTTCCCATTGCCGTCGTATCCGTACGTGACCGCGTCCAAAGAAGGCAGCGCCCGCGGCGTCGCGTGGCCCGAGGGTTCGGGTGACGGCAGGGACTCGCGCTTCGAGGTGGTGGTGTTCGCGCACGCAGGAGTCGTCAGCGCGAGCAGGAGCGCGAACAGCGCGGGCAAGACGCGCTCTGCGCTGACAGGAGGTTGCGCGAGATGGCGAAAGACGCAGCGGCGGCCCGGCGGCGCGACGTCATCTCGGTCTTCGATGGGCGCTTGCTGGCGCACCGCTTCAGCTGACAAGGGGCGGCGGGGGGGGCGGCTCGACGACTGCGGTTTTGTTCGCATCCTCGGGCGGTCCGGTCCCTTCATCGCGCGCCGCCTGCACACTGACTGTCCGGCGACGCCTTCACCACACCGAGCTGCGCTGAAAGCCCCGTTGCGATCAGCAATCACCACAACAGCATCGTCAGGTTCGAGCGCGAATTGTTTCTCGACAGGTGCGCACCGGCCAGCGTTTCCGGAACGCTCAGCGGTGAAGCGCATCCGCAAGCAGGTCAGCCGCCGCCGCATCGGCCCGGACACGCTCCGACCGATGCTCACAGCCCTCGCCGAGTAGCCCTCCTCCGCGACCGGGTGCGCGCCGGTCTGGCCCGGTGGGGGTTGCGCTCAACGCTCTGCCGTGGCCACCTCAAGGGGGTGCAAAACGCGCTTCAGAGCATCAGCAAGCCCCGGGTAGTCAACCTGCGCGCCCGCGATGCCGACGATCAGTTCTTCATCACACTTGAGTCGACCACGCGCCTCACCGGTCAACCTCAGCGTCACCTCGTTAGGAGAGACAGAAGCATCAATGACCCCTCCGTACACGCCCGCACCGTTCACGTCGTTTGAAAGATGCAGTTGATCCTGCCCCAAATCGCGATCTTGCTTCGTCGCCTTCAGCATTCGTTGCAATAGGAGCCAGTGGCGGGGCGAATCGGCATGGTCTGCGAAGCCGACGGTCAACACACCGTGTTCCTCAACCACACTTACTGTGCTC
>CAZQVZ010000554.1:0-3243 GCA_964596895.1 uncultured Myxococcaceae bacterium
AGAGCTGAAAGGTGTCGGTGAGGCAGATGCCCTCGAACGGCTGGTACTTGCCGCCCCTTTGACCATTGTCCAGGTCGACCTTGCGGACGACATCGGCGCCTTCGAAGTGGAGGCGCTGGAGGCTCCGTCCATCGGCCCCGGGGAGGCGCGGCAGCTCGAGCTCACCTTCCGGCCGTCGGAGCAGCCCGCGGAGACGGCGACGGCTTCATTCGAGGCGCAGGTCGACCTCACCGCCACCGGGACAGCGGCGGGCGGCGAGCACATCCGCATGGTGTTGAAGGGGACAGGAGTGGACGAGGGCTGCGCGGTGCCCGAATCGCTGGATTTCGGCATCGTGGCGGTGGGCGCCAGCCACGAGCTTCAGCTCACGCTGCCGAACCACGCCTCTGCGCCGCGGCGGGTGGGCAAGGCCCGGATGGAGGAGGGAACGGATGGCGTGCTGTTCCCGCTGCTGGACGCGCAGAACGAAGTGGCGGCAGGTGATGCGCGCCGCCTCACCGTGGGCTTCTGGCCTGCCGAAGCGCGGCTCTATGAGACGGGGCTCGTCGTGGAGGCCTTCGAGGGGTGTCCCGAGCAGCAGGTGGCCGTCAGCGGTGAGGGGAGGGACGTCGTCATCGCCGCGGAGCCGCTGGACTTCGGGTTCGTTCCCGTGGGCGCGGAGCGGACGCTGCCGCTCGAGGTCCGGAACCTGGGCGCCTCCGCGGTGACGCTGACGAACCTGGAGCTCACGGGTGAGGGCGCCGCCGCCTTCGCGTTCGTCGCCCCGGCCGGCACCGAGCCCATCCTGGTCGCGGCCCGCGGAGCGGTCATATTGGAGGTGACGTGTCAGCCGGCCGCGCCCTCGCGGCATGACGCAGCGCTCGTCGCAGCGACGGGCGTAGAATTCCAGGCGCAGTTCAACACCCAGGTCCGCTGCCATGGCGGCGGGCCCCATCTGGTGACCGAGCCCGAGGCGCTCGTCGACTTCGGTAAGGTCGCCTGGGTGCCGGAGGCGGCGCCACAGGTCTACCAGGTGCGGACCCTGGCGTTGAGGAACCTGGGGACCACGTACACGAACCTGCCGGATGAGCGGCTGCACCTCGGGGTAGCGCGGTCGCCGCCGTACTTCGAGGTCGAACCCGCGAATGAGAACACCCAGCCGGGCGAGCTCGAGGTCACGCTCATGAAGCCATATGACCCTGCGACTGGAATCTACGGCCAGGACTGGATGAACACGCTTCCGCTCGAGGTTCGGGTGACGCCGCGGTCGGTGGGCCTGAAGGAGGCGGACGTCGTCATCTACTCGAACGACTTTCACCGCCCGGAGCTCCGGGTCCGCGTCCGCGCCGTCGCCGCCGAGTACACACCCTGCGACTACTCGCTGGAGCCCGCGGCGGTCGATTTTGGGAGGGTGACGCCCGGGGCGCGCCGGGAGCTGGTCTTCAACGTCCGAAACCATGGCACGGACCCGCTCGATGTCTGTCTCCTCTCGAAGCTGCAGCTCGAGCCGGGGAGTGACGACGTGTTCACCTTGAAAGCTGGGCCGGTTGATTCACTGGACCTCGCGCCCGGGGAAATCCTCGAAGTGGTCGTCTCGGCCGCGCCAGACCTGCCGGGCCCTGCGGTGGTGGAAGCGGCGGAGGGCGCGGTGACGTTTCAGGTGTCTTCACCCGCCGCGCCCATGCCGCGCGTGCCGCTGGACGCGCAGGTCGGGCGGAGTTGTCTGCTCGTCTCGCCGTCGGCCGTGGCGTTCGGGACGGTGAGCACGAGCTGTTCCAATCCAGCCTTGCGTTCAGTGGAGGTGCGCAACACCTGTCCATTGGATGTCGTCGTCGAATCGGTGGCGGTGGCGTCCGGCGCGCCCGAGTTCGGCGTCGAGGGCTTGCCCAACCTGTCGCAGGGCCTGACCCTGCGCCCGCATGTGGATGCCCTGAAGTTCGAGGTCTCGTTTCTGCCTCACCAGTTGGGGCTGCGGAGCGGTTGGCTCAACGTGGGCTGGAAGGACGCGAGCGGCTCCGCGGGGGATGTGATTCAGGTCGCCGGGAACGGTGATACGGCTGCGAGACAGGTGGATGAGTACACACAAGGGGATGGCGTCGTCGACATTCTCATTCAGTTGGCTCAGTACGACGAGAACGTGCTGATTCCCCAGGCGGATTACCACAGCCGGGCGGAGGTGCTGGTCGAACACCTGCTCAGGCTGGGAGTCGATTTCCAGATGGCGGCGATTGGGTCGCGAGCAGTGCAGAAGAACAGTTCCGATCCTGCGCACTCCTTCCATTATCAAGGAGGGTCGCTGCTTGCTCCTGCGGGCAGCCCCGACAAGGTCCTTCATCCGGGCTCGGCCAACCTGATTGACCAGGCAAGGAACAAGCTGGACAGCTTTTACGAGCTAAAGGGTGTCTATCACTTTGGCCCTTATTGGCCTCCCGACCCAACCGCGTCTTCAGTCATGCGTGCCTCCCGCGTCGCGTTGTCGCCCGCTATGCTCGCTGGTCCCAACGCGAGCTTCCTTCGGACTCCGGCTCGACTGGCGGTGCTTCACGTCAACCGGGAGGACCGCGGGGTGTGGGGCCCTTACCTCCACGATGGCCTGTGGGAGCAGCCTTCCGAGTATCTGGCCGACTTCGTCGCCGCGAAGGGGCCCGGTAGGGAGTCAGACGTCGTCTTCGGAGCGTTCACGACGATCCGTGCGCCGTGCTATCCGTTGGATGGCGAGTACGGCTGGACCTTTGAGGATTTGTTTGCTGGGGCCCCAATCACCGCCACGCATTTCGTCTGGCTCCACTATCGCTGGCTCGCGGAGGCGACCGGCGGGTTCCTCGCGCAGTTCTGCATCGACGCGGAATGGGAAGACGAGACCGAAACCATGGCGGAGGTGCTCTCGGGCGTCCGCCTGCGGTTTCCGTTGAGCCAAATTCCCGATCTCACCCAGGGGCCTCTCGAGCTACGCGTGGATGGTGTCCCGGTAGCGGCGACGGCGCCCGGAGGGCAGAAGGTGTGGGAGTACGACGCGGCTCGCAACCGCGTGAAGTTCGAGCTGAGCCAAATGCCTCCGAAGGGCTCCTCGGTCACGCTCCACTACCAGACCGCCTGCCCCTGAGCCGACGCGCCCACGCCGCTTCTGAAGGGTGTGCCTTCACCCATTTGAACGGCAGGGCGAAGGCCCGGGGGGCGAGCTACCATCCGGGCCCGTCGTTGTGAGCACAGGACCCGTCGCCTACCATCTGCGGCCCATGCAGCCCGTGAAGGTGAGTCCTCGTG
>CAZQVZ010000555.1:0-3235 GCA_964596895.1 uncultured Myxococcaceae bacterium
CTCCTAAGGGATCGAATTCATTGAAGACCGTCCAGATTTAGATGCGATCGCCCTGCCGCCTGGGGCCACCTGCGAGCCCTGGGGGCCACGCAGTTCGAACAGCGCGGGCGGAGGTCGAGGCGGCGCAGGCGTCGCTCGACGCTTCGGGAGGCCTCCTCCAGCACAACCCGGAGCTGGAGGTGGAGGCGGGAGCGCGAGAGGTGGAGGTGGGGCCCGGGACCTTCCTGCCGGTGCGTGGGGAGTTGTCCGGGCACCGGATGCACCACGAGCGCTACCACCTGCCGGAAGAGACAGCTGACGCCATCTCGAGGACCCGGGCGCGCGGGGGCCGAATCGTGGCGGTGGGGACCACGGTAACGGCTTTGGGGCTCCTGCTTCTCGAAGAGCTGAAGCTCGTCACCCGCGAAATACTCGAGGCAGGGCACGCTCAGAGGTGACCGCCACCGCGCCTGGAGGAGCTCGGGGGACCTCCACTCGAGCACCAGTCCTCCGAACGGCGCCACGCCCGTCCCGGCCCGCACGCCCCGCTCTATCGCCGCGTCGATGCGCTTGAAGAGCCACTCACGAACGCGGGGAGGCGTCGCTTCAATCTCCGACGCAATAGCGCCGAGGTCGAACGCGAGCGGCTTCAGCTCCACACGGCGCTTCTTGTCGACCGCGGAGACACCCGTCCCGGTAAACGCCAGGGCGCACGCCTCGAGCGAGGAGCCGTCCGGGCCGACCAGCATGATCTGACGGGCCTGCGCCGCCTCGATCACGGTCACGCTTCCCCGGTTGAAGAAAGGTGAGGAAGCAGACTAAGCACGCTAAGGCCGGTTGCCCCTTCTTCATGTATGGGGAAGATCCCCGCGGTCTCCACCCAGGCAATAAGGAGCCTACAGATGCGCTGGATTTCAATCGGAGCACTTCTGCTCGTTGCAGGATGCGGGCGAGCGGATGATGACGCGAATACCTCTTACAGCTCGGCGAAGAATCCGCTGGACGCTTTCGTCATCTCAGAACGTTCCACAACGATCTTCGCGGGCTCTCGCACGATGGGCGGAGCGACGATCTTTTTTCGAGCGGAGCACCCCTCGGCTCATTTCGTCCGAGCCGACGTTGACGTCAACGGCACCCACCTTTGGATTACGGCCGATGGGCTCGCCGGCACCGGTGGCGTCATCAGTTTCGGCCTGGTGGGCGGCCAGTGGAAGGAAGGAGACCACGCACTCCTGCGGGCACTGGCCGAGGACTTCCAGACCGTCATCCCCTGGCCAGAGACGGCGGGGGGCGAAGACTCGGCCCTTCCCCACGAAGGGCTCGTCCGTCACTTCGTGTCCTTCATGGCATCGGCGGAGCATGCACTTCCGTCAGACCGGTTCGACATCGACATTGGGTCGCTTCCGGGCTGGGAGGAGGGCACTTCCGACACCTACCATCCGGATCCCGCCCCAGAGCTGGACGAGCTTGGCGTCGTTCCCGGAGGCGTCACTGCGCAGTCCCACTGTACCGGCTGCAACTGCAGGCACGACGAGGACATCACTCTTTGGTCCGCCAGCGTCCCGAGTATTCAGTTCGTTCCCAGTTGCTGCGGCGGTTCGACGTCGAGGTCCTGGTTTCATGACACGACCGCCTCGGCACCGCAGCCGGCGTGCTTCGGCACGACGCTCGCCGGCCGCTGCGGAGCATTCGGCACGACGCCCTGCGCCGGAAGGTGTGGCCTAAGCTGCCTTGCGCCCGGCGTCTACATGCAGGACTGCTACGATCACGACCTGTGTGTTCGGCGACAGCGCGGCTCGGTCATGTGGTGGAACCCGAGCTGTGGCGACGAGTTCGGTGAAGCTGCGAGCGACTTCGCCTTCCTTTGGGCTTCCACCTTCTACGGGGTGATGATCTACGGACCCGGGTTCATCCCTACAGCCTTTCTCGGGTGCTTCTGATGGAGCGGGTGCTCATCGCGATTCTGCTGGGCTTCACGGCGTGCGCTTCCCCGAAGGAATTCGTTGGCGCTTGCCAGTCAGACAGGGACCTCCCGCTCCACGTTGAACAGCGCCGACTGGAGGCCAGTTCGCGCCAGAAGATCACCGTGACGTTCAATGCGTCCGAGCCCGTGTTTGAGTCGCCGTTGGATGCGAAGTCCACGGTCGAAGACCTCGTCTTCTCGATCGCACCCGGACCAATGCGTGAGCAGGACCCGCCGTTCCTGTATTCATGGAGCGGAGATGAGAGAGGAAAGACAGATGGAGTTCTCCCTCCTGATTCGCCCTCCATAAGCGACGTCCAGATAACCGGGGACCGGCAGTTCGAGTTCGTCTTCGATCCGCCGCCGGAGCTGGGCGCGCCACCCTACACGCTCCGAGTTGCAGTTTCGGATCCCGTCGGCTCGTGCCGCGGGGGTCGTGGGTATGCGCCTTTAGGTGCGCCGTCCGATCCTGCTCCGGCGTCGCCCTAGACCGGTACATGTCCGCCGGGCGAAGCTGCCCGTTCAATCCTCGGGCTTCTTCGCCGCCGCCGGTAGCCGGGAAGCCTGGGCCGTAAGGCGTGGTGGCGGCTCAGCTGCCAGCGGAAGGGGCCGAGCAGGATCCTCATCTGCTCGCGGGAACACGACCACGTTCTGCAGCTCCCCATCCTCCGCCCAGGTCTCGCAGAGCCGCTCCGCCTGCTCCATCACGGTCTGGGTGGCGGATTCCTGCCGGTCGGGCGGGTACTTGTACTTGCGCAGGAGGCGCTTCACGAGCGTCCGCAGCTTGGCGCGGGCGGTCTCCCGCTGCGTCCAGTCGATGCTGACGTTCTTCCGGATGGTCTCGGTGAGCTCGCGGGCCATGGCCTTCAAGACTGGCTCGCCCATGAACTGCAACGCGGCGTGAGCTGAGGAAGAAGTACCGCGCCTTCGGGGGCGGTAGGCAAGTGGGGAGGGAGGTCCCGAGTTGCGAACCCTCGCCCGATGCGGAGCGCACGGACACTCCGCAGGCCTCGACGACGCCGCGCGGACGGACGGGTGCCTCCGGTGCCTCTCTCCGGTTCCCTCCAGCGCCGCGTCGCCCGCGCGGAAAGGTCAGAGCGCCAGCTTCAGCTGCGGTGGCGACTGCGACGCGGGCTGCGGGAGCGGCCTGGGCAACAGCCCCAGGTTCGCGAGCACCTCCTCCGCTGTCCGCCGACTCGTCACCACCGCCAGCACCCGCCGCCGCCCGCCGCACGGGCATGCCCAGACATCCGCCTCGAACGTCCGCCGCTGCAGCGACGCCCAGTCCAGCCG
>CAZQVZ010000556.1:0-3218 GCA_964596895.1 uncultured Myxococcaceae bacterium
TCATCTTCAAGTCGGCCTTGCCCTGCAGCACGTTGCCGTACTTCGTGTGCTGCGCGAGCGCCTGGCCGAGCTCGATGCCGGTGGCGGTGATGTGGGCCTTGAAGGGCATCTTCCCCCGCCAGATCTCCGCCTCGGTGCCCTTCGCGCTGACGGTGCCTCCAAAGGCGTTGAAGGTGGCGTCCTCCAGCACCAGCTTCCCGTCCACCAGCCGCATCACGCCGCGGAACTTCGTGAGGTCGGTCTCGGCGTAGATCACCCGGTCCGCCACCAGCTCCGCGTGCAGCGTGTAGTCGCGCAAGGAGGGGTCGTCCGCCGCAGGGGCGCCTGCATCATCGCTCTGGCCGCCCGCGGGCTCTTCGTCGTCCCCCAGGAGCCCGTCGAGATCCAGCAGCCGCGAGCGGAGCTTCATCACCAGGTCCGGCTTCACCGGGTTCTTGAGGGTGACCTCCCCGCGCAGGTCGCTGCGGCCCAGGCGCGCGTCCACGTCGCTCATGGTGACCACCAGGGACTCCATCCGGTCCGGGTCCCCGCCGATCCGCATCTTCATGGCGAGGTGGCCATCCTTCACCAGGTCCTTCGGCAGCGCGGTCACGGTGCGCGAGAACTTCTCCAGGTCCAGCCGGTTCATGTTCACGCGCACGTCGACGAGGTTCTTCGGGTAGTCGATGCCGCCCTGCACCTGCAGCCCCAGCTCCGCGAGCCGCAGGTCGAACGTCTCCACGTCCAGCCGCGCGGGCGTCTGCTGCACCGTCACCGCCAGCTTCAGGGGCGTCTTGCGCCCCTTGTCCATCACGTCCTTGATGAGGATGACGGCGTTGTTGGCGTCGAAGTCGAGCTCGGCGCGCAGGCTCTCGTCGGGGTTGCCCTTCGCGGAGGCCACGAGGTGCAGGTCGCCGTCGAGCTTCGTGCCGGGCACATCCAGCTTCATGCCGGCCAGCCGGAAGTCGAGCGCGCCGTCGAGGTTCGTCTGGGTGCCCTTGAGGTGTCCCGAGAGCGTCCCCCGACCGGACGCGGCGGCCTTCTGTTCGCGCAGGGCTTCGCGCACCGAGGGCGCCAGCCGCACCAGCCGGTCCAGGGTGAAGGGCTTCGTCGAAGCGGTGAGGTCGAAGGTGGGCGTCTGGTCGTAGCCGGACACCTTGCCCTTCACGATGAGCTCCAGGTCGTCGAGCACCAGCGCCAGCCGCTCCAGCAGCGCGTCCTGTGAGGTGAAGTCTCCCTTCACCTCCAGCCGCATGGGCACGCCCTGGGGCTTGGAGAGGGCGCCGGGGTAGTGGACGTCCAGGGGCCCCAGATCCAGCGTCGCGTCCACGGTCTGCTTCGCCGCATCCCCGCTGGCGGTCACGTTCAGCACGGCGTTGCCGGCAAGCCGCGTCCCCTCCGGCAGGTCCGCGCGCGCGGGCGGGTAGTACGCGAGCAGCTTCTGCGGCGCGAGCGTGGAGGAGGTCACCTTGAAGTCGCGGAACCTGGGCTCCCCGCCCAGATCGCTCAGCGCGCCGGAGGCGGACAGCGCGACCTCGCCCACCTCGAGGTCGAACCGGGCAATGTCCACGCCCGGCCCGGCGAGGTCCGCGGTGAGGTCTGCGTCCATGCGCAGGTCGAAGGATTCGCCCCCTTCGAGCTGGAGCTTCTGGACTTCGAAGAAGCCCTTCACCGGCAGCGGCTGCCCCTCCCGGATGGCGCCAATGCTCCAGTCCGCGGACGCCAACGCCGAGTCCATGCGCGCGCCGGCGGACGAAGGCAGGTACGGCGAGAGCTGCGAGAGATCCACCCCGTCCATCTTCAAGGTCACCCCACCCACCGCAGGCGCCTCCTTGGACTGCGCGTCCCGGGGCAGGGGGCCGTAGGAGGTGGACAGGCGGAAGTTGGTGGCGTCCGCGAAGAGCGCCGCGTCCACCGCGACCTTCACCGACTCGTCGGCGCGCAGGTCGGTGACGCGCACGTTCAGCTTCTTGATGCTGCTTCGGGCCGGCTCCCCGGTGGCGGTGGCGTGGTCCACGAGCACGATCTCCGCATTCTCGATTCGCAGCTCGTCGAGGCGCAGCCCGCCGAGCCCTCCGCTCCCCTCTTCGTTCGTCTCCTCTTCCTCGGGCGCGTCCTCCGAGGCCTGCCGCTCGAGGATGTCCTCGTAGCTGAGCCGGCCATTCGCATCGCGCACGAGGTGGACCTTCAGGTCCTGCACGACGATCTCGCTGACGCTGATCTGCTCGCCGAACGTCCGAATCGCGTCCCACAGCCCCACCGAGACGCGGACCGGCCCCACAGAGACCAGCGCCGGGTCGCCCGCCTGCTCCGCCGCGACCGAGACGGACGCCAGCTCCACGCGCAGGGTGGGGAAGAGCTTCGTCTTGACCGCGCCCACCTCCACCTGGCGGCCGAGCTGCGCTTCGATGGCCGGCCTGTTCTTCGCGATCTGCTCGTTGGCCAGACCGTCGAGATCCACGAACAAGGCGACGGCCGCGAAGGCGAGGAGCAGCAGGACGAGGAGGGCACCGACAGCTGTGCCCAGGATCTTCAGGAGGCGCTTCATGACGCCCACTCTTATGGAGGTGGGCGCTGCGGCTCAAGCGGGCTCGCCACGTTGGTTTCGGGGCAGACGGGCGCGCGAGCAGGCAAGCTCCGCGGCTCCCGACGTGTCCATCCTCACGCTCACAAGGAGCACCCCGTCCATGCGCGTCCTCGCCTTTGCTGCCTCCGTCCGGGAGGCCTCCCTGAACAAGAAGCTCATCCGCGTCGCCGCGGAGGTCGCCCGGGAGCTCGCCACCGTGGACCTCGCGGACTTCAGGGAGTTCGACATGCCGCTGTACGACGGCGACCTGAACGCGAAGCAGGGCCTTCCGCCCGGCGGCCTGGAGCTGGCGCGCAGGTTGGGGGAGGCGGACGGCCTCATCATCGCGACGCCCGAGTACAACTACTCCATCGCGGGGACGCTCAAGAACGCCATCGACTGGGTGTCGCGGGCGCGGCCCATGCCCTGGCGCGGCAAGAGCATCTACCTGATGTCTGCATCGACGTCGGCCATGGGAGGGATTCGAGGCCTGTGGCAGACCCGCATCCCGCTGGAGGGCTGCGGCGCGCTGGTGTTCCCGGACATGTACGCGCTCGCGCACGCGGACGGGGCCTTCAACGAGGACGGGCGGCTCAAGGAGCCCAGCCGCGAGGAGAAGCTGCGCACCGAGGTGCTCGGTTTTCTGCGCCTCGTCGAGTCCTACGGCGGCCTG
>CAZQVZ010000557.1:0-3214 GCA_964596895.1 uncultured Myxococcaceae bacterium
CGGTGAGGTCCTTCCAGGTCCCCGCCGCGCCGGGCACGTTGGCCTGCGCGCCCAGCTTGCCCTCCACGCCCACCGTGCGCGCCACGCTGGTCACCTGCTCCGCGAAGATGCCGAGCGTGCGGGTCATGCTGTTGAGCGTGTCCGCCAGCGCGGCGATCTCCCCCTTCGCCTCCACCACCAGGGTCTGGGACAGGTCCCCCCCTGCGACCGCGGTCACCACCCGGACGATGCCCCGCACCTGCGTGGTGAGGTTGGACGCCATCAGGTTGACGTTGTCGGTGAGGTCCTTCCAGACGCCGGAGACGCCGCCCACCCGCGCCTGACCGCCCAGCTTCCCTTCGGTGCCCACCTCGCGGGCGACGCGCGTCACCTCGCCGGAGAAGGCGCCCAGCTGATCCACCATCCCGTTGACCGTGGTGCCAATGCGCAAGAACTCCCCGCGCAGCGGGTGCCCGCCCAACTCCAGCGCCATCTTCTGGGAGAGGTCGCCGTCCGCCACCGCGCTGATGACGCGGGCCACCTCGGTGATGGGTTGGACCAGATCCGAGATGAGCAGGTTCAGCCGGTCCTGGATGAGCACCCAGCCGCCCTGCGCGTCGGGCAGGGACGCCCGCTCGCTCATCTGGCCTTCGCGGCCCACCACGTGGTGCACCCGGTCCACCTCCCGGGCGAGGTGCTGGTTGCGCTCGGCGAGCCCGTTGAAGGCGTGGCACACCCGCCCGTCCACCCCGTCTTCGGCGTGCAGCCGGACCGAGAAGTCCCCTTGCGCCAGCGCCTCCAGCGCCTCGGCCACCCGCTGGGTGGAGGCGGAACGGCCGCTCCGCTTCTTCGGCTTCAGGTTCGGGTTCGCCCTGGGCTTCGGCTTTGACGCCACGCTCTGCCGCGGACTTTGGCTGCGCGTCCGCCGCCGTCCTGATGCGCTGCTGCTCTTCGGCATCTGCTGCTCCTCAGGTCAAAAAGATCCAACCGCCGCCGCGTCACCACCCCATCCCCGCGGGGTCAAAGAGCCGCGGAGGCGCCCGCGCTCTCCGCTGGGCTGCGCAGGTTCAGGCGGGGGTCCAGGGGGAGGGAGACCCGGAAGGTCGTCCCGTCCTCGTTCGAAGAGACGTCCACCCGCCCGCCGTGCGCCCGGACAATCTCCCGGACGATGTACAGCCCGAGCCCGAGGCTGTTGCGCGCCTGGTCGTCCTGCGGCTGCGCCCGGCGGAAGGGCTCGAACAGCGTGGCCAGCACCCCGGCGGGGATGGGCGGGCCGTGGTTGTGCACGGCCACCGCCGCCGCACCGTCCAGCCGGGTCAAGGTCACGGTGACGGGCAGGGACGGCGGGCCGTATTTGAGCGCGTTGTCGAGCAGGTTGCCGAAGACCTGGGACAGGCGCGGCCCATCCCACTGACCGCACACCGCGTCCTCATGCGACTGCACGTAGATGCGCAGCCTCCTCCCCGGGTGCGCGGCCTCCGCCTCTTCGACGATGCGGCGCACGAGCCCCACCAGGCAGACCTCCTCGCGCTCCACCTGGATGCCGCCGCCCACGCGCGCGCGGGTGACGTCGAGGAGCACGTCCACGATTCGGCGGATGCGCTGCGCGCTGCGCTCCACCCGCTCGAGCACCTTGCGGTGTTCTTCGTCGAGCTTCGGCCTGCGCAGCTGCACCTGGGTGGTCGCGAGGATCGCCGACAGGGGGCTGCGGATGTCGTGGCCCACCACGCCCAGGACCAGCTGCTCCACCTCGGAGGTGCGCCGCGCCTCCTCCTCCGCGCGCCTTCGCTCCACCAGCTCGAGCTGCTGCCTGCGGATGAGCGCGCTCTTCTCGTAGAGCTCCACGAAGAAGCCCACCTTCGCGCGGACGACGTCCGGGTCCACCGGCTTGAGCAGGTAGTCCACCGCACCCTGCGCGTAGCCCTTGAGGATGCGCTGGGTGTCATCCGCCCTCCCGGTGACGAAGAGGATGGGCAGATGCTGGGTGCGCACGCGCGCGCGCACCAGGGCGGCCGTCTCCAGCCCGTCCATGCCGGGCATCTCCACGTCGAGGAGCAGGACGGCGAACTCTTCGTTCAGCAGGCGGCGGAGCGCGGCTTCGCCGGACGTCACCGAGACGACCTCGCGGCCGAGCGGCGCGAGCACCGCCTCCAGCGCCACGAGGTTCTCCTGCCTATCGTCTACGACGAGGATGCGAGCGTCGTTCTGATCCATGCAGGCGCAACAGTTGCGCCCCCTCGCATCTATTTCGGCGCCCCTCGCCGGTCCGTGGAGCAGGCGAGGAGGCGACCGGGCGCTCTCGGCCAGGCCTGCCTGCGCGCCTACAGGCGGATCGCCACCTCCACCAGGCCCACGTTGAGGGCGGTGCCGCGGCCCGGGAAGTCCCAGCCGAGCCCTGCGCCCAGCTCCAGCAGGCTGACCTCGCTCGTCCCGCTCACCCAGCGAAGGGGCGTGACGTTCACGCCCAGCGCCACCGCCGGCAGCCGGGCGGGCGTCATCCGCTCACCCGTCAGGAAGCGCAGCCGGTCTCCGAGGAAGGCGCTGGCGCTCAGCGTGGCGGCAGGCGCCCAGGTTCCACGCCGCTGCGCGCCCGCGCCCACGCGCACCAGGGTGGGGTTGCCAATCATCACCAGCCGCGACACGTCTGCCTGCGCGAAGAAGCGCTCGCCCGAGAACGCGTAGCGCGCGCCGAGCCCCCCGCCGATGCCGCCCGCGGTCTGCGCGTCCGACAGGTAGAGGTGGAGCCCACCGCGGACGTAGACAGAGAGCGGGCTCGAAGGAGCGGCCCTGGGCGCGTCCGCGGGCGCCTGGGAGAGCACCGCACCCAGGAGGAAGGCGGCGATCACGGCGCCACCTCCGACCAGTAGCCCAGGGCCGCCGCAGACAGCCGCGTCACGTTCGCGAGGAAGGCCGGGTCCAGGGTGTCCACGGTGTCGGTGTCCCGGTGGTAGTTCGGGTTCCGGAAGTTGGCGGTGTCGGTGAGGAAGACCGCGCGCTGGCCGTCCAGCCAGAACGGGCCGTGGTCGCTGCGCATCAAGTCTCCGGTCATCGGGAAGGCGCCGGCCTTCGGGGCGATGACCGTGGCGGTGGGCAAGAGCGAAAGCCGCGAGGCGAGCGCGCGAAGCTGCGTCGCCTCCTGCGCAGACCGCTCGTTGGCGATGATCCCCACGAAGTCGCCGACGTCCGGCACCGGCAAGCCCAAGGGTGCCGTCTGCGAGCCCGGGGTCCCATCCGC
>CAZQVZ010000558.1:0-3206 GCA_964596895.1 uncultured Myxococcaceae bacterium
GGTCCGGGCGCTTCACCAGCACCCACCGCAGCCGGTACGGCACTGACAGGGTCCATTGCCGCCACGGCACCTCGGGCAGCTCTACGAGTTTGATCGAAGGCTGCGGCTGTGCGTGCTCGACGGCATCGAGCGCGTCGAAGTGGTCGCTCGTACAGCCATCACTTACGCCCTTGCTCACGCAAACGGGCCCTTCGCGCATACGGTCCAAGGGACCTTCAAGGCCGACTTCGACCACCGGTCCTGGTGTCACGAACTGGACCTCGAAGTCGTCAAGTCGAAGGACAATGTGGCATTCCTCGCTCACTTCGAGAGGAAGTACGAAGGATTCCCGAAGATCCCGATCTGGATGGCCACCGAGGTCATGATGTTCGGGCCGCTCTCAAGGCTCTGCAAGAAGGGGCTGAAGGATGAGCACGCTGCCGAGGTAGCCAAGTATCTTGGGCTTCATCCGACGCTGCTCTCCTCCTGGCTCCACGCCCTGTCAACCGCTCGGAACATATGCGCTCACCATGGGCGCTTATGGAACCGGCATATGGGCATTTCACCCAAACTGCCGAAGAAGGAACCCGCCTGGACCGACGTCCACGGTGCCCGGGTCTACGCGACGTTGTTGATGCTGCGGCGCCTGACAACCCCGATTGATGGCGGTAGGTGGTGGATGAACGCGAGCGACCTGATTCAGACAACCGATCAGTGGATGCGTCGCCAGATGAGCGTGCCCGACTGGCTCGCGCGGCCGTCCCCATAGCTCACAAGACCGGACCCGCCCCTCGCGCAAGGTCGGTGGCTCGATTCCGCCCTGCGCACCCTCACTTCGGTGCGCTCAGCTCACTGCCATCTGTGACCTTCAACCCGATGATCGAGACGAGAAGCAGACCGAGGAAGAACACCCTCCCCAGCGTGACTGGCTCGCGGAACAGGAAGATCCCGAGCACCGCCGCCAATGACGGCCATTGCTACGGAGCAGGTGCGCCCGTCTCCTCGGCTGCCCCATGCGAGCGCACCATGCGCACCATGAAGTCGTACTCACCGCCGACGTATCCGTCCCGCACCTCTTCCGACAGGGACGGCAGCGGCCACCCGGAGATGTGGAGCTTGTTGGCCTCGGCGAGCGTCTGCCGGTAGCTCCGCAGCGCGGCCTCCGCATCCACCTTCCTCCTGGCGTCATCCGCGAGTGTGGCCGCAGCCTCCATCAAGATTGCGCCGAGCAGCTTCTCGACCATGGTCGGCATGCGCGTCTGCGCGACACCAATCTGCCAGACCGCAGCCGACGCGCGAGCGCGCTCAACCTCATCCAGGGAGCGTGAAGCCTGAGCGCGCTTCTGAAGCTTCCAGGTCGATTCTCCCGCGACCGACGACACGGCCGCCATGAACGCGAGCGAGTCGCTCTCTCTGACGCCGGCGCGGCTGAAGACCCGATGCGCTTCATGGAAGAGCGCCTCGAAATGGTCCGTCCGTGCACGTGCGAGCGTCCCGATGCGTTCGAGCTCCGCAATCTCGGGCGTGCTCAGAGGCGTCGTCTCGTGCACGCCCACCAGCAGCGCCGCGAGCGGGAACTGCATGCTCTCCGGGTGGAGGGACTCCAGGCGCGCGGCAGCCTTTCGCACCTGATCCACCCGAACGTCGGCCCCGGCATCCACTTTCCCTTCACTCCTCGCCGCAACGTCTAGCAGTGCCGCACCGATCCCTGCGTCCTCGATCCTCTGGAGCGTCTCCATGACATGCGCTCGACTCCACGAACTTGGCGGCGCGAGGACCGCGAAGATGCTTCGCGCGCGCTCATCGCTCGCCGGGTGCTTCCGAAGCCACGCGTCCTCTTCGGGAAGCTCCGGAAGTCGCCACGTCCCGAAGAGGCCGGGCGCCTCCTCCAGGTCCGGGCGCCCCTCCGCGTTCCAGGCGAGCCTCAGGCTCTCGAGCCAACCCACTCCTGCCACTCGGTGCTCGATGACCCGCTCCAGAACCCGGAACTCTGCCTCGTCCGCAGAAGGCTTCGCGTCGTCGATGATCTCCCGCGCCCGCTCAAAGTCGCCACGCTCCAACGCGACGCACGCCCGTGTCAGGTGCGCCTTGCGGTGACCTGGCTCCGCCTCCAGTACGCTGTCGAGAAGGACCTCCGCGGTCCACCACTCCCGATGCATGACGGCGTCGTGCGCCAGGCCGAGGAGGGTGCTCACCTTCCCATCTTCGGCGAGAGACGACGTGTGCTGAGGCTGATGGGCCGCGCCGCAGGAGAGCAGCGGAACCGCCAGCACCAGAACCCAGCTCAACGGGCGTACGCAGCGCGTCTTCATCCGCGTGACCTTAGCGGCTCCGGTCTAGAACCCTCACTTCCGCCCCGGTCCCGCCACCGGCAATTCCAACTTGAGGCCAGAGAAGAGGACCGCGGCCAGGAGCAGTAGACGCTTCATGCACCGCACCTTGCCAGACATGGACGTCCTCACGCTGACCCGCCGGTCAGAAACCTCTTGCGAATAACTGACCGGGGATTTAGTCACCCGCCGCCATGGCCCGCCCCGCAGACCCCAACGCCCGCGCTGCCCTGCGCACCGCCGCGCGTGCGGAGTTCGCTCGCCGCGGCATCAAGGGGGCCCGCATCGAGGACATCACCTCCGCCTGCGGCCTCTCCAAGGGCGCCTACTACCTGCACTACGAGTCCAAGGAGGCGCTCTTCCGGGAGCTGGTCCACGAGCTCATCGGCGCTTTGGAGACCCACGCACGCGACCGCGCGGACCGGATGAAGGCCTACGTGAAGGCCCACGGCGCGCTCAAGCGCGCGGACATGCTCCCCGGCGCCCACGCCTACGACGACTACCTGGCGCTCGAGACCGCGTGCGACCTCCAACTGTTGGAGCTGCTCTGGTCCTACCGGGACGTGGTGCGCACGCTGCTCCGCGGCTCGCAGGGCACGGAGTTCGAGTCCATCGCCTGGGACATGATCCGTCAGCAGAAGGAGCGCATCGTCTCCGACTTCCGCGAGCTGCAGCGCGGCAAGAAGGTCCGCACCGACATCCCGCCCGAGGTCTTCGGGACCATGGTCGTCGGCACCTACTTCCTCCTCGGCCAGCAGTTCTCCGAGACCGAAAAGAAGCCAGACCTCGAACGTCTGGCCTCTTCGCTCCACCGCCTCCTCCACGAAGGCGCTTCGTCCCACACCCCGGACCTCCCATGAACCCTGCCCCCATTCACCTGCTGAAGCTCGCGAGCGC
>CAZQVZ010000559.1:0-2755 GCA_964596895.1 uncultured Myxococcaceae bacterium
GGCGTAAGCGAGGAGGCGACGTGGGCGCGCGGGACACAGAGGCGAAGCGGCTGCGGCCAACGGTGCCGATGAAGGTCCCCGGCGCGAAGGCCGGTGGCCCTCCCGAGCAGGAGCTGACGGTGGTGGAGCCCCCCCTGCGGGCGACGCCGAAGTTGCCCCTACCGTCGTCGAAGGGGGCGAGCAAAGCCGCGCCCCCCGCGCCGCCTGGCCCTTCGCCGGACCGTCCCAGGCCGGCTGCGGCGAAGGCGAAAGCAGCGGGGATGCGGCCTCCGCCCCTGCCCATTGGAGAGAGACCCGGCCGCGGGGACCACGGCGCCACCCAGGCCATCCGCGGTCCTGCTGCCAGGGCTTTGGCCAGAGCGGCCGCCGCACCCCAGATGCCCAGGCCCTTCTGTGGGCTTCGCGAAGTCGACGAGCGGCTGGCGCTGTTCGCCTGCGCCGCGCGGAAGGATGGAGCGCAGGCACTGCTGGACGGACTGGCGGAGGGGCCTCGCCTTCGGGCGAAGGCGCACCTCGCGAGGCTCCTCGAGTCACCCTCCGCTGAACGGCAGGGGCTTCTGGCGCGCGCCTTCGGGGTGCGCCCGGACGCGGCAGGACCCCTGCGCGAGGTGTGGCGTCTCGCCGGGCCCGCGCTGCGGGCGGAGATCTACGCGCTGTTGCCGCCCTGGCTCCGGACGGCCTTCCCTGACTACGCCCCGCCGGCGTCACCTGATGAAGGTGCACAGCCGCCTGCGCCCGGGCTCGCCGCCTTCGCCGAGCGGCTGGTGCGCGAAGCGACCCGCTGAAGCCCGTTCGAAGGGCCGTCCGTCCGCGGCGGCGCACGGGCCGTCCTCGCGCGGGACCAAACGGACAGGGCGGCGGCCATAACCCACGGAATTGGCTGGCAGAACCGGTTGGCAGCCCGCGTGAACAAGGAGGAGGCGTCCACACGAGCTCCCCATGTCCACGACTGAAACCGAGACCACAATCTCCAACACCGCGAAGATCGCCCGGGTCTACCGGCTGGGCGCCCGACGGCTGACGCGCGCGCACCTCGCGCTCCAGCGCCGCGGCGCCACCGTCCAGGCGCTCTCCGAGGTCAAAGGGCCGCTCTCCCAGGCGCTCTGTGCACAGCTGGGTTGCCCGGTGACGCTCTGTGCGTCGCTGGTGGACTCCACGTTCTTCCTGGACCGGGCGTTGGGCCGGGACTCTGCCCTGGCGCTCTTCTCGCTGGATCGCGCGGGGACGCCCGCGGTGCTGGAGGTGGACCGGCCGGTGCTGCTGGCCGCGGTGGGGCGCATGTCCGGCGGCGGCACCCGGCCCGCGCCGTCGTCGAAGCTCAACCGCATCGAAGAGGCGGCGTTCGGGTTCCTCGCCCTGGTCGGCCTGGAGGCGGTGCGCGCCCACGAGGTGTGCGAGCGGCTCTTCGCCCCGCGCCTGCTGGCCGCAAACGTCGCCCGCTCGGTGGTGCTGGAGACGGTGGACGTCCGGGCCGCGCACCTGGCGGTGCAGGTGGAGCTGGAGGTGGCGGGCGTGAAGGGCCAGGCCCGGCTCTTCCTCCACGCGCGGGCGGTGCAGGCGCAGGTGCAGGGGGAGGAGGTGGCGCTGCCCACCGAGCTTCCCCAGGAGCTCTCCTGTGCGCAGGTGGAGGTGCAGTCCTTCGCAGGTCACGCCTCTTTGGACGCCAACGAGCTCGCGGCGCTGCAGCCGGGGGACGTCGTCCTCTTCGACGGCCTGAAGCTCGAGGAGGGACGGCTGCATGGCGCCGGTCGGCTCCTCTCCAGTGGCTTTGCGGTGCTCGGCGCGCTCGGCGCCGACGGCTTTCACGTCTCCCGCGCGTTCGCGCGCGGCTTTCCCCAGGAGTCCTCCATGTCCCACCCCGCCCCCAAGAACGACGCCGCCGCCCTCCCCGTGGAGGTCGAGATTGAGCTCACCCGCCTGCGCCTGACGGTGGGGGAGCTCGCGCAGGTCCGGCCCGGCGCCATCCTCCCCCTGCACATCAACGCCGCCGAGCCCGTCCTCCTCAAGGTGGGGGACCGCGCCGTGGCCCGCGCCGAGCTCGTCGAGATCGAAGGCGAGGTCGGCGCGCGGATCCTCTCGCTCTTCTCCTGAAGCCCAAAGCCCCTGCTGCGCCCTGGTGACGCCATGAACTTCTTCCGCTCCCCGAAGAACAAGCTCCTCCTCGCCGCCGCCGCCGTCGTCGCGCTGGCGGCGCTCGCGCCCTCTGGAGGCGTGTCCGCGCCGCAGGTGGCGCGGGTGCTGCTCGCCGCGGTGGCGCTGGGCGGACTCGCCTGGTGGCTCCACCGCGCGCGCAAGGCCGGACCGTCCGCGGCGTTCGCCGCCGAAACGAGGCTGCGCGTGCTCTCCCGCACCGGGCTGTCGCAGCGCTGCGGCATGGCGCTGGTGGAGGCGGATGGCCGCAACTACCTCGTCGTCTTCGGTGACGGCTTCGCGGAGCTCCAGGAGGCAGCAGCGGCGCCCGCGCCGGGTTTGGCTCCCCCGCAGCGGAAGGGCGGTGCGCGATGAAGTGGCTCGGGCAGGTGTCGGCGCCGGTACTGGCGCCGGTACTGGCGCTGGTGGCGGTGCTGGTCCCGGTGGTGGCGTCGGCGGCGCCCTACCCGAAGGAGGTGCTGGAGTCCTCGTTCGCGGGGCGGCCGGTCACCATGTTCGGGCTGATGGCGGTGATGGCGCTGGTGCCGTTCGCCGCGGTGATGCTCACCAGCTTCTCGAAGATCGCGGTGGTGCTCTCCATCTGCAGGACCGCGCTGGGCACGCA
>CAZQVZ010000559.1:2765-3197 GCA_964596895.1 uncultured Myxococcaceae bacterium
AGCAGGCGCCCCCGACGATTGTCCTCACCGGCCTGGCCGCGGTGCTCTCCGGCCACATCATGGCGCCGGTCCTGGAGGCCATGTTCCAGCTCGGGCAGACCGCGTATTCGGAGGTGACGACGGGCACGCAGATCCTGGGCGGCATCGAGCAGGTGGCCCAGCCCCTGCGCGAGTTCCTCATCCGCCACGGCGGCTCCGAGGAGCGGGCGCAGTTCGTGGAGATGGCGCGCGCGCTGCGGCCCGCAGAGGACGCGCACCTCGTCAGTGACACCGACCTGTGGGTGGTCATCCCGGCCTTCGTCATCACCGAGCTGAAGGAGGCGTTCCAGATTGGCTTCCTCATCTTCCTGCCGTTCCTGGTGCTGGACATGGTCATCGCCAACGTGCTGCTCGCGCTGGGGATGCAGACCCTGTCCCCGTCGCAGGTGAGCC
>CAZQVZ010000560.1:0-3189 GCA_964596895.1 uncultured Myxococcaceae bacterium
CCGGCAAGGAGGTGGTGGCCAGAAGCCTCCACAACCTGTCACCCAGGCGGGAGAAGGCCTTCGTGGCGGTCAACTGCGCCAGCATCCCGGCGACCTTGATGGAGTCGGAGATCTTCGGCCATGAACGCGGCGCCTTCACCGGCGCGGACCAAAGGCGCGCGGGCGTGTTCGAACTGGCCCACGGCGGCACCCTGTTCCTGGACGAGGTGGGTGAGATCCCCGTGGAGCTTCAGGCCAAGCTCCTGCGCGTCCTCGAGGAGGGCCGGCTTCGCAGGCTGGGCGGCAAGGTGGAGATCGAGGTGGACGTGCGCGTGGTCTGCGCCACCAACCGCGACCTGCGCAACGAGATCAAGAACGGCAACTTCCGCGAAGACCTGTTCTTCCGCCTCAACGTCTTCCAGATTGGCCTGCCGCCCCTGCGCGACCGCCGCGAAGACATCCCGCTGCTCATTCAGCACTTCGTCGAGAAGTTCAACCAGGACTCCGGCAAGCGGGTCCAGGGCGTGCATCCGGACGCGCTGGAGGTCCTCCAGGGCTTCGAATGGCCCGGCAACATCCGCGAGCTGCGCAACGCGGTGGAGCGCGCGGTCATCCTCTGCGACGGGGACTTCATTGGCCGGGACCACCTGCCGCCGGACATGGCCGGCCGCCAGCCGGAGAAGGCGTCCTTCCGCCTGCCCTATGGCCTGACCCTGGACCTGGTGGAGAAGGAGTACATCCTCGGCAGCCTGGAGCGGAACGGCGGCAACAAGGCCCGCACGGCAGAGATGTTGGGGGTGTCGGAGAAGACCCTCTACAACAAGCTCAACCGGTACGCGGCCGAGGCCCGCGGCGAGGCCCCGAAGCCCCGCAAGACAGCCCCTCCGCCCGGCCTCTCGGCAGGCGACGCGCTGCGGCGCACCTAGCGTCCAGCCGGGCGTATCGCCGCGCAAAACCCGCGTCATGGCTTGACTTTCGGGTCCTCAAAGAGGGACTCTTCCGGGCCTTTGCAGCCCGCTGCGCACATGGCGCGGCGGCCAATCGGCGGGGCCGAAGTTATCCGCGTATCCAGGTTCGAGGCACTATGAACGACGGGCGTATCCTCCACTTCTTTGCCGGGAAGGGCGGTTCAGGCAAGAGCACGCTCGCCACCGCCTTCGCGCTGAACCTGGCGGAGAAGTATCCGAAGGAGAAGATCCTCCTCGTCAGCCTCGACGGCTCCGGGTCCCTCTCGGACCTCCTGAAGAAGAAGCTCACCGCCAAGCCCACGAAGCTCGCCGCCGGCAAGGGCACGGGCGGGCTGTTCGCGCAGGAGTGGTCGGGCGCGCAGGTGATGCCCGGGTTCCTCAAGAAGTTCGAGCCCGCCGTGCAGAAGGCGGTGATGAAGGGCGCGCTGCTCACCGAGGACGAGGTCGCGAAGATCTTCGCCCAGAGCCTCCCCGGCCTCGAAGAGACCGTGTTCCTGCTCGAACTGCAGGCCTCCCTGGAGGACAAGACCTGGGACCGGATCGTCGTGGACGCAGCGCCCACCGCGCACGCCCTGCGCCTGGTGGACCTGCCCACCGGCTTCCGGAAGTTCCTGGGCCTGGTGAAGCCCCCGCAGAAGGGCGCGAAGAAGGACGCGGCGCCCCAGGGCTTCCTGGATGAGGTGGGCGCCCAGGCAGACGCGCTGGTGGCCCTGCTCAAGGACCCGGCCCGCTCTGCCTTCCACCTGGTGACGCTCGCAGAGCCGGTGTCTGAGGCCCAGACCCGCGGCTTCTTCACCCGGCTCTCGGAGCGGGGTCTGCCGGTGGCGGGCTTCGTGGTCAACCAGGTGGAGGACAAGACCGGCTGCCCCGCATGCCAGGGCCGCCGCGGTCTGCAGGCCCCGCACGTGCGCAAGCTGACCGCGCTGGACAAGGGCGTGGGCGTGCAGTTGGTGGCGCGCCGGGAAGCCGCCCCCCGCGGGCTGGAGGCGCTCAAGAAGCTGGCGAAGGAGTGGGCCTCCGGCAAGGAGACGAAGACGCTGGAGTTCGCCGCAGCCGAAGGGCCGCCGGCGCTGGTCCGCGCGCCGTCCATGCCGCCCATCGCCGCGCCGCCCATTCCGCCCACCCGGCTCATCTTCTTCGTGGGACAGGGCGGGGTGGGCAAGAGCTCCTGCGCCGCCGCCGCCGCGGTGACCCTGACGGAGAAGGAGGGGCCGGTGCTCCTCATCTCCACGGACCCCGCGCACTCCCTGTCGGACGTCCTGCAGAGCCGGCTCACCGACACCGAGACCCAGGTGAAGGGCACCAAGGGCCTGTACGCGCGGGAGCTGGACGTGGCCACCTGGTTCGGCAACCTGCGCAAGCGCTGGAAGGAGAAGGCGGAGAAGGCCTTCGAGGCGGCCGGGAAGGGCGCGGACGTGGTCTATGACCGCGAGGTCCTCCGGAACCTCCTGGACTCGGCGCCCTCCGCCATCGACGAGCTGGCTGCCCTGTCCACCCTCACCGACGCGCTGGTGCAGGAGCGGTTCAAGCGGATCGTCGTGGACCCGGCCCCCGCCGGCGCCATGGTCCGCGTGTTGGACCTCCCGCAGGTCGCCATCAACTGGCTGACCGCCATCCACACCTCGGTGGCCCGGTACCGGGCCCGCGGCATGGCGGACCTCGCGGATGACGTGGCGGGGATGATCAAGCACGTGCAGCGCTTCGAACAGGCGCTCTCGTCGCAGACCGAATCCCGCTTCGTGGTGGTCACCCGCGGTGAAGATCTCGCGGCGTCCCGGACCGAGCGGCTGGTGACGGCGCTGCAGAAGCGGAAGCTGGCGGTGGAGCGGGTCCTGGTGAACCGGGTCCTCCCCAAGAGCGCCTGCCCGCGCTGCGAAGGCCGCCGCAAGGTGGAGCTCACCGCGGCCAAGGCGATGGAGAAGAAGATTGGCCTGCCCATCACGGTGGCCCCGGCGTTGGGCCGGCACCCGGCGGGGCTGCGGGAGCTGAAGGCCTTCCGGACCGCCTGGTACGCGCTCTCCGCCCCGGCGGCGAAGAGCAAGGCCGCCTAGGCCCTTCAGGGGCGCCTCGGCGCAGGTTCAGCAGCAGGACGACCCGGGCGCGGCCTCTTTTCGAGGCCTGCGCCCGTCTTCGTTTCGGCGGCTACTTCTTCACGATGTCGAGCAGCTCCACCTCGAACACGAGGGTGGCGCCGCCGGGGATCATCGGCGGGGAGCCGCGGTCGCCGGAGGCGAAGTCGGAC
>CAZQVZ010000561.1:0-3167 GCA_964596895.1 uncultured Myxococcaceae bacterium
TCCCTGCTCCCGGTGTGAAGCCATCAGCTCACGCCCAAGCCCCGTGAACGGTTACTCGCAGAGTTCTTCAGCGCTCTGTAGAAGTGACCCACCTTCGCTCCTGGAAAGTGGACCAGGCGGGGATCACTACGCGCGGTGCTGATCTACGGCGCCGGGTGCTTCAAACAGCGAAGCCCCCGACCGTGGCGATGACGGTCGAGGGCTCCGGGCCTTCATGAGTTTGGGGTTGCAGGTCAGCCGGTCGCATCTCGTAAGGATGGTCCTTTGATTCTGACGGTGTGGCACTGGTGCCGAAGCCGGCTGAGCAGCGCGCTCACCAGCGCCTTGTTGCCGAGGAAGTTCTCCCACTCCTCGTACTCGAGGTTGGTGGTGATGATGGTCGGCTTGCGCCGGTACCGCTCCTCCATCAGCTTGAAGAAGATGTTGGTCTGCTCCGGCTTGAGGTTGAGGTAGCCCATCTCGTCGATCAGCAGCACATCGACATTGATGAGCCGGTTCAGCAGCTTCCGCGTGGAGCGATCCGCGAGCGACGCATACATCTCGTCGAAGAGGTCTTGGGCGCGGATGAAGACCGCGCGGTGGCCATTCTGAAGCGCCTTGAGCAGTAGACTCGAGGCGAGGCCGGTCTTCCCAACTCCGGTCTCTCCGATGAAGACGATGTTCTCCGCCTTCGGGATGAACTCCAGCTCGGCGAAGCCGCGGACCTGGCGTTGGTCGACGCCCTTGGCCTTCTTGAACGGGAAGGTCTCCAGTGACCACTGCTCGGGGAGGCGGGCCTGCTTGATGCGCCACGCAAGGGCGGTCTCCTGGTTTCGCTGCCACTGAGCGCGAAGCAGGCGGCAGAAGAGTTCCTGGTAGGAGAGCTTCTGCTTCTCCGCACGCGCGCACTCCTCGTCGAACAGCTCCGCCACCCTCTTGAGGTGCAGGCTGCGGAGCAGCTGCTCGAGTTCATCCTTCATCGTCGGGTTCCTCGTCGTGTCGTGGAGCGCTCCGGTCGGCCGGCGCGACGAAGTACTCGGTGGCGATGTTCCGGAGCACCATCCGCTCCAACCGGTCCAGGTCGTACAGCCCGTAGTGGGTGGCGCTCTGCACCGCCTCCAGGAAGGGCCGCCGCGGGTAGTCGCGGTACATCTGCAAGAGCTTGCGCAGCGCAGCCGGCCATCTCGCGGTGCGGCGCTTCACCGTCTTCGCGTACTCCGGCACCGGCGGTTCGAGCTCCAATAGCTTTCGCTCTTCTGGAGAAGCCTCACGCAGGGAGTCGCAGCCGACGTTTCTCGGAGGCCGATGCTCCGGCTTCGTGCTGCGCTTCTTCTCGAAGGTGAAGCTCCGTTCATGCTCGGCGACGAGCCTTGGACCGTCGAAGACGCGGACCTTGTCCTTCGTCTCCCGGACCTCCACCTGCCGTCCGATGAGCTGGTACGGGACGGAGTAGACGTGGCCGTCCGCGTGCACGTAGCCCTCCAGGTCCACCACCCGGTGGTGCAGCACGTAGACCTCGGGCACCCATAACGGCAGCGGCACCAGCGCGGGGCGCTCCTCAGCCAGCAGGGCGACGCTGCTCGTGTGCAGCTCGCGCCGGTGCTTCGCGTTCACCCGCTCGCACCAGGCGATGGCTTCGCGGTTGGCGTGCGCGAAGTCGGTGAAGCTCCGGCCGGCGAGGAAGTTGCGCTCGACGTGGTCGAAGCCGCGCTCGACGTGCGCGGAGCGGTTGGCGTCCCCCTTCTCGTGCGCGGCGAACTCGAAGCCGTACCGGTCCGCGAACGCCGCCATCTCCGGCACCGGCACCATCTGCTTCCCGGTGCCCTTGAGCACGACGACGTGCGTGTTGTCGATCATGCAGCGCTTCGCCGCGGCGCCGAAGAACTGGAGGGCGTCGTGGAGGAAGAGCTTGCAGGTGAAGCGGTTGAAGGAGGGGTAGAGCTGGATGAACCGCATCCGCGAGTAGCAGAGGACGAGGGAAGCCGTCTGCACGCGGCGGCGGACGCCGCCGATTTCGACGTCGTGGGGAGAGGTGTCGTGCTGCATCTCCTCGCCGGGCTCGAAGTGGTAGCGGCCGGCGGGCTTCTTCGGCTCGAAGCCGATGCCGTGGCGCCGGCAGAACCCGGTCAGCGCCTGGTAGGAGAGCGTCGCGCCGGCGGCGGCGAGCTCCTCGTGAACGCGGATGAGGTTGCCCTTGCAGCGTTCGTAGAGGGCGCGGACCTCGTCCTCGTGGGGTGCCGCCTTCTCCGCTCGGGTGATGCGCGGGACCTCGGCCGTCCCGCCGCGAACCACCTTCCGCACTGCGCCGCGCGAGAGCTTCATCGCGCGGGCGATGGCGCGCAGTGGCTGGCCCTTCTTGTGCAGCTCAAGGATGGCGATGCGAATGCTCTGGTCCAGCACCTTGCAGCTCCTTCGCGCAGAGGGAGAAGAGGATGTCCGCCTCCGCCCGCGCGCTCTGCGCCGCGCGGTGAAGCTCGTCTTTCATTGCCGCCGGCCAGCCGCCTTGTCGAAGGAGTCGTGCCGCGCGTCGAGCGATGCCCAGGAGCGCGCCGAAGTCGCTCAGCAGGCGCGCTTCCGGTGCCGCCGCCTCCGGTGGCTTGCGGGCCTCGTCCAGCGCCCGCAGCACGACATCCGGGCTTTGCAGTACGAGCGCGCGGGTCGCTTCCGTGCCGCTGCGCCACGCAGCGCAGAGCGCCCCCACCTCCCGCGCCGAAAGCTGGCGCGCGCCAAACGCCGCCGCGAGCGCATCGGCCTCGGCGCGATTGGCCCGGGCCAAAGGCACCAGGTGTTTCATCGCCGCGTGTGCCTGGAGTTGCCCCGCGCGGACTCGCTCTTGAATGGACTCCGGCAGCTCTCGAACCAACGCCAGCCGGCGGCTGACCCAGCTCGGGCTCTTGTCGAAGCGCTTCGCAATCTCCACGAGCGGTAGCCCAAAGCGCTCGCTGAGCTCACGGAGGAGCCAGCCTTGCTCAAGCGCGCTCTCGCTCTCCGCGCTCCGCATCAGGCGCTCCAGCACCAGCGCCTCCGGCTCGGGAAGGGCCCAGGCGGTCGCGGACACCGTGTCCCGACCGAGCCGCGCCAAGGCGCGGACCCGCTTGTAGCCGTCGAGCAGCACGGACTTTCCGGCCGCGCTCGGGAGCACCACCACGGGCGTCTGCTGGCCGATCTCCGCCAACGACGCGAGCACC
>CAZQVZ010000562.1:0-3163 GCA_964596895.1 uncultured Myxococcaceae bacterium
CTGTCGCGCAGCCCGTCGCGCCGCCCGTGACTCCGGCGATCGCGCCCGTGCCCGGAGGGCCCGCGTCGAAGGGCGCGGTGCCGCTGGATGCCGCGCAGCTCGCGGAGTTGGACCGGCTGGCGCAGGCGCTGGACGGGCTCGACTACTTCGAGCTTCTGGGCGTGGAGAAGTCTGCGGCGCCGGCGGAGATCAAGCGCGCCTTCTACAAGAACAGCCGCAGCTGGCACCCGGACCGGTACTACCAGGTGCAGGACGCGGCCCTGAAGGAGAAGGTCCACGACGTCTTCAAGCGGGTGACCGAGGCCTACGCCGTCCTGCGCGACGACGTGAAGCGGCCCAGGTACCTCGCGGACGTCACCGGCCCCGAACGCGCCTCCAGGCTCCGCTTCACCGAGGCCAGCGAGGCCGAGGCGAAGCTCCAGAAGAAGAAGGAGCAGGAGGAGCAGATTGGCGCATCGCCCAAGGGCCGGCAGTTCTACGCGACAGGGGCCGCGGATCTGGAGGCGGGGCGCTTCGCGGCGGCCGAGCGGAATTTCAAGATGGCCCTGACGTTCGAGCCGCAGAACGCGCGCTACAAGGAACGGCTGAAGGAAGCGCAGGACAAGCTGCTCGAAGAGGCGCGCAAGACTGGCTCGCAGTTCAAGATCAGGTAGCCCCACCCCGCCCGCGCGCGCACCTCGATGAACATCGACCTCGTCCTCCTCTGTCTCGTCGCGCTGTTCGCCGTCCTGGGCGCGGTGAGCGGCGCGTCCCGGCAGCTCGCCAACCTCGGGGCGCTGGTGCTCGCCTACGCGGCGGCCTATCCGGGCGGGAAGCTGCTCGGCCCCATCCTCGGCGCGCAACTGCGGAGCATCCCCGGCGGGCTGGACATCATCGCCGCCACCATCGTCGTCTTCACCGTGGTGCTGGTGGCGGGCCGGGTGCTCCTGGGGGCGGTGCTCAAGCGGCTCTTCTCCGGCAAGGACGACGCGTCCCGCGGCGTAGACCGGACGTTGGGCTTCCTGATGGGCGGCGCCAAGGTGGTGCTGGTGGCCTATGTGCTCCTGTGCGCGCTGACCTTCGTGGAGGACAACGTCACCGTGGCCGGCAAGCAGCTGGGGCTCTCACCGAAGGACTCGGTGAGCTTCGGGCTGGCGCGCAGGTTCAACCTCTTCGAGCTCACCCACTTCTCCGCGCTCAAGGACTTCGCGGAGGTGGCCGGCGCCGCCACCGACCCGAAGCGGCAGAAGGACCTGAAGCACAACGAGTCCTGGCAGGAGCTCCGCCGTGATCCGCGCTTCCAGAAGGCGCTGCAGAGCCGGGCGCTGCGCGCTGCGCTCCGCGAGGGGGACCACCGGATGCTCCTGCGGCACGACGCGGTGGGCGAACTGATGGCGGACCGCGAGTTCGCCCAGAAGCTGCGGAAGGCCGCGGTGGCCCTGCAGGCGGAGTAGCTAGGCCGCCGTCTCCAGCCCGGCCACCGGCGAGAGCCACCCGTGGGTGTCCTTCGCCCTGCCGTACTGGACGTCGGTGATGGCCGCCCGCAGCCGCGCGGCGATGGGCCCCGGGTTGCCATCCCCGATCTTCAGGGTGAAGCCCTCGAACCCGAGCTCACCCACCGGCGAGACCACCGCCGCGGTCCCGGTGCCGAAGAGCTCCTTCAGGGTCCCTGCGGCGAGCGCGGCCCGGATCTCGTCCATGGACAGGCGCCGCTCCACCACCTGGACGCCCCACTCGCGCAGGAGGCTCAGCGCCGTCATCCGGGTCACGCCGGCCAGCAGCGTGTCCTCCAGGGGCGGGGTGATGACCTCGTCACCGATGCAGGCGAAGAGGTTCATGGTGCCCACCTCCTCCACGTACTTGTGCTCGAGCGCGTCCAGCCAGAGCACCTGCGCATAGCCGCGGGCCCGGGCCTCTTCGCCGGCCTTCATGCTGGCGGCGTAGTTGGCGGCGGTCTTGGCCGAGCCGAGCCCACCGGGGGCCGCCCGCACGCGCTTCTGCTCCACCCAGATCTTCACCGGCGCGGCGCCCGCCGAGTAATAGTTGCCCACGGGCGAGATGAACGCGCACAGCGTGTAGCGCTTCGCCGGACGCACGCCCAGGAACGCCTCGGTCGCGAAGACCAGCGGGCGAATGTACAGGCTCGTCCCTTCGCCCTTCGGCATCCAGTCCGCGTCCAGCGCCAGGAGCGCCTGCAGCCCCCGGGCGACCACGTCGGTGTCCAGCGGCGGGATGCACAGGCGGCGCGCGCTTTCGTTCAGGCGTGAGAGGTGGTCCTCGAGCCGGAAGATGCGCACCTGGCCCTGGGGATCCCCGAACGCCTTGAGCCCTTCGAAGATGGACTGCCCGTAGTGCAGGCCGCTCGCCGCCGGATCCAGCTGGAGCGGGCCGTAGGGCACCACGCGCGGCGAGTGCCAGCCGCGGTCCGCGTCATGGTCCAGAAGGAACATGTGGTCGGTGAAGTGCCGGCCGAAGCCGAGCTCGCCGTCAGCGGGGCGCTGCCTGGGGGACCCCGTCCGTTCGATCACGATGGGCGCGTTCATGGCGCGCGCACCCTACGCATCCGGGGCGGGGTCGTACAGCCCAACTGCCGCGATATTTGGGGTGCCAACGACACGCCGCGTCGGAGGCCGGGCGAGCGGCCGAGCGCAATGCCCCCGGCAGGTTCAGTGCACGGTCGGCTGCCCCTCGCGCAGGCGCCTTCGGACGAGCTCTTCATCCACGGTGAGCGCCTTCTTCTTGAGCTCCGGCGCCTCGAACATGATGTCCGCCATCACGTGCTCGACGATGGCGCGCAGGCCGCGGGCGCCCAGGCCCTTCTCCAGCGCGTAGTGGGCCACCTCGCGCAGCGCCGGGCGGCTGAACTTCAGGTCTACCTGGTCCAGGGAGAGCAGCTCCTTGTACTCGCGGGTGATGGCGTCCGGCGGCTCGGTGAGGATCCGCACCAGGTCCCCCTCCTCCAGCTTGTCGAGGTGCACCATCACCGGCAGCCGGCCCAGGAACTCCGCCAGCATCCCGAAGTCGATGAGCTGCTTCACGCTGATGCGCTTGCGAGGCCCCTGCAGCGCTTCTGCCCCGAAGCCGATGGGGCGCGCGTCATCCCCCTGCGACTGGAGGTCGGAGAAGGTCCCCGCGCAGATGAAGAGGATGTCGGTGGTGTCCACCTGGACGAAGTCGTTCTTGT
>CAZQVZ010000563.1:0-3161 GCA_964596895.1 uncultured Myxococcaceae bacterium
CCGGGCAGACGGTGGCGCACATGTAGCAGGCCACGCAGCGCGGCTTGCCGTCCTCGCGCGGCACCAGCCGGTGCAGCCCCCGGTAGCCGGGCGGGTAGACCGGCTTCTCCTCGGGGTACTGCACGGTGGACACCAGGCTGGTGCCCGAGCGGTTGAGCACCTCGACGTTCTCGTCCCGCGCGCCGAAGAGGTTCCGGAGGAAGTGCCGCGTGGTGATGGCGAGGCCCCGGAGCAGTTCAGGGACGTACGCCCGCTCTGTCAGGTCCTTCTTCGGGTCTCGGGTCGCGTTGATTGCCATGTCCGGTCCTGAGGTTAGTGACCCGCCGCGGCAGGCGCCGCGCCCGGTGCGGGAGCGCCCGCTGCTGTGGTCGGTGCAGGGGCGTCCGCCGCGGCGGCGTGTGCCGGAGCGTGCGCTGCGCCCGCCTGGCCGCCGTGAGCGTCATGCCCGTGCCCGTGTCCGCCGTGCCCGCCGTGGCCATGCCCGCCGTCGTGGGACTCCTGCTTGCGGCCTCCGATGATGGTCAGCAGCGCCACCGCCACCAGCACGAAGATCCCGAAGAGGGCCAGCGCGTGGATGCCGCCCCAGAGGATCAGGCCGCCGGTGACGAACACGTTGGCGATGCCCAGGGGCAGGAGCATCTTCCAGCCCAGGGTCTGGATCTGGTCGTAGCGGAAGCGGGGGAAGGTCCAGCGGATGGCCAGCTGGAACCAGCAGAGGATGACCACCTTCACCCAGAACACGGTGGCCAGAAGGGTGCCCCACAGCCACTGGTGGTCCGCCAGGGCCTGCCCGGGCGCCCACAGCTGCGCGTAGAGCCACTCGTGCCCGAAGGGCAGGTGCCACGCGCCGAGGAAGATCCCCACGGTGATGGCGGCGAGCACCACCACCTCCACGAACTCGGAGATCATGAAGAGGCCGAACTTCATCCCGGAGTACTCGACGAAGTACCCGATGATCTCGCTCTCCCCCTCCGGCGCGTCGAACGGGGCGCGCTTGGTTTCGGCGAAGGCGGCGACGAAGAAGATCAGCAGACCGATGGGCTGCAGGAAGATGCCCCAGTTGGGCACGCCGATGTCGAAGCTCCCCGGCAGGCGCCACAGGTAGGTGCCCTGCGCCAGGCCCATGTCGTACAGCCGCAGGGTCTGGAAGGCCATCATGATGCCGATGAGGCCCAGCCCCAGCGCGACCTCGTAGCTGATCATCTGCGCGGAGGCGCGCACGCCGCCCAGGAGCGCGAACTTGTTGTTGGACGCCCAGCCCGCCAGCGCCGTCCCGTACACCGCCAGAGAGGCGATGGCGAAGACGTAGAGCAGGCCCATGTTGGGGTTGGAGACGTAGCCGAAGAGGGTGCGGCCGTCCTGGACCACGACCGGACCCACCGCCACCACGCCGAAGAGCACGAAGGCCGGCGCGAACGCCAACATCGGGGCGAGGTTGTAGAGGAACTTGTTCCCCTTGGCGCCGGCGGGGATGAAGTCCTCCTTCCAGAGCATCTTCAGCACGTCGGTGGCGATGTGGGGGATGCCGGCCAAAGACCGGTTCTTGATCCCCGGCAGCCCGATCCGCGCGCGGTTGGGGCCCACGCGGTCCTGCATCATCGCGGACCACTTGCGCTCAGCCAGCGTGAGGAAGGTGGCGATCACCATCACCATCACGAGGATGAGGAAGACGATGTTGGTGAGCATGGACGCGCCCGGCCACAGCCCCTCCACCAGGTAGCCCACGCCGTACATGGCCGCGGACACGCCGGCGATGGCGCCGACGATGGTCCCCATCCCCAGGAGCACCGTGAAGATTCGTCCGAGCATCTACAGTCCCCTCACTCTGGGCGTGCCCCACTCGCGGTAGCCGGGCGGGCGCCCGTCCGCGGCGGCGGGGTTGTTGTTGATGCCCTTCGGCGTCCCGAACGGCGCGGCCTTGTCCCAGTCGAACCCGGCGAACTCGGCCACCCGCGACGCGAGCGCCGTCCACACGTCCTTCGACGAGGTGTACGTCTGGGCCAGGCCCCAGGCGCGCATCAGGTCTGCGGCCCACTTCCAGTGCGGCCGGCTGGCGGCGCGCGGCGGGTAGGCCTTGCGGACGCGCTGGATGTGCCCGTCCACGTTCACGAAGGACCCTTCGTCCTCGGTGTGGACCGCGGCCGGCAGCACCACGTGCGCCTGCTCCGTCACCGGCGAGTGGTTGTGCGCCTGGGCCACGAAGAACTCCAGCCCCTGCGCGACCGACGCGAACACGGCCTCGTCCTGCGGCACCTCCGCACCCACCGCGTACAGCGCCTTCACCGCGCCTTCATCCATGGCGGCGACCAGCGCGTCGAACGGGCGAAGCTCCAGCCCCAGCCCCTTGGCGACGAAGGCCAGCCCCTTGTGGTTGGGGTTCCTGTCCGCGGTGAGCAGGTAGTTGTCGGCCACGCCGTCCGGCCGGCCCGCGGCGTACACCGCCTTCACCCCGAGCACATCCTTCGCGAAGGCCAGGGACGCCAGGAGGTCCTCGTTGGAGCACAGGGCCGAAGCCATCACCGCCAGCTTCGGGGTGCCCGCCAGCGGCTGGAGCTTCTGCACCAGCGCCGCCACCACGTCGTCTCCTGAGGCCTCCTGCCGGTCCGCGCCGCGGCCCACGGTGGCGGCGGTGACGCGGCCGGTGTTCAGGTACTTGTAGGTGCCGCGGCCGTGGTCACACAGCCAGCTCTTGTTGATGGCTTCGTTTTCGCGCGGGCGGTACCGGTAGGTGTCCTGCCCGAAGAAGTCCGCGAAGGTGTTGCAGCCCCGAGAGCAGCCGGTGCACACGCTCGGCGCCGCGGAGAGGAACCAGGTGCGGGCGCGGAAGCGGAAGTCCCGGTTGAGCAGCGCGCCCACCGGGCAGATGTCGATGATGTTCCCCGAGTAGTTCGAGTCGAGCTGCTGGCCGGGGAAGGTGTCCACGACCTCGTGCGAGCCGCGGCCGAAGACGCCCAGCTGCGGCTCCTTGGCGACTTCGGCCATGAAGCGCACGCAGCGGGTGCACATGATGCAGCGCTCCTGGTCGATGACCACGAGCGGCCCGAGCACCTTGCGCTTGTCCCGGAGGATCTTCGGCCCGTCCAGCCGCGAGGGCTGGTGGTCGTGCCGCATGTAGTAGTCCTGCAGCTTGCACTCACCCGCCTGGTCGCAGATGGCGCAGT
>CAZQVZ010000564.1:0-3137 GCA_964596895.1 uncultured Myxococcaceae bacterium
ACCCACCAGCTGCGCGTGCACGCGGCGCATCCCGAAGGCCTGGGCGCGCCCATCGTCGGCGACAGGCTCTACGGCTTCGAAGCCGAGCGGCTCCTCCTGCACGCCGAGGCGCTGGCGTTCATCCACCCAGCCACGACGAAGCCCGTGTCGTTCACCGCGCTCGCGCCGTTCTGACCTCGGGAGCGCGCGCTGAAAACAAACCCTCTCGAGAACCGGGGTGCGAGATCCGGTTCAGGAGAGGGTTCTTCCGGCCCGCGCGTTCCGGGGGCACTTCCGGCGGACCGAAAACCGCGCCTGGGGCCCCAGGTGGCCCCCAGAGCCACCTCCCCCCCAGAGCAGTACTTCAATAGGGGGCCCCAGAACGCCTCTGTGGGCTCCTGGGGGCCCCGTAGCGGGCCACAGCTTTTTGTCTCCTGCAGCGACCTACTTCAGCTGCACGCTGCCCCAGGTGAGGGTGTTGCTCTGGAGGGTGCGCGAGACGCTGCCCGAGCCCACGCCGCTCTTGCTGGCCTTGATGACCGTGGCGCCCGCCGGCAGGTTGGTGAACTTGTAGAAGCCGGTGGAGTCGGTCGTCATCTTCCGCCCGTCGCTCAGGGTGATGGTGACGCCGGCGACGCGGTTGTTGCTGTTGGAGCCCGTGTAGGTCACGCCCTGCAGGGTCGCGGTCCCGGTGGCCAGCGCGGAGGCGAGGCCGATGCTCCCCCACGTCGGGTTCTGGGTGATCGCCCGCGAGATGGAGGTGGTCTTGAAGCCGCTCTTCGACGCGGTGATGGTGTACGTCCCCGCCGCCACGCCGGTGAACGTGTAGTAGCCGTTCGCGTCCGACGTCGCCGTCCGCGTTCCCAGCTTCACCGTCGCCCCGGCGATGGGCTTGCTGGTGTTGGTGCCCTGGTAGATGAGCCCCTTGAGCGTGTACGTGGTGACCGCCTTGGTGAGGCCCACGCTCGCCCAGGTCTCCTTCCCGCTGATGGCCTTGCTGCCGGAGTACGACTTGTAGCCCGAGCGGCTCACCGTCAGCGTGTAGGTGCCGGCCTTCACACCCTTGAACTCGTAGTAGCCGTTCGCGTCGGTGGTCGCGGAGAGCGTGCCGAGCTTCACCGCCGCGCCGGACAGCCGGGCGCTGGAGTTGGTGCCGGCGTAGACGAGCCCCTTCACGTGGGTGCCAGACGGAGTGGGCGTGGGCGCAGGGGCCGGGGTGGAGCCCTTGGCCGCGTTGATCAGCGCCGGGAGCTGCGTGTACAGCTTGTTCCCCGGGCACGCGGTGGCGTTGTAGTTCCGGTGGCCCTTGATCTTCGTGTTGTTGATGGCGATGCCGTACTTCGACGACAGGCCCTTGATGAGCTTGCCGGTGTTGTTGATCTGGGTGCTGGTGGCGCTGTCGTTCGTGTACGTGCCGATGAACGAGATGCCGAGGTTGCCGGTGTTGTTGTTGCCCACGTGGGTGCCGAGCTTGCTCATGGTCCGGCCCTCCCAGAGGCGGCCGTCACGCGAGACGAGGAAGTGGTACCCGATGTCGCACCAGCCGTTCACGTTCTGGTGGTACGCCTGAATCTGCCGCAGCCGCGCCTGGGGCGACATGCTGTCGTTGGTCGGGGTCACGGTGTGGTGCACGGTGATGCGGTTGGGGCTGTGGTTGGAGGAGCACTTCGGCGCCTTGGCGCCCCACGACGAACGGGAGTTGACCGTCGCCGGCCCCACCGCCAGCTCCAGGCTCAAGGTGCCCAGCTCCTCGCCGAGCTCGTCGCCCGCGTCGGGCTCTTCGGCCGGAATCTCGCCCCCCTCGATGCCCAGGGAGATGGACTCGGAGAGGAACTCCACCGCGAGGAAGGTGGCCAGAGACTCGCCGGCGCCGCGCACCCGGTAGAAGTTGGCCTCGGGCTCGCCCTCTGCCACCTCCAGCTCACCGACGTAGGCGTTCACCTCTTCGGATTCGACGTGGTGCACCGCCACCGGGCGCCAGTCGGTCCAGGTCTGGCCGTCGACGCTGGTCTGGAACTCCAGCGAAGCGTCCGTCGGTGCCTCCCACTGCAGGCCCAGGCGCACGAAGGGAACCGGCGCCTCGCGCGCGGGGGATTCGGTCAATTCGGCGCCGAGCGCCTCGCCTTCGAGCACCAGCGACAGCGCGTGGCTGTCGTCGAGGGTGCGCTGCTGGTGCTGCTCGACGGTCAGTTCGGACGGGGCGCACGCCAGCGCGAGCGCGGCGACGGCAACTGGGAGAACCTTCACGAGGTGTCGCATCATGGTTTCAGCCTCTTCCGTGTCTGGCGCCCAGGCTTCGGGCGACGTGAATCTCGCGGGTTGAGAGAGCGAGAAGCGCGCCACCGGCGCCCGCCCGAGGGGCGAAGAGCGAGAATGCAAAGAGAGCTGACAGAATGCGGGCGCCGGGAAGCGACCCATATCCGGACGATCGTCCGAAGCCTGTGCGTCGCCCTGAGGCGACAGTGTCCGAGGCGCGGACGCGACGTGGATTTTCTACCGACGAACCAGGCCTAAAGATCCACTTCGAGCGTCCCCAGCACCCTGCGGCCGGGCATCCGGAAGTCGAACGGCACGTCCTCGGGGGCCACGAGGAAGTCGGTGGAGTCGAAGAGGTTGGTGATGCGCAGCCCCGCGGTGGCGAAGCGGGCCACGCGGTACCGTCCATAGACATCCACCCGGGCCCACGCGGGCACCACCTCCGGCCGCAGCGCTGCGTACTCGGGGTTCACCCGGTCGCTGGGCCTTCTTCGGACCTCGTCCTGAAGGGCGAGCTGGGTGGCGAGGCTGAAGCGGCCGACCTCCCAGCGCACGCCGAGCCGCGCGGAGTGGGGCGGCGCCCAGGTCATGTACGAAAGCGGCTCGCCCAAAGATGGGTCGTGCAGCACCTCCCAGAGCCTGCGCACGTACGTGTAGTTGGCGAAGCCTTCGACGCGCCCGAAGGTCCCGAGCCCACGCTCCGCCTGCACCTCCACCTCCGTCCCTGCGTGCCGCTGCGAGTAGAGGTTGATGAGGGTCCCATCCATGTCGTAGCCGACCGGCCCCCGGTGCGTGCCCAGAAAGCCGTTGAGCCGCAGGGCGAAGCCGGAGCGGGGCGTCCAGTCCGCGCCCAGCTCGTATTGGGTCAGCGTCTCGGGGAGGAGCTCCGAAGGGTTCGCGCC
>CAZQVZ010000565.1:0-3130 GCA_964596895.1 uncultured Myxococcaceae bacterium
CGGTGGACAAGTGCCTGCTCAAAAGGCGCGATCAGCGCTTCGGTGACGCGGTGGCGCTGCTCCGGGCGCTGGAGCCGTTCCTCCCCGGCCGCTACTCGGAGCAGGGCGCGCTCTCCGCGGATGAAAGCCCCTACGCGGGCCTCTCCTCCTTCCAGGAGGACGACGCGCACCGCTTCTTCGGCCGCGGCCGGCAGGTGGCGGCGCTGGTGAACCGCATCGCGGACCAGCCGCTGCTCGGCATCGTCGGGACGTCGGGTGCGGGCAAGTCCTCCTTCGTGCGCGCAGGCCTGGTGCCGGCGCTCAAGGCCTCCGGCGAGGCCTGGGAGTCCATCGTGGTGCGCCCGGGCAGAAGCCCGCTCGCCGCCCTCGCACAGGTCATCTCGCCGCTGCTCTCCACCAGCTCGTCCCTGGCGGACGACCTGCGGGACCAGAAGACCCTCATCGACAGGCTCCGCGCCGAGCCCGGCTACGTGGGCACCCTCCTACGCAGCCGCGCCCGCCGCGAGAAGCGCCGCATCCTGCTCTTCGTGGACCAGTTCGAGGAGCTCTACACCCAGGTCCCGGACGCCGCTGACCGGCTGGCCTTCACCGCCTGCCTCGCCGGCATCGCGGACGACGCCACCGCGCCCACCCGGGTCGCGCTCTCCATCCGCTCGGACTTCCTGGACCGCGTCGCCGAGGACCAGGGCTTCATGGCGGAGCTCTCCCGCGGGCTCTTCTTCCTCAACGCCCCGGACCGAGACGGCCTCAAGTCCGCGCTGGTGCAGCCGGCGGAGATGGCGGGCTACAAGTTCGAGGACCCGCAGATGGTGGAGAGCATGCTCGACCACCTCCAGTCCACGCCGGGCGCGCTGCCGCTCTTGCAGTTCGCCGCCTCGCGCTTGTGGGACAGCCGGGACGCGGCGCGCAAGCTGCTCACCCGCCACAGCTACGAGGCCATCGGCGGAATCGCCGGCGCGCTGGCCAGCCACGCCGACGCGGTGGTCTCCGGGCTCGCGCGCCCGCAGAAGTCGCTCGCGCGGCAGGTGTTGCTGCGCCTGGTCACCCCCGAGCGCACCCGCGCCATCGTCTCGCTCGAAGAGCTCTCCGAACTCTCCCGCTCACCCGACGAGGTGCGCAGCGTCATCGACCAGCTGGTCCACGCCCGCCTCCTGGTGGTGCAGACCGGCGGCGCCGGCGCGGGCACCGTGGAGATCGTCCACGAGTCGCTCATCCACTCCTGGCCCACGCTGCGGCGCTGGCTGGAGGAGAGCGGTGAGGACGCGGCCTTCCTCGAGCAGCTGCGCAACGCGGCGAGGCAGTGGGCCGGCAAGGGGCGCGACACGGACCTGCTCTGGCGCGGGGAGGTCGTGGCCGAGGCCCGCCGCTTCCACCAGCGCAACCGCCGGGCGCTCCCCGCGGTGCAGGGGGAGTTCCTCGAGGCCGTCTTCGCGCAGGAGACGAAGATCGCCCGCCGCAAGCGCGCCTTCGCGGTGGCCGGGGTGAGCTTCCTCTTGATGCTGGTGGCCGCGTCGGTGGTGGCGCTGGTGGTCATCCGCAAGGCGCAGCAGCAGGCCGAATACCAGGCGGTGCTGGCCCGCCACGCCGAGCTGAAGGCGGTGGCCGCGGCGGACGAGGTCCAGAAGCGGCTGGAGGAGGTGCAGGCCAAGGAGCTCGAACGCCAGAAGGAGGCCGAACGGGCCGAGTCCGCGCGCCGCGAGGTCGCCGCCAAGAACGCAGAGCTGGTGGCGGCGCTGCAGAAGGCCGAAGAGGCCAACCGGATGGCGCGGTACGCCAAGTCGCAGTCGGACCAGAGCGCGCAGTCGGCGCGCGTCGCCCGCGAGGAGGCGGTCCGCGCGGCGAAGGAGCTGCACGCGCTGCTCATCCGCGAGCAGGAGCGCGCCGCCCGGCTCCAGAGCCAGCTCGGCAGCCCCGTCATCGAGACCCTCAAGTGAGAGACATGACCCTCATCCCGTTTCATCGCGCAGCGCTCGTCGCCTGCCTCCTCGTCCTGGCCGGCCCCTCCTTCGCCCAGACTGCAGAGCGGCCGTGGGCCCGGGGCGTCTCCGCGGAGTCCCAGAAGAAGGCGCTGGAGCTCTTCGGCCAGGGCAACTCGGAGCTGAAGGACTCGTTGTTCGTCCAGGCCGCGGCCACCTACCGCGACGCGCTCGCGCACTGGGACCACCCCGCCATCCACTACAACCTGGTGCTGGCGCTCTTGAACCTCGACCAGCCGGTGGAGGTCTTGAGGCACCTCGAGGCGGCCATGCGCTACGGCGAGGCGCCGCTGGACGCGGACAAGTTCGCGCAGGCGCGCTCGTACAAGAGGCTGGTGGAGGGGCAGCTCTCCCGCGTGGACATCCAGTGCGACGTGCCCGGGGCGAAGGTGGTGATGGACGGGCGCCCCTTGTTCACCGGCCCCGGGCGGCACGAAGGGTGGGTGCGCGCAGGTCCGCACACCATCGTCGCGTCCGCGGACGGCTACCTCACCCGGCAGATCTCCCAGTCCCTGCCCGCAGGCCAGGTGACGGTGGTGAAGCTGGAGCTCTTCAGCGCCCACGAGCTCACCGCATACCGGCGCCGCTTCCCGGTGTGGCTGCCGTGGACCGCGCTCGCCACCGGCGTGGCCGTGGCCGCGGGCGGCGGCTACCTGCACGCCGGCGCGCGGGGAGACTTCAAGAGCTACGACCAGAGCATCATCGACTGCGGGGGCTGCGTGCCCGGCAGCGACATCGCGGAGACCCTGCAGCGCGGCCGCACCCGGCAGGGGGTGGCCATTGGCTCCTACGCGCTGGGCGGGGGCATCATCGCCGCCGGCGCGGCGCTCCTGTACTTCAACAAGCCGGAGCTGGTGCAGCTGACCGCGGAGGAGCTGGAGAACTCCCGCGTCTCGGTCACCCCTCTGCTCGGCCGTGATGGCGGCGGCATCTCCGCCCAGGTGAGGTTCTAGCCGTGAAGATGAACAAGCTCTTCGTCTGCGCCTTGATGCTGGCGCCCCTGCTCTCCTGCTTCGGTCCCGACAGCACCGACTGCCCCAACGGCATCGTCTGTCCCCCCGGCACCACCTGCGCCGCGGCCCAGTCCGTCTGCATCAAGGACGCCTGCGGCAACGCCATCCTCGACGAAGGCGAGGCCTGCGACGACGGCAACA
>CAZQVZ010000566.1:0-3112 GCA_964596895.1 uncultured Myxococcaceae bacterium
ATCCAGGCGCGCAGATCGTAACGCAGCCGCGTGCGGAACATCCGGGTGGGCAGCCAGCTCACCTCGCCGTACGTCCACCAGATCCGCTCGCCGAACTCCGCGAAGGCGATGTCCTCGTCGCGCAGCGCGGTGCGGAGCTTGAGGTGGAGGATGGGCAGGGGCCGGGTGACGGCCTCGAGGAAGGCGGTCATGTTCTGCTGCGTGGGCACGGTGGAGCTCGCCCGGTCCGCCGCGCCCAGCGTGTGCTGGTACTGCGCGGCGAAGCTGTGCTTCTTGCCGAAGGGGAAGATCTGCGCGCGCGCGCCGGCGCGGTAGCTGGTGCCGCAGTTGATGAAGAAGGAGCCTTCGTCCTCGGGGATCTCCAGCGGGTTGATGAAGCCTGCGTCCTCGCCGTCTCCGAAGCCGGACTCCACGAGGCAGCTCGAACCGCGCCGGTGGTAGAGCCACGCCGAGGCCTTCCACAGGGGCATGTAGCCGATGAACTCCCCGCGGACCGTCACCTCCGCGTTGACCAGGTGGGTCACCCGGGAGTCGCTGGCCAGATCTCCGCGAATCCGCAGGCGCCAGTCGTCGTTGGGCTTGTCCACGTAGAGCAGCCGCGCGCCGAGCTCGTCGCGGGCGCGGTTGCCCTCCAGCGCGTTGGGCGCGGACGGCGGCCTGCCGAAGGGGTTGGCGTAGAGCCGGTCGTAGTAGCGCAGCCACAGGTTGACCTCGCGCCTCTGCCGGGACCACACGGTGCGCTGCACCACGCCAAAGCCGCCGCCGCCTTCGCCGAACTCGTTCTCCCGCGGGATGCTGTTGAAGCTCCGCGCCGCTTCAGCGGAGAGCTGGAAGGGACCTGCCACCGTCGAGCCGAGGATGCCCACCGCGCCGAAGGGACCGCCGAAGGGCCGGGTGGCCGAGACCCGGTTGTCCAGCTCGGCGCCCTCCACGTTCTGCAGCGGCGCCGCGTAGTAGCCGGTGACGCCGAAGCGGATGCGCTCGTCGAGCACCACGGTGGCGTTGCCGCCGCCCACCACCTCGTTGAAGACCGCGGGGAAGGTGGTGAACTTGTAGCGGCGGTTCTCGAGGCCACCTGTGTCCGCGAAGATGGGGAGGGAGTCGCAGTCTCCGCGCGGGTCTTCGCAGGTGGCCCGGTCGTAGAGGTAGTTCTGGTAGACGGACCGCGACTGGAAGGATCCGAAGCCGTGCAGCGCCAGCCGCGCGTCTGAGGACAGCGCGAGGTCCTCCACGCTGCCGGCCACACCCCGGAAGCCCTCCCGCCAACTCCAGTCGGGGGTGTCGTACAGGCCGTTGAGCCCCTCCTCTTCGCAGACGCGATCTGCGCCGTTGTTGGAGTACCGGCACAGCCCCTTGAGGTCCTGCGGCGTGTCGATCACCTTGTCTGGAACTGCGCCGTTGGGGCGCTGCCGGGAGGTGGTGTCCAGGGTCAGGGATTCACCGAACCCGATCCGGAAGGTGCCGACGGTGACCTGCCGCTGCGGCGTCTTCCATTGGAGGAAGAACTTCGGCACCTGCGGCCGGTACGCGAAGTCGTCTGCGACGAGCCGGCCTTCGATGGGGTCGTAGCGCATGGGGCCGGGCCGGAAGCGGGTGGTGGTCAGCGTCACCGCCGCTCGGAAGTCCTTCGGCAGCTTGAGGTCCGCGCGCAGGAGCACGGGCGGCGCGAGCTGATCCTCCGCCGTGTAGCGGGTCTGCAATTCGACCCTGCCGCTCACCGGGAGGACCACGCGCCTGTCGCTGATGATGAGGAACGGCGCTATCTGCTCCAGCTCCTCCCCGGTGAGGACGCCGGCGTTCACCAGCGCCACCGGATCGCCAATGTGGCCTGTCACCCGCCGGTACTCGAGGATGGCGTCCACCTGGCCCCAGGTCAGGTTCGGCAGCTCGTAGAGCTCGTCGCGGCCCGCGGTCTCGAGGTTGATGCCGGTCTCGAACAGCTCGAGCAGCGTCTCGAACTCCTGCTCGGAGATGAGATCCTGCTGCCGCAGCTCGTAGAGATCGTCTTCGTCTTCGACCTCGACGCGCGAGGTGTACGGAGCAGCCAGGGCCGCGCGCGTGAAGAGCAACAGCGCGGCGAGGAGAACGAAGCGGGGAGCAGTCACCGGGGAGTGAACCTACATCGACCTTGGTGCAGGATCACAGTGACGTCGCAGTGAAGAAGGTGACTCCCACACGGGCGCACCTAAACATCTGATGCGTCGTCTCAGCGGCCGTCGCCGCCGGAGTGGGTGGAGCCGGTGCCCGCCCGCAGGCGGTCATGCAGCGTGGGCGTGAGCAGGTACCAGAAGGGCACGTCCCCAAACCCCACCAGGTCACCGTCGCGCAGCATCACCTGCCGGCGGATGCGGATGGCGCCGTTCAAGTAGGTGCCGTTGGTGGAGCGGCGGTCTTCGAGCAGACACGCCTGCCGCTCCGGGCTCCAGCGCAGGACCGCGTGCAGCTTGGACACCGACGGGTCGTCGATGACCAGGTCGCAGTCCGGGGCCCGCCCCACCGTCAGGGACTCCGAGCCCTTCACCGGCGGGAGCGAGGCGACGATCAGGTCATCGAACCGGAAGAGCATGGCGAGGCTGTCCGACGACAGCTTCCCCGGCCGGGCGATCTGCGTGCCGCGCGCGTTCACCGGCACCCCCATGATCTGGGTGCCGCTGCTCTTCGGGATCATGTCCTCCGGCTGCTGGATGAGCACGAAGGGCCCCAATTCGTGCAGGAACCTCCGGGCGTCCAGCCGCAGCGCGATGCCGCGGATCTCACGGATGGGGATCACCTCGTCACCTTACGCCTATCTCCGATGATCCGGGCCGGCGCCCCACCGACGATGGCCCACGCCGGCACGTCCCGCGTCACCACCGCGCCCATGCCCACCACCGCGTGCGGGCCAATCTCCACGCCGTCCGTCACGCCTGCGTTGGCGCCCATCCACACGTCCTCGCCCACGGTGATGCCGCGCGAGCGCACCGGCTGCGCGCGGATGGGCCGGTCCGGCGCCATCTGGTGGTCGAACGCGTAGAGCGTGGCGCCGGTGGCAATCCGCGTCCCGGCGCCAATCCGGATCCCCGCCGCGCCGCCGTCCAGGCTTCAGCGCGCGTTGAGGCTCACTTTGGAGGCG
>CAZQVZ010000567.1:0-3104 GCA_964596895.1 uncultured Myxococcaceae bacterium
GAACATCGGCTGCCTGGTGAACGGCGCCGGCCTGGCCATGGCCACCATGGACACCATCAAGCTGGTGGGCGGCAGCCCGGCCAACTTCCTCGACGTGGGCGGCGGCGCTTCGAAGGAGAAGGTGACGCAGGCGTTCAAGCTGATCCTCAAGGACGAGGGCGTCAAGGCGATCCTCGTGAACATCTTCGGCGGGATCATGAAGTGTGACGTCATCGCCGAAGGCGTGGTGGCGGCGGCGAAGGAGCTGGAGCTCAAGGTGCCGCTGGTGGTGCGGCTCGAGGGCACCAACGTGGAGAAGGGGAAGGAGATCCTGGCGAAGTCTGGCCTGAAGATCACCCCCGCGGACAACCTCCGGCAGGCCGCAGAGAAGGCCGTGGCCGCGGTGAAGGGCTAAGGACGGACATCATGGCGATCCTCATCAACGAGAACACGAAGGTCCTCTGCCAGGGCATCACCGGCTCGGCGGGCTCGTTCCACTCGAGGCAGATGCTCGACTACGGGACGAAGCTCGTGGCGGGCGTGACCCCGGGCAAGGGCGGCACGAAGTTCGAGGACAAGGTCCCCGTCTTCAACACGGTGGCGGACGCGGTGAAGGAGACCGGCGCCAACGTGAGCGTCGTCTTCGTCCCGCCGCCGTTCGCCGCGGACTCCATCATGGAGGCGGCTGACGCGGGGGTGGAGCTCGTCATCGCCATCACCGAAGGCATCCCGGTGAATGACATGATCAAGGCCAAGCGCTTCCTGGCGTCGAAGCCGGGCGTGCGGCTGATTGGCCCCAACTGCCCGGGCGTCATCACCCCCGGCGCGAAGTGCAAGATCGGGATCATGCCCGGCCACATCCACAAGCCCGGCCGCATCGGCGTGGTGTCCCGCTCGGGCACGCTCACGTACGAAGCGGTGTTCCAGCTCACGCAGCTCGGGCTGGGGCAGTCCACCGCGGTGGGCATCGGCGGTGACCCGGTGAACGGGACCAACTTCGTGGACGTGTTGAAGCTCTTCAACGACGACCCGGAGACCGATGCGGTGATCATGATCGGCGAGATCGGGGGGAGCGCGGAGGAAGAGGCCGCCGAGTACATCGCCCGCGAGTTCAAGAAGCCGATGGCGGGCTTCATCGCCGGGGTGTCCGCGCCCCCGGGCAAGCGGATGGGCCACGCAGGCGCGATCATCGCCGGCGGCAAGGGCACCGCGGGCGAGAAGATCAAGGCCATGCGCGAGGCCGGCGTGGTGATGGCGGACTCCCCCGCGGAGCTCGGCACCACCCTGCAGGAGGCCGTCAAGCGCGGCGCGCCGAAGCGGGGCGGCAAGTAGATGAAGGCCGCCAGCGCCGTCGTGCTGTTCATGCTCGTCGGCGCTGGTTGCGCCACCCCGTCCAGGGAGACCCCGGCCGCAGAGCCCGGGGACCCTTCCGGGGAGATCGCCTCCGTTCCGCCGGAGCCGGAGGTGGAGGCCGAAGAGCCCCAGCCTTCGGCCGTGGAGGAGGAGGAGGCGCCTGCCGCTGAAGCCCTGTCCGTCGAAGACCTGGCGGTCCACTGCGTGAAGTTGGCGGAGCAGGCCGCGCAGTGCCCGGATGATGTGGCGGCGCTGCTCGTGCAGTTGCGCGTGGAGAGCGACCCGAGGTTCGCGAGCGTCTCGCAGCGGCCCGGGGTGCTCGAGTCCGCGCAAGAGAAGGCGAAGGAGGCGGTGCTCGCGAATGGAACGGGACCGCTGGAGGCGCGGCAGGAGCGGTGTGAGGCGCGGGCCCAGAGCGCCCAGCCGGTGCCGGCAACGGAGCCCGCAGAGCTCGAAGCCTGCGAGGCCCTGGATGACTGCGCGCAGAAGGCCGCCTGCCTGCGGCCGCTGTTCGAAAGGCGAATGGTTCTGCGTCCGAGCGCTGCGCCCGCGCGGTAGCGGGCAGTGCTCGACAGGGACGGCGCGCTGCGGTATCGGGCGCGCCAAACCTGTAGGCCTCACCAAACCAAGGAAGACACCATGGCCATCGAGCGCACGCTGTCGATCATCAAGCCGGACGGACTGGAGAAGGGGATCATCGGGAAGATCGTCTCCCGCTTCGAGGAGAAGGGCCTCAAGCCGGTGGCGATGCGGATGCAGCACCTCTCCGCCAAGGAGGCCGAAGGCTTCTACGCGGTCCACAAGGAGCGTCCGTTCTTCAAGGACCTGGTGACCTTCATGACCTCCGGCCCCGTCGTCCTGATGGTGCTCGAGGGTGAGGGCGCGGTGCTGAAGAACCGCGAGATCATGGGCGCCACCAACCCCGAGAAGGCGGACCCGGGCACCATCCGCAAGGACTTCGCCACCAGCATCGAGGCGAACACCGTGCACGGCTCGGACTCGGTGGAGAACGCGGCGATCGAGGTCGCCTACTTCTTCCGCAACATCGAGACCGTCTCCTACGATTGGAAGAACAAGAAGTAGGCATCCCGGTTTCGCAGGTGCCTGAAGGCAACGCCCCGCTCGCGCTCGTCGCGGCGGGGCGTTTGTCGTTCGGGCGTCCGGGGTCGCGCCCCGCGGTGTTCCGCCGGTCGACGTGAGCGGGTTGGCTTCGGCCCCGTGGTTCTCTGCGCGCGGTTGCGGCGCGTGGGTGCGGCACGTGGGTGCGGCACGTGGGTGCGGCGCGTGGGTGCGGCGCGTGGTTGCGGCGCGTGGTCGCGGCGCGTGGTTGCGGCGCGTGGTTGCGGCACGTGGTCGCGGCGCGTGGTTGCGGCGCATGGTTGCGGCGCGTGGTTGCGGCGCGTGGTTGCGGCCCCGCCGGGCTGCCCGGGTGCGTTGCCACGACCCGCGGCGTTTCGTTGATCCGTGAGGCTGTCCCTGTTTCGCCGTCGTCGCGAATGGCGATCACGTCGCGGCAGCGCCCCGCGGTGACGCGCGCCCCGCGGTGACGCGCGCCCCGGCGGACCGAACTCACGGGCCCAGGCTCCTACATGGACGCCGCCGCGGAGGTTGCGACCGCGTCCTTGTCCTTGCCGAGGCGCCGCCCCGACTGCGCCGCCAGGGTTGCGCCCCGTCCTTGCCGAGGCGCCGCCCCGACTGCGCCGCCAGGGTTGCGCCGCGTCCTTGCCGAGGCGCCGCCCCGACTGCGCCGCCAGGGTTGCGCCGCGTCCTTG
>CAZQVZ010000568.1:0-3074 GCA_964596895.1 uncultured Myxococcaceae bacterium
CCGACGAGTCCGAGTTCCGCCCGGCGCTCGCCGCGCGCGACGGCAAGCCCTACGAACCCGGTGAGATCCCCGACGGCTTCTACCTGGTGGGCGCGGAGGAGAACCCGCAGCCTTCGTTCCAGCAGGCGATCATTTCGGCGGTGGAGAAGGTCACCCACATCGCCCCAGCGGACGGAAAGGGGCAGATCATCGAAACCCCCATCGCGGGGCCCGGCGTCATCAACTATCCGGTGAAGAAGTTGGGGCTGTGCGCCGGCCTCACCAACGCGCGGTTCGTCACCACCACCGAGGTCTACCCGGACAGCCCCAGGACGACTCCGGAGCAGTGCATCGCCGCGCAGGTGGCCGCGGTCTGCGCCGCGCTGGACTACGCCCTCTCCCACTGAGGCGCCTGGGAGGGACGGCTCGGCGGGAGCTCTCGGAAGCTTGCCGCAGCATCGCCGCGCGGGTGACCTCGAGTCAGCGCCGCGCTCGACGACGCCCTCTACCCCCTGGCGTCCGCGCGCCGGCGGCGCCGGGCCCCTTCACCTGTCGGTGTCACAGCGCACCTGCCCGCGCTCGTCGATCTCCCAGAGCAGGTCCGCGCCGTCCTCGCCGCGCAATTGAATGAAGGCCCTGCCGCGCACGAACGGCGCGAGCACCTCCAGCAGGCCGCGTTCACCGCCGCCCACCTGGCCGCTCTCTATGCCCACGGCCTCGATGTCACCGTCCGCCCCGCGGTCGAGACGCCAGCCCCACAGCTCCAGCGCGTCCTCCAGTGATTCGGACGCTGCGACCGCCGGCTCGGCCTCGTCCTCGTCTTCGATGGGCGCCCCGTCGAAGATGGCCACCTCGAGGTTGCGTGCCTTCAGCGCCGCCAGGGCCTTCTCTTCGTTTACGCGCGGCAGGACGAAGCGCGAGCGGACGGACCGGAAGTAGTAGGCCATGGCGTGAGGGTCGTTCCGGGCGGCGGAGGTGTCAACGCGGCCACCTGGCGCCATGGCCAGCGGGGGCGCTCGGCGTTCAAAGAGAAGCGCCGCCTCCCCCGGCCGCGACGGTTGGGGGGAAGCGGCGCCAGTGCTCGTGCTGCGACCAGACGGCGTACTGCGACGGCGTACTGCGACGGCACACTGCGTCCTGCGAAGCGACTACGGCATCTCGGTGTGTCCCTGCCGGCGCAGGAACGTGGGGATGTCGAACTGGTCTTCATCCACCGGGAGGCTGGGCTCGCGGTTGACCACCAGGGTCCGCGGGCTCTCCACCGCGCGCGGGGCGGCGGTGACGGCGCCGCGGGCGGCCGGGACCAGGGCCACCTCCTCGCGCTCGCGCGGCAAGGAGAGGTTCGGGCTGGAGACGCTGGCCACCGGCCGGGAGATGAGCGGCACCTGCACCGGCTGGAGGACCTGCCCCCGCTGCCGCGCGTCGCGGTGCTGGAACCCGGTGGCGATGATGGTGATCTTCACCTCGTCCTTCATGGTGTCGTCGATCAGCGAGCCGAAGATGATCTCCGCCTCCGGATCCGCGGCGTCGTGCACCAGGGTCAAGGCCTCGTTGACCTCCTGCAGGGTCATGTCGCGGCCGCCGGTGATGTTGATGAGCAGCCCCGTCGCCCCGTCGATGGTGACGTCCTCGAGCAGCGGGCTGGAGATGGCCTGCTGCATGGCCGCCAGCGCGCGCTTGTCACCCGCGGACCTGCCCGAGCCCATCAGCGCGAGCCCGCGGTCGCTCATGATCGTCTTCACGTCCGCGAAGTCGACGTTGATGTAGCCGTGGTACTGGATGAGGTCTGAGATGCCCTGCACGGCGTTGAGCAGGACCTCGTCCGCGCGCTTGAAGGTCTCCAGCAGCGGCATCTTCGCGTCGGAGAGGCTGAGCAGGCGCTGGTTGGGGATGGTGATCAGCGTGTCCACCGCCGCCTTGAGCTCCTGCAGTCCCTGCTCGGCCTGCTTGCGGCGCTTGTTCCCCTCGAAGAGGAACGGCTTGGTGACCACGCCCACGGTCAGCGCGCCGAGGCTCTTGGCGATGTCCGCGATGATGGGGGCCGCGCCGGTGCCGGTGCCGCCGCCCATGCCCGCGGTCACGAACACCATGTCCGCGCCCTCCAGCTGCGAGGCGATCATGTCCCGCGACTCGATGGCCGCCTCCCGGCCCATCTCCGGGTTCGCGCCAGCGCCCAGCCCCTTGGTCAGGGTGGCGCCAATCTGGATCTTCATGGGCGCCTTGTTGGCCGCCAGCGCCTGGATGTCGGTGTTCGCGGCGATGAAGTCCACCCGGTCCAGGGCGGCTTCGATCATCGTGTTGACGGCGTTGCAGCCCGCGCCGCCCACGCCGACGACCCGGATCTTCGCGGTCTGCTTGCTCTCTGAATAGTTGGTCATTGGGTATCCCTTTGGGGTTCCGTGGGTCGGCGTCCTAGAAGATCTCTTCGAGCCATTCGCGCATCCGGCCCTTCACCTTGCGGTACACGTTCTCGTCGCGGATGCGGAACACCCGCCGGTCCTGGTTGCGCGCGCCGTAGACCACCAGCCCTACGCCGGTGGCGTAGATGGGGCTCTTGACCACGTCCACCAGCCCGCCCACTCCGCGGGGGACGCCGCGGCGCACCGGCAGGCCGATGACCTCCTCCGCCAGCTCCGGCATCCCCGCCAGGAGCGTGGAGCCACCGGTGATGACCACGCCGGACGCGAGCAGGTCTTCGAAGCCGCAGCGCTGGATCTCCCGCTGCACCAGCTGGAAGATCTCCTCCACCCGCGGCTCGAGGATCTCGCAGAGGATCTGCCGCCCCAGGACCCGCGGCTGCCGCCCCCCCACCGACGGCACCTCCAGCGTCTCGTCCTTGTCGATGAGCCCGGTCATGCAGCAGCCGAACTTCTGCTTGATCCGCTCCGCCTCGTGCGTCGGCGTCCGCAGGCCGATGGCGATGTCATTGGTCAGCGTGTTGCCGCCCAGCGCGATCACCGCGGTGTGGACGATGGCGCCGCCCGAGAAGATGGCGATGTCGGTGGTCCCACCCCCGATGTCCACGAGGCACACGCCCAGCTCCCGCTCGTCCTCGGAGAGGCAGGCCTCGGCGGAGGCGAGCGGCTGCAGCACGA
>CAZQVZ010000569.1:0-3070 GCA_964596895.1 uncultured Myxococcaceae bacterium
GACAGGCAGATGAGCCCGCGCCCGTGCGTCGCCATGAAGTTCACCGCCGCCGGGGTGATCTTCTCCGCGGCCATCACCAGGTCGCCTTCGTTCTCGCGGTCCTCGTCGTCGGTGAGGATCACCATCCGCCCGCGGCGGATGTCCGAGAGCGCCTTCTCCACCAGACTGGCCTTCGCCTTGCCCACGTCTTACTCCCTGCGCGGAGGGGCGAACCCCGCCGCGTCGATGAATGCCTGCGTCACGCCCAGCCCCTGGCCCGGACGCTCGCCGAGCGCGTACAGCCGCGCGACGTATTTGCCAATCAGATCCCCCTCCACGTTCACCTTCGCGCCCACCCGCTTGTCACCCAGCGTGGTGGCCGCCTGCGTCTGGGGGATCAGCATCACCCCGAAGCGGTGCGCGTCCACGAAGGTCAGGGTGAGGCTCACCCCGTCCAGCGTGACCGAGCCCTTTTCGATGAAGCAGGTCCGAAGGCTCCCCGGCTGCGTGAAGGACAGCAGCAGGCTCGTGCCTTCCGTCCGCCGCTCCACCAGCTCCGCCACCGCGTCCACGTGCCCCTGCACCAGGTGGCCGCCCAGCCGGTCCCCCAGCCGCAGCGCCCGCTCCAGGTTGACCGCTTGCCCGGCCTTCAGGCTGCCCAGCGTGGTTCGCCGCAGGGTCTCCTCGGCCGCCTGCACCCGGAAGGCGTCCCCTTTCGTCTCCACCACCGTGAGGCACGCGCCGTCGACGGCGATGGACTCCCCCAGCTCGAACCCGGAGGCGCCGAGCCCGGTGTGGATCCACAGATCGGTGGTGCCGCCCGGGAGCACGCGCTCCACGACGCCCTTGTCCTGAACGAGCCCGGTGAACATCTCGCGGGGCTTATAGCGCGTCGACGAGGCGCAGGCCGTTGCGCTCAGTCAACGAGCCCGTGCCTGCCCGCTCGGTGGTTTGCAGCTGGCGCTGGAGGAAGTCCACCACGCGTTCGAACGGGTCGAACCCGAACGCCTCGCCAATGGACGGGCGCAGGTTCGAGTTGGCGTTGAGGTCGTAGAAGACGCGGCGGCCGTCGGCGGTCTCGAGGTACTCGATGCCCGCCACGTCCAGCCCGCCCGCCATGCAGATGCGCCGGCCCGCCTCCACCGCCTCCTTCGGGACCTCCGGGTACGGGTAGAACTCCACCGGCTTCGAGGGCTGCGCGGGGATTTCGCAGGCGCTCTCGCCTCCTTCGCCCTCGGGGTTGCACACCGGCGCCGGGCACAGGTTGAAGCGGCCGTGGCTCACCACGCGCATGGCGTAGAGCAGCTCGCCGCCCAAAAACTCCATGCGGACGATCCCGCGCTCAGGGTCGGTGGGGAAGTACTCCTGGAGCAAGAGGAGGTTGTCCGGGAGCCACAGCTCCGGCTGCGCGGAGAGCAGCGCGCGCAGCTCCTCCAGCGAGTTCACGAGGTGCATCCTCGCCCCGCTGCCGCCCTGCTCCGGCTTGAGCAGCGCCGGGAAGCGCAGGTGCGCCTCATGGGGCGCGAGCGCGTCCACGTCGTTGAAGACCCACGCGCGCGGACAGTCGATGCCGAGCCTGTGCATCAGGGCCGCCTGCGCGCTCTTGGAGAGCTCCAGCGCGAACGCCGCCGAGCCGTTGAGCACCCGCGCCCCGCCGAGCTCCAGCGCGCGCATCTGCGCCAGCGCGAAGGGCACCGCCCGCAGGTTGCCGCGGACGTAGGCGGAGGGAGAGGCCTGGTTGAAGTAGAGCTTCGCCCGCGGCGCCGCCGTGTCGGAGAAGGCGTTCTGCTTGAGGTCCAGGGCCTCGAAGCGCACCCCGCGGCGCTGCAGCGCGTCAAAGAGCGGCTGCTGCCAGAGGGGATGCTCGTGGAGGACGATCAGGTCTGGGTTCTGGGACACGCCGCACAGGCTAACCGGGTGCCCTCCCGGCGGCTACTCGGCCTGAGGCGGGTCGTCCGGGGCCCCGACGACCGCGTCGAGCGCTTCGGCCAGGCCGTGTTCGGCCAGGAAGGACCGCAAGGCCTTGCGGTCGAGCTCCGGGTTGGCGCGGAGCAGCTCGAGGACGTCGTGCCTGGACTTGCTGCCACCCGCGTAGAGCTTCAGGCCGATGAGGTGCGCCAGCGGGACGACCTTGAGGTTGTACGCCTCGAGAGGGGTCCCCTTCGGGAGCGCGTCCCGCACGATGGGCTCGGCCCCGACGGTCCAGGGATTGAGGAAGTTCACGACGTCGACCGTCACGTCTTCCTCGAGCGTGATTCGAATCATCCCTCCGAGCGGGTCGTCCGCATCGGGATGGATGTACTCGGCGTCGTAGCCGAGCGTCCGCAGTTCCTCGGCCGCCGAGCCCAGGATGGGGCTCGGCATCACCGCCGTCGCGAGGTCTATGTCTTCCGTCGACCGGGCGTAGTTGTGAACAGCCATCGCGGCTGCTCCGATGAGCGCGGAGTCCACGCCTCGAGCCCGGAGAACGGCCGCAACCCGTTCAGCGACTCGAAGCAGCTCTTCGTCCGTGAGCGACCGGGTCATGGTCACAGCCCGTGCGAAGCGCCCTTGCCGAGGCGACGAAGCAGCGCATCCCGCCGGCCTATCCGCAGCGCGAGCAGGATGCGCTCTTCCGGCGTCATGGCCCTGATCCGCTTCAGGTCGTCCTCGCGGAACCTGTCTGCGCTCTTGCTCGGGCGCATCTCCGGGAACGCTTTGGGGATCTCCCTGGGGGGCGGCGTGGCCATGACACCGGCACCATAGTTCCGCCGCCGCCCGGTCGCCACGGGGACGAGCGCGCGGGGACCGCCGTCAAACGCACGTCGGCGCGCCGCGCTGACGCCTGGGTGGCTGCCTGCCTACGGCGGCCGCCGTCGCGCCCTACCTTGCGGTGATGGAACACCGAGACGACGAGGGCCTGCGAGGGCAAGCCACGGCCGCCGCGGGGCGGCTGCTCGCCGAGAAGAACCGGATGCTCGACGCGTGGGTCGAGCGGGTGCGCAAGGAGATCCCCGCCGTGGCCACCGAGCGGCGCCCGATCATCTTCGACACCATGCCCGCGCTGCTGCGGCAGATCGCCGAGGCGCTCTCTCCGGAGCAACCCCGGCGG
>CAZQVZ010000570.1:0-3064 GCA_964596895.1 uncultured Myxococcaceae bacterium
CATCGCCTTCGCCGAGCTGGGCGACTTCATCGACGAGCCGGTGCGCACCTACTCCAGCGGCATGTACATGCGGCTGGCGTTCGCGGTGGCCACGCACGTGGACCCGGACATCCTCGTCATCGACGAGATCCTCGCCGTGGGTGACGCGCACTTCTCGAAGAAGAGCATGGCGCGGATGAACGAGTTCAAGGCGTCCGGGAAGACCATCGTCCTGGTCACCCACGATTTGGCCACCGTCGAAAACTGGTGCGACTTCGCGGTGTGGCTGGACGGTGGGCTGGTCCGCGACGCCGGCAACCCGCGGGACGTGGTGGCGCACTACCACCGGGTGGTCGCCGCGGAGGAGGCCGCCCTCTCCGCGCAGAGCGCGCCGGCCCAGCTCGCGCAGCAGCCGCGCAAGGGCCCGCCCGCGGAGGTGGGCCGCCGCTGGGGCACCTTCGAGGTGGAGCTGACGGCGCTGCACCTGCCGGAGGTGCGCACCATCCGCCCGGAGGACGGCTTCGGGGTGCGGCTCGAGCTCGAGCGCTTCTGTGACGTGCCGCGGGTGGACGTGGAGTTCTCGCTGCTCCGGCCGGGCGGGATGCCCCTGTGGAGCACCCGCCGTTCGCTCTGCCCGGTGCCGGAGCGGACGGAGCTGGAGCTGGTGCTCAAGTCCCTGCCCCTGTCGGACGGCACCTACGGGCTGGAGGTGAACGTCCGCGCCCCGGACGGCACCGTGCTCGACGCGCGGCGCGAACTGGACCTGCTCGTCGTCCAGGGGGAAGGCGGCGGCTTCGGGGCCGTGCACATCGGCCACCAGTGGGTGGAGGCGCCGAAGGTGCAGCTTCTCTCCTCCGGGAGCTGACGGTGGCGCCCACGCGCGCGCTGGTCGCCGGGGCACAGGGGCTGGTCGGCGCGAGGCTCGCTGGCGTGCTGCGCGCGGCGGGCCACGAGGTCACCGGCACCGCGCGCCCACGCCCCGAGGACGCCCGCTCCCCTGCCCAGCCGCTGAAGGCGGTGAACCTCGCGCGCCCCGCCGACGTCGAGGCGCTCGTGGACGAGGTCCGCCCAGACGTCGTCTTCAACGCCTCCGGCATGACCGACGTGGACGCCTGCGAGCGGGACCCTTGCGGCGCCTGGCGCGGCAACGTGGAGGTGACGGTGAACCTCTGCCGCGCGGCGAAGCGGGTGGGCGCGCACCTCGTGCACCTGTCCACCGACTACGTGTTCGACGGGCGGGACGGGCCCTACCCCGAGGACGCGACGCCCAACCCCCACGGGGCGTACGCGCTCTCCAAGCACGCCTCGGAGCTGGCGGTGCGGGCGCTGCTCCCTGCTTCGGCGGTGGTGCGCACGGCGGTGGTCTACGGCTGGCCACCCGAAAGGAAGCAGAACTTCGGCGCCTGGCTGGTGACCCAGCTCGCGCAGGGTCAGCCGGTGAAGCTCTTCTGGGACCAGGTCATCACGCCCACGCTGGCGGAGAGCTGCGCGCGGATGGTGGCGGAGATTGGCCTCCGGGGCCTGGCGGGGACGTGGCACGCCGCGGGCGAAGCTTCGCTGGACCGGGTGGCCTTCGGCCGCGCGTTGTGCGCAACCTTTGGCTTCGACGAAGCGCTGCTCGTCCCCACCGCGCTCGCGGACGTGAAGCTCGCAGGGCCCAGGCCGCCGCGGGCAGGGCTCCGGGTGGACCGCGCGCGGGCGGAGCTCTCCGAGAAGCCCCTGCCGCTCGACGACGCGCTGCGCCGTTTCCACGCCGAGTGGCGCGCCTCCTCCGGAGGGTGATCCTTGCCTGCCCTCCGCCCCTGAAATAGAGGGTTCCGACCTCCGATGACGCACCCACTCCTGCAGGATCCGCCCTCCTTCCAGCCCGGCATCGACGGGTTCCGGTTCGAAGACCTCTACGACCCGGCGGGGCTCGAGCGCCTCGCCCTTCGATTCGACGACGAGGTGCGCCGCGCGGACCCCGCGCTCTTCTCCGAGTTCGAGGCCTACCGGCAGTCCGGCGGCAAGGGCCTTGCTGGCCCGAAGGAGTCGGACCTGCTCATCCGCCTCTCCCTCCACCTCTCCGGGTTCGTGGCGCGGCTGTTCCGGCTGGAGGAGGAGGTGGCGAAGGCGGCGGAGCGGCTGACGCGGGAGAAGCGCCTCTTCGAGTTCAAGCGCGAGTTCATCACCCGCCGCGTCTTCCGCAAGGGCGCGCCGGACCGGCCGACGGCGGACGAGTTCCCAGGGCTGGACGCGCGGATGCGGCTGCTCATGCAGCTGGGCTTTCCGCCCCCGAGCGGCGCGGGTGGTGCCGGTGCCGGTGCGAAGCCCCCTGTCGAAGACGGCGACGACGAGCGCGCGGTGGCCGAATGCGTGCTCTCCCTGATGGAGCTGGAGAAGCTCTTCGCAGGGCAGCTCCCGAAGGACGAGGCCACGGCGGCCCGGACGCCGGAGCTGCGCGCGCGCTGGACGCGGCTGCGTGCGGCGCTCGTGGAGACGGAGGAGGGAAAGGCCGCCTTCGGCAGCACGCTGGTCTCCTCGGGAGATGACGCAGGAGAGCTGCACGCGGTGAGGGGCCTTCTGTCGCTCGCGGACAGGTGGACCTACGCCCGCGCGCTGCACCCTGAGGGCGCGCGCCAGGTGAAGCACTGGATCACCCACCACCAGCCGAAGGCGCTCGCGTTCGACAACCTGGTGGAGCTGAAGCTCCCCGAGCCCGAACGGGACGAAGTCCTCGAAGGCCCCGACCACCACCTGCGCCGGCGCGACGGCTTCAAGCTCACCGACCCCCGCGGCACCACCCGGCAGGTGATGAACGAGGTGGAGTACTGCGTCATCTGCCACGAGCGCGAGAAGGACTCGTGCTCGAAGGGGTTCAAGGCCAAAGATCCCGCCGCGGAGAAGCACTCCTTCAAGCGGAACCCGCTCGGCATCGCGCTCACCGGCTGCCCGCTCGAGGAGCGCATCAGCGAGATGCACGCGCTGAAGGCGAAGGGCGACGCGCTGGGCGCCCTGGCGATGGTGATGATCGACAACCCGATGTGCCCGGGGACCGGTCACCGCATCTGCAACGACTGCATGAAGGCGTGCATCTACCAGAAGC
>CAZQVZ010000571.1:0-3061 GCA_964596895.1 uncultured Myxococcaceae bacterium
CCACCGGGAACTCGCTGGTGTAGCCGTAGCCGCCGTGGATCTGCACCGCTTTGTTGCAGCCGCGCATGGCCGCCTCCGACGCGAAGAGCTTCGCCATGGAGGCCTCCCGCGTGTAGGGCTTGCCCGCGTCCAGCAGCGACGCCGCGCGGTAGACGAGCAGCTGCGCCGCCTCCAGCTCGGTCTTCATGTCCGCCATCATCCAGCGCAGCGCCTGGAACTCGCCGATGGGCTGGCCGAACGCGGTGCGGTCCTTCGAGTACTGCACCGATTCTTCGAGCGCCCCGCGCAACAACCCCACCGACAAGGCGCCAATGGTGATGCGGCCCCGGTCCAGCACCTTGAGGGTGTCGATGAAGCCCATGCCCAACTCGCCCACGCGGTGCGAGTCCGGAACTTCGACGTTCTCGAGGATGAGCTCCGCGGTGTCGCTGGAGCGCATGCCGAGCTTGCCGTGGATGGCCTTCTGGCTGAACCCCGCCATCCCCTTCTCGAGCACGAAGGCGGTGATTCCCTTCTGCTTCTTCTCAGGGTCGGTCACCGCGAGGACCACGAAGACGTCCCCCACGGTGCCCTGGGTGATGAACATCTTCGCGCCGTTCAAGACCCAGTTGTCCCCCTTGCGGACGGCCGTGGTCTTCATCCCCGCCGCGTCCGAGCCGCTGCCCGGTTCGGTCAGGCCCCAGGCGCCGAGCCACTCCCCGCTGGCGAGCTTCGGCAGGTACTTCTTGCGCTGCGCGTCGTTGCCGAAGACGCGCAGGTGGCTGGTGCCCAGGCCGTTGTGCGAGGCCACCGTCAGCGCCAATGAGCCGTCGTAGCGGGCGATCTCCTCCACCGCCACCGCCACCGCCAGCGCGTCCATGCCGGCGCCGCCGTACTCCTCGGAGACGAGGATGCCCATCACGCCCAGTTGGCCGAGCTCGCGGACCACGTCCATGGGAAACTGCTCGTGGCGGTCCCATTCGCGGGCGTGGGGCTTGACCTTCTTCTCGCAGAAATCTCGGAGCGCCGACTTCAGGGCGCGGTGACTCTCGGGGAGCTCGACGTGCATGAGGGCTGTGGGCCTTAGCACAGCGTCCGGTGAAAGATCAGCCATGGGATCGCGCGGTTGCACCGGCTGGGCTGGGTGCCGAGTTCAGGCCAACACCTGCAGGCAGGGAGCAGCAGTTGTCGGGCCGCACGCTTCGGGCGCTCCGCGAAGCAACTCACCCTCACCCGCCTGGTCCTCCTCAAGGACGTGCTCACCCTGGAGAACCACGAGGCGCTCCTCGAGCAGGCCGCGCACGGGACCGAGCGCGACGTGGCGGTCCTCGCGGCCTCCGCTGATGCGGCGCCCGCTCGTCCAGCGCCGCCGCGCCGGCGCCACGAAGTCCCCGCGAGGTGCTGCCGCACCGGTCAACCCGACCGCGGCGCCCACCGCCTCCGCCTCCATCTCCACCTCCATCGCGGAAGTGGCCACTCAGCCGACAGCGAAGCCGAGCCGCTACATCTCCGCCGCGGTGCTGCGCGCGGTCTGGCTCCGAGACCAGAGCCGCTGCGCCTTCGTGGGCACCTCTGGCAAGCGGTGCGACTCAACCCACCAACTCCAGGTCCACCTCAAGCCCTTCGCGCGCGGCGGCGTGGCCACCGAGGACAACCTCGGACTCCGCTGCCGGCAGCACAACGTCTACGAAGCCGAGCTCGACTTCGGCGCGGACTTCATGCGCTCACTTCCATTCTGGAAGTGCGAGGACTCGCGCGTGCCCGGGCTGCTCCTGCCCGGGGACCCACCGTCCGTGGAAGACGCCTCCACTGAGGGTGCGCCCTCAACTTCGTGCCGCTCCTTTCGGGGGCCGCGTTGGCCCGAATCGCCGAGGTCCGGCGCCGGCGAGCGGCAGCGTCAGGGCCATCGCTGATAGAGATGCAGGATGAAACCGACCAGGACTCCCTGTCACGCGTTCGCCCTCTTTCTTGCGGTGGGGGCGCTGTTCAGCGGCGCCGCCCTGGCGCAGGAGACGGGCGAAGCTGATGCAAGCGCTCCTTCGAAACTCTTCGGTCCGGACGGCAAGGGGCGCTCGGCGGAGGGCCTCAGGATCATGGGGACGCTGGACAAGAACGTGATCCGGAGCGTCATCCACAAGCACCGGGAGCAGGTTCGCTACTGCTACGTGAAGCGGGTGTCGGAGCGGCCTGGTTTGCACGGAAAAATAGAGGTCAGGTTCCAGATTGATCCGGAGGGCGCGGTGCAGACCGCGGAGGTGGCCAGTTCCACCGCGGAGGATCAGCCGCTGGAGGCCTGCATCGCGGGTGCGGTGAAACGGTGGAGATTCCCCGAACCTCGTGGTGGCGGGTGGGTGGTGGTGACCTACCCGTTTATCTTCAAGGTGAGTTCCGGTTCGCCGAGTGCAGATGCCGGAACCCCAGAGCGCTGAGCGCGGCGGACACCCGTACCGGATGCAACGGACCCACGCGCGCCGGATGCCCCAGCAGCAGCTGAGCGACTCGCCCGACGCGTCCGCGCGCAGCCGTGCCGCGGCCTCGGGGCGCGTTCGGTCCGTCCGCCGCGGCACGGGCGGCGGTCGTCTTCGCGGGGCCCGGGCTCTTCTCCGCCCGGCTCGGCGAGCGGAACGTCGTGGTGCGCTGGAAGGACGCCGGACGGGCGGCAGGTGCCACCGTCCGGATCGGGCTCGGCAGGGACGGCTCGGTGCGCGCGGCGGAGAGCCGCGAGGGACCGCAGACCCTGGCCCGGCCGCGCGTTCGACGCAGACGGGCAACCGGTGGGCCCTGGCTCCTAGACCGGATAGACGCAGTGCTTCTTCCGCGTCCCGGGCACGTTCTTGTGCGCGTAGACCTCGAAGCGCTTCGCCAGCTCGTCGCGCAGGGCCTCCCCGGGGACGATCTGGTCGATGACCAGCTCCGCGGCGAGCTTGTAGATGTCCACGTCCGCCCGGTACTCGTCGCGGAGCTTCTGCACGTACTCCGCGCGCTCGGCCTCCGGCTTGTCGGCGATCTTGTTGGCGAACACGGCGTTCACCGCCGCCTCCGGCCCCATCACCGCGATCATCGCCTGCGGGAGCGCGAGCGT
>CAZQVZ010000572.1:0-3034 GCA_964596895.1 uncultured Myxococcaceae bacterium
GGCCGTAGCTCGAGGAGTGGTGGTAGTAGACGATGAGGGTGTCGTCGCTCGCGCTGTGCGCGTCGGACGGCTTGCTCGGGGCGTTCGGGGGCGGCTGCCGTGCCTGGTACCTCAAGGTCACGGTCACAGACGGCACCTGGGGTGATCAGGTGTTCTTCTTGTCCGTCCACCCGCTCGAGTACCCCATGCAGCGCGTCGGCGGAATGCTCTCACCGGCAGGTGTGGAGGAGGAGCGATGAGCGGAGTGTGTGTCGCATGTGGAGAAGGCCAGGTTGCGCCCATCGCGGTCGAAGGGCGCGTGATGCCGTTCCGGCAGATGCCAGATCTGCGGGTCCCCGCAGACGTCGCCATTCCGACCTGTGATCACTGCGGCGAGGAGTTCTTCGACGCCGCGCTCGCTCGGGAGGTCGACGAGCGAATGGAGGACGTCTACCAGCAGGCGCTGGCCGCGAAAGCCGAGGTCGCCATTCGCGAGTTGAAGGGCACCATTCCGCAACGGGACCTCGAGAAGCTCGTGGGGCTCTCGGCTGGGTATCTTTCGAAGCTCAAGGGAGGGAAGGGCGCCAGCGCGCCGCTGGTGACGCTGCTCATGTTGCTCTCCCGGACCCGTGGTCTCGTCAGTGACCTTCGTCGCCTGTGGACGGAGGCGCCTGCCACACCGGAGAGGAGCGTGCAGGTGGAGACGCACGACACGCGCGTGATGCCCTTCTCCCGGGTCCCTCGAATGTCGAAGCGGCTCCATGTCGTGGGCCCCGAACAGGTCATCGCGCCGGTCGAGTCACTTCCACGGGACGCCGCGTGAGCTCGCCGAGCCTGGTCGACGCGACGGAGGTCGCCAAGCTGGCTGCGGCCTGCTCCCTGAAGGACGTGCGGGCCATTCGTTTCACTGCGCGCCTCGTCTCCGACGCGCCCGAGCCGGGCAGCGACATCCAATTGAACATCCAGCCGCGCGTCGCCTTCCAGCGTGGGCAAGACGGGAAGTTTGCCGTGCGGGCGACTTTCACTCTCGCGGCCCAGGTTCAAGACGCGGACTTCACGCGCATGACCTACGACGTTGTCGCGTCGTACTTCGCGCAGTCGGAGTTCAGCGACGACACCCTGCTCGCCTTCGCGCAGACGAACTCGATGATCCACCTCTGGCCCTACTTCCGAGCGTTCGTTCAGCGGTCGTGCGGGGAGCTGGGGATAGCGCCCATGACCATCCCCGTCTTCCGCATCAAAGCGGCAACGAAACCGCAGTCCGAGCCGCACGCCGCGCCGGGACGGTGAGGCCTACCCGAACGTCGCCTTCACGCTGAGCGTGACGTTCCCGGCCAGCGCCTTCGACACCGGGCACAGGTCCTTGGCCTGCTCTGCCGTGCGGGTGAACGCCGCCGCGTCGATGCCGGAGACCTTGCCGTGCACCTCCAGCGCGCTGGTGGTCACCGCGAACCCGTCGCCCGACTTGTCGAAGGTGACCCGGCAGGTGACCTCCAGCTTCTCCGGCGGATGGCCGCCCTTCGACAGGAGCCCGGAGAGCTGCATGGAGAAGCAGGAGGCGTGCGCGGCCGCGAGCAGCTCCTCCGGGCTCGTCTTGCCGCCCGGGGACTCGGTCCTCGAAGCCCACGTCACCGGCGTCTCCTGGAGGATCTCGCTGCTCTTCGAGGTGATGGTCCCCGTGCCGTCCGCCAACGCGCCCTGCCACACCGCCTTCGCTTCCCGAACCGCCGCCATGGTCGCTTCCTTTCGTGAGGGGTGAACCCACCGGGCCTCATAGCGGTGATGGCGCAAGAGGGGAGGGGCCTGCGAGGCAGCGTGTCCTGCGGGCGTCAGTGTGGGCCGGGCCTCTGGCGCAGTTCACCGCGCTGTTCGCCGCGCCTCCAGGGTGGGGCGAGGCGGCGTCGGTGCCCCGCTCACCCTCGAGCACCACGCGCACCGCGGACGCATCCAGCACCACGCTCACTGCAGCTTCTCTCGTCGCGCCTCCTCCCGGCGTTCGCGGATGGGCTCGCCCGCCATGCCTGGCTGACGGGGCGGCCCCTGCTGGTCGCTGACCACACGGCGTGACGCTGAGCGCGGCGCGCGCCGAGCGCCGGCTTTGCGACTGCTGCGTCGGGGGCCCCTGGCTGCCATGCCGCAGGAATATGGAACGGCGCGGGCCTTTGCGTGCCACGGCGGTCTGCCTGAGGTAGGTTCCGCCGCGTGTTCCCGGTCAAGGCCCTGCGTGATCCGCTCCTCGCCGGTTCTCTGGAGGAGCTCGAGAACTTCGTCGGACCCTTCGTGCTCATCCAGAAGCCGCCGCCCCCACTCTTGAGCCGTGCGCTCTGGGAATTGGCGCAGGCGCGGACCGTTCCTGCCCAGTCCCGTCACCAGAACGGGCTCGAAGTGCTCACCATGCTCACCCGGTTCGACGATCTGGTGGTGGCCACGCTGCCGCCCCTGGGACACGACGCAGAGCTCAAGGTGGGCCGCACCTCCGAGTGCGCCCTGATGATCCCCGACCCCACCGTCTCCAAGCTGCACGCGGTGCTCCGCTGGGACCGCACCCAGGCCGGCTGCTCCATCCAGGACGTGGGCTCCTCCAACGGCACCTTCGTGAACATGAAGGACATCGGCACCGAGGAGACGCTCCTGGGCGACGGGGACACCATCGGCTTCGGGGACGCGCAGTTCGTGTACCTGCTCACCCCCACGCTTCAAGAACAGCTTCGCTCCACCCTCGCCCGAGCCACCGCATGAACACCGACATCCGCGCCCTCACCGAACGCGTCCGCGAGGAGAGCGCCTTCGTGGACACGCTGCTCACCGAAGTGGGCAAGGTCATCGTGGGCCAGCGCTACATGGTGGAGCGCACCCTGATCGGCCTGCTCACCGGCGGCCACGTGCTGCTCGAGGGGCTCCCCGGGCTCGCCAAGACGCTCACCGTGCGCACGCTGGCGGACTCCGTCACCGCGTCCTTCATGCGCATCCAGTTCACGCCGGACCTCCTGCCGGCGGACCTGGTGGGCACCACCATCTACAACCAGCACCAGGCGGCGTTCACGGTGCGGCGCGG
>CAZQVZ010000573.1:0-3032 GCA_964596895.1 uncultured Myxococcaceae bacterium
CCATCTTCGTGGCGCCGGGCGCGGTGAAGGATGTGCCGGTGGTGGACGACGGCACGGTGGTGCCGGGCAAGGTGATGAACGTGAACGCCTCGTTCGACCACCGGTTCATCGACGGCTACCACGCGTCGGTCCTCTCGAAGACGCTGCGGGAGATGATGGAGAACCCGTTCGAGATGTTCGACCGCATCGAGGACTTGCCCACGAAGGAGGACACGCGCAGCGACACCCCGGTGGACGTCCCCGCGGTGGCTGGCTAGTCCGCGCGACGGCGAAGCGCCGGCCCGCGACCGCTACAGATAGAACCGGTCGGTGACCCCGGCGGTGAGCTGCAGGATGGTCGTCCAGCCCACGAGCTGATCGACCCGCCCTTCGAGCTCCGGGGGCCGAAGCCCCAGCGCGGCGAGTGAGCCGGTGCAGGCGTAGAGGGTGCAGGTGCCGCTTTGGCGCAGGTGGGAGAGCAGGTCTCGCAAGGACGGCATCCCCCGCGCTTCGAGGCGGTCCGCGTGGTCCTGCCGTGATGAATCTCCCGCTGTGGCGAAGTCCGGTTCGTCCAGCCGGTCCTGTGCGAGCCGCTCGAGCGCCCACCAGAAGAGGAACACGTCCACGGGTCGCCCCACCGCGGCGCCCGCGGCGGCCACGGACAGCCCCTGGTGCATCCGGTCCCACGCACCGTCGTGCAGGAAGATGGCCAGTCGTGCGGGTGTGCCTTCCGCTCTCACGGCGGTGCGTCTAACCCTTTGCGTTCCTTGCGTCCACCCACCCCCCTTGTTAGGACCCGCGCCCACCCCATGGCCCCCGAACTCACCGCCCGCCGCAAGGACGCGCACCTCGACATCGCAGCCACGGCGGAGGTGGAGCCCCCCCAGAACCGCACCCTGTTCGACTGCGTGCACCTCGTGCACTGCGCCATGCCGGAGCTGGCGGTCTCGGAGGTGGACGCGAAGGTGCCGTTCCTGGGCAAGACGCTGCGCTACCCCCTGATGATGACCGGGATGACCGGCGGGACGCCGCGCGCCTCCGAGGTGAACCGGGCGCTGGCTTCGCTGGCGGAGAAGTATGGGGTCGCCTTCGGCGTCGGCTCGCAGCGGGCGATGAGCGAAGACCCCTCGCGGGTGGAGAACTTCGCGGTCCGGGACGTGGCGCCCACGGTGGCGCTTCTGGGGAACATCGGCCTGCAGCAGGCGGTGAAGGTGGGCGCCTCCGGCGTGGAGAAGCTGGCGAAGGCGATTGGCGCGGATGGGATGGCGGTGCACCTGAACCCCGCCCAGGAGCTCACCCAGCCCGAAGGGGACCGGGACTTCCGCGGCGGCTACCGGATCCTGGGAGACCTGGCGCGTGCGTTTGGCGACCGCCTGGTGGTCAAGGAGACGGGCTGCGGCATCTCGCCCACGGTCGCGCTGCGGCTGCAGGAGGTCGGGGTGCGGACGCTGGACGTCTCCGGGCTCGGCGGCACCTCCTGGGTGCGCGTGGAGCAGCTTCGAACAGAAGGGGTGAACCACGAGGTGGGCGCGGCGTTCAGCGGCTGGGGCATCCCCACCGCGGCGGCGGTCGCCTCGGTGCGGCGCGCGGTGGGGCCCCAGATGACGGTGGTCGCCTCGGGCGGCATCCGCAACGGGCTGGACGCCGCGAAGGCGATGGCGCTGGGCGCGGACGTGGCGGGGATGGCGCTGCCGCTGTTCAAGGCCCTGCAGGCAGGCGGGCCGGAGGCGGCGGACCGGGCGTTGCAAGCAGTCGTGACGGGTGTGGTTCAGGCGTTGGTCCTCACCGGGTGTTCGAGGCCCACTGACCTCAGGGGGCAGGGGGCCGTCATCACCGGTGATTTGAAGGACTGGCTCTCAGCAATATAAGGAGTGCCCATGGCTCAGACCGTGACCTCTCGCATCTCGGGTTTCCACAAGCTCCCCATGGAGGAGCGGCTGCGGAAGATCGCGCTGATGTTCGACCTGCAGGCGGACGAGGTGGCCGTCCTCCGCGGCAAGGAGAACCTCGCCGTCGAGACCGCGAACACGATGATCGAGAACGCGGTGGGCACCTTCCACATGCCGCTCGGTCTGGGGCTGAACCTGCAGGTCAACGGCAAGGACTACGTGGTGCCGATGGCGGTGGAGGAGCCTTCGGTGGTGGCGGCGGTGAGCTTCGCCTCCAAGATCGTCCGGGAGGCGGGCGGCTTCAGCGCGGACGCGGACGACTCCCTGATGATCGGCCAGATCCAGGTGACCGACTACGGGGACCCCACGGAGGCCTCGCAGGCGGTGCTGGCCCACAAGGAGGAGATCCTCGCGCTCGCCAACAGCTTCCACCCGGCCATGGTCCGGCGCGGTGGCGGGGCGAAGGACGTGGAGGTCCGGGTGCTGCCTGCGCCGGAGGGGCCGCGCGGGGAGCCGCTGCTCATCGTCCACCTGCTCATCGACACCCAGGAGGCGATGGGGGCCAACCTCATCAATACGATCGCCGAAGGCGTGGCCCCGTTCATCGAACAGGTCACGTCGGGGCGCGTGTACCTGCGCATCCTCTCCAACCTCGCGGACCGGAGGCTCGCGCGGGCGTCCTGCCGGATTCCGGTGGAGCTGCTCGCGGACTTCGACCTGCCGGGCCTGGAGATCGCGAAGGGCGTGGCGCAGGCCAGCCGGTTTGCGTCTGCGGACCCGTACCGCGCCGCCACGCACAACAAGGGCGTGATGAACGGGATTGACGCGGTGGCCATTGCCACCGGCCAGGACTGGCGCGCCATTGAAGCGGGGGCCCACGCCTACGCCGCGCAGTCCGGCCACTACCGGCCCTTGTCCACCTGGCATCTGGAGGGTGGGCAGCTGGTGGGCCGCATCGAGGTGCCGCTGGCGCTGGGCACGGTGGGGGGGCCCATCAAGGTCCACCCCGGCGTGCAGCTGGGGATGAAGATCCTGGGCACCCAGAGCGTGCGCGAACTGTCCATGGTGTTCGCCGCGGTGGGGCTCGCGCAGAACCTCGCCGCGCTGCGGGCGCTGGGCTCGGTGGGCATCCAGAAGGGGCACATGGCCCTGCACGCGCGCTGC
>CAZQVZ010000574.1:0-3024 GCA_964596895.1 uncultured Myxococcaceae bacterium
GCACCATCTGGCCCTGGGGGATCCGCTTGCCGCCGTCGTCGAGGAAGAACTCGAAGCGCACCATCCCCACGCCCGGGGCGAAGGTGATCTGGTTCACCATCCACTTCTCCCCGTCGATGCGGCTTCGCCCCTCCACCCGGACGCAGTCGCCGAAGGTGCCGGCGGGGACCTCGCAGCGGAAGCCCACGTCCAGGATCTTGTACCGCTCCATGCTGGAGACCGAGACGATGGTGGTCCACTCGCGGCCGGCCTCCAGCGGGTAGCGCAGCAGGTACCGCTTCGGGTCCCGGACCCCGTGGGCGTCCACCGCCAGCGCGTTGCCGCGGTCATCCACGAAGTACCCATCCTCCTCCCGGATGATGGAGACCGTCTGCTCGCCCTCTTCGCCGAGGAACGCCCGGTCATAGGTCCAGGAGTTGCCCACCGACAGGGGCAGATACTCCTGGAGCTGCCGCTGCCGCTCCTCGGGCCGGACCTCCCGGCTCGCGCAGCCGGTGGCCACGAGCGCCCCAAGCACCAGCGCCACCGTCGCCCCCGCCCCCGCTGCCTTCGTGACAACCCCACTCATTCGCCGCTCCCTCGATTGGACACACCCGCGCTCCGCCGGGTGCGCTCCTCCAGCTCACCGAGCGCCCTTTGCGCCGCGTCCCGGACCGCCGGGTCGTCGTGGCCCTGGGCCACCGTGAAGACGTAGGCCATGGCCTCCTCGCCGCCTATCTGCGCGAGCGCGAAGACCACCTCCCGGATGAACACCGACTCCCGGCCACGCGTGGCCTCGATGAGCGGCCGCACCGCCCGCTCTTCGCGCATCTCCGCCAGCGCGCCGATGGCTGCCCGCACCCTTTGGGGATCCTCGTCGTCGCGCACCCGGGCGATGAGCACCTCCACCACCGCCGGGTTCTGCCGCTCCGTGAGCACCGTGAGCGCGTACTCGCGCCCGGGCCCATCCCCGCGAAGCTCCGCGAGCAACTGCGCGTCCGTCCGCTGCAGCGCCCGGAGCTGAAGGTGGGCCGCCTCGGCCGCACTCTCCAGCGCCTTCGTCAGCGCGTCCCGCATGGCCCGCTGCCGCGCCTTTGCGCCCTCTCCCTTCACCTGCACTTCGCCCATCCCCACCACGTCGTAACGGTGGACGAGCGCGTCCACCTTCCGGCGCAGGGCCAGGCTCACGCCCACCTCCGCCCAGAGCCCTTCCCTGCCGTCCTTCACCGACTCGCGCGTGTAGGGGACCTCCAGCACCAGGGCCGCGTGGCGCCCGTCGCCGGGCAGCCCGCCCTCCTTCTTCTCGACGAGCTGGAACCGCCCGTGGCCCTCCAGGACCTCGCGCAGGTGCCCTTCGACCTCGTCGGGCCCCAGGCCCAGCAGCGCGTTGTCCCTGACCGTCGCGCCCCGCACCTCGATGTCCACCACCGGGTGCCGCGCGCGGGTACAGGCGCCAAGGGCCACCAGCAAGGCGGCCCCCAGCACCCAGGTCCTGGGGTTACGCCGCACCGCCCTCCCCGTTGGGCGCGGGAGGCGGCGCAGCCGGCGCCACGGGGGCCTCAACGGAGGCACGGGCCTCGCTGGGTGCCGGGGCCTCACTGGGAGCCTCGCTGGGGGCATCCCTGGGGGCCTCGGTGCCGGCGGACTCGCCCCCGGCGCCAGCGCTGGAGGTGGCCTTTGCGCCGGGCTCGCCGCCGCCGAACGCCTCAGCTGCGCCGGGAGCCTCCGACGCGGCGACGTCTGGGGCGGGGGCATGGCCCTCCGCGCCAGCTTCCGCCGGCGGTCCGGCTGCGGCGGATTCGCCCCCTTCTGCGCCTTCGCCATTGGCCGCGGCGCCGGCCTCACCGTTCTTGCCGCGTCCGCGGCGGCCGCGACGGCGGCGGCGACGGCGCTTTCGCTCGGCGCCCGCCGCGCCCTCGGCCCCACCTTCCGCGCCGGGCTTGCCGCCGACGAAGGCCTCTGCGGCCTCGAGATCGTCCTCGCCCTCCTCGTCGTCGCCCTCGTCGTCCGCCTCCGCGTCCGCGCCGGGCTGGGCGCGCGCTTCGGCGGGCGCCGCGGCGCGCTTTTCAGCCTTCGGTTCGGGGTGCCCTTCGCCGGCTGCTGCGGCTTCGGAAGGCGCTTCGGCATCTGCCGCTCCACCCTCTGCAGCCCGCGGCGACTCACCCTGCCGGTCCCGGTCCCGGTCCCGGCTCCGCTCTTTGTCGCGGTCCCGGTCGCGCTCGCGGCGGGGCTCGTCGCGCTTCTTGTCCTTCTGCCGCTCCTCGCGCTTGCGCGCGGCCTCCTCGGCGTCCACGCGCGCGGCCTCGAAGAACCGCTCGTCCACCTCGAAGGACTCCAGCCGGGTCACCGTGACGCCGACCTCTGCGTCCAGGAACCGCTCCGCCAACGCCTCTGCACACCACAGGAACACGAGGCCGCCTGAGCCCACGGCCTCGCCCCTGGCGTCTGCGCGCAGTTCCCCTGCGCTCACCAGCAGGGACACGTTGGCGGAGTGGTGCTGCGCGTCCTTGCGGGACTCCTGCACCGCCTTCCTGTCCACCTGCGCGCTGCCGTGCAGCACGCGGATGGCGAAGCGCAGCTCCAGGCTGCCCTCCTTCTTGCGCGCGGTGAGGATCTGCCATTCGCGCGACCGCTTGGCGACCTTCAGCTCCCGGAACCCGTCCGCGTGCAGCAGCTTCACCACCGACTTCTCGAAGGTGCCGGGGTCCAGATCCGCGAGCTTTCTGCGCAGGGCCCGTGCCACCGCCCGCCGCGCGTCCTTCGCCGCGGCCTTGAGCGCGGCGTGCGCGTCCGCCACCTCCTTCACGGTCTCTGCCGAGAGCGCGCCCCGCTGCGGCAGCACCGGGCGGCCGCCCTCCATGGGGATGCCCAGCGCGGCGGCGAACGCGGCCTGCAGCTCCAGAGGCGGCGCCTCCGACGGCGCGCCCGCGCGCTCGAGCGAGACCTCGCCCGCGTCCTTGTCGAACACGAACTGGGGCCTGCGCCCGGCGTCGATGCGCCTTTGGTTGTCCTCGAGCAGCGCGGTGAGGATCTGCTCGTCGCGCA
>CAZQVZ010000575.1:0-3021 GCA_964596895.1 uncultured Myxococcaceae bacterium
GAGCAGACCACGGAGTTCCTCGCGCGCAGGCTTCCGACGCCCAGCGGGTAAGGCGCGCACGGAACTTCGGCGCGTGCGCCGGGCAGATGCTGAAGAGCGGTCGCGGGCCGGCTCTGAGGATGGCGTGATCTTCCTGCGCGACTTGCTCAAGCTCGAGCCGATACCGCCGATGGGTAGGCCTGGGATACGAAGTTCCACGCGAGATAGGACGCCTGTGCGCAGTACCCCGGACGAGCTCCAAGAGAGGACGGAGAGCCGCGAGCGTTCGCTCAACGAGCTTTTCGTCGGCGAGGAACATCGCGATGCCCTGGCGCGCCTGTTGCAAGTCGTTTCCAGTGTCGCCGCTGGTGACGACAAAATCCCTCGCGTGGTGATGCTCCGAGGACATTCCGGAGTGGGGAAGTCGCGCATCATTCGGGAGCTGTACGAGACTCTGCGCGCGGGCCAAGGGTACTGGGAGTCTTTACCAGGTAGCTCAGGCACGGACGGGATGGCGAGCACTGACCCGATCCCGAGTCGTAAGGAGCTAACCCCGCCGCTTCACGGCCTCAGGTGGAAGCCTCAAGAACTGCCCTCATTCGGATGGTGGGCGTTCGCATGCCACGCGAAGACTGCGGACGGCGGCTTCGTGAATCCTGTGGAGCAGGTACGCGCTCAACTCGCCGCGCATGCGCTGCCGCTTGCTCTCGCGCGGCAGGAACGTGTCGGCCTTCCGCACCGCATCAAAGCGTCCTGGTGGACGGTTGTCGAGGAGGTGCGAGAGGCGGCACTCGACGAGATCTCCGACAAGGCGCTGGAGATCCTGAGCGAGAACGGGATCGGGATTCCGTTCACGCCGACGCTCACCCGCATAGTGCGCGGCGCGTCCAAGGCGATACGGCTGCGGCGCGAGAATGCCCGCGCCCTCGAGGAAGATGTCGACCTGACGGCGCAGATCCACGTCCAGTGGGAGAGCGCCGCAGAAGAGCTGGCCGGCGTGATTCGAGGCCTCACCGGGCCCGGTTTCCCAACGATCGTGGTCGTCGAGGACATACATCTCATGGACGAGGCGTTCGGGTCCTTGCTGGCCGAGCTGGCGCGCCCCCGAAAGGGCAACCCCGTGGTCGTGGTTGGAACCGCATGGCCGGAGGCGTACGGCAACCCGGCGTTCGCATCATGGCGTGATTCTCTGAAGCGGGAGGCGCTCCTCGAAGAACATGACATTTCCGGGCTCGGTAACCAACTCAACAAGCTGGTTCTCGAAGTGGCGCCCGAGACCGACGCCCACGACGCTAAGCTCATTGCTGACCGCTTCGGCAACCCGCTCTTCCTGCGACTCTGGCTCTCTCTAGACGAGATTCAGGACCAGCTGGACGAGTCGCCCCGCCTCGTCGTCGACGAGCAGATGCTCGCGAACCTCCCGAAGAGCATTCACGACGTCTTGGAAAGGCGTTGGTGGGAACTTCCGGAGGAAACACGGCGTGCGCTCGCGCTGGCTTCAGTGGCGGTCGTCGGCAGTGGCGGTGCCGCCCGAGAGTTCCTCGTTGAGGTGGTCAAAGAGCTCGGCCCGTACGTTGGCTTGACCCGCGACATGGTTGCAGAAGGGCTTGCCGGCGCGGTCGATCCCATCGCATGGTGCCAGTCCACCAAGGCGCCGGAGCTCATCGCGTTCCGTGAGGCACTGTTGCAAGAACTCGTGTGGACGATGACGCAGCGAAGGCCGCTGAGTGCCGTCGTCCGCGCCCGCGGAGAGGTCACCCAAACTGCTAGTGCCAGTCTCAGGAGGTTGCTGAACGAGCGGATGGCAGAGACGTGGCTCCTCGACCACACCGATCCGGTCGTGCTCACGGCAGCACGGTGGTTCACCTCGATGAGCCCCGAGCACCGTTCTCGGGAAGCGGCGGCCGCTCGATGGGTGCTGGCCCAGAACGAGGCCGCGGAGTACCGGTTTGCGGACGCACTTCGTCACGGTGTCGGTGCTCTCGACAGCACCAGCGGCGTCCCCGATGTCCCCGAGGAGATGCCCTACCTCATGCGCTACTCGATGGTCGAGTGGTCCGCATCGTGCGGGGACCTGGCAGGAGCCGCGCGGATAGCGCACGAGATGGTGTTGGAAAGAGAGGCAGCGGTCGGTTCCTGCCATCGACACACGCTCGTAGCCCGCGCCATCCATGCCGACATGCTCGGTGAGGCCGAGAACTACGACCAGGCTGTCGCCGCGAACCGCGCCGTGCTGGCTGACATGGAGCGGGTCTTCGGCCGCGGTCACCGAGAGGTTCGGGTTACCCGCGCCTCTCTCGCGAACTGGCTCGGCCATATGGGGGACCAGGTCGCGGCTATTGCCGAGCTCCGCACCCTGCTCGCCGAGCAGACAGCTGACATCGGAGGCTCTCATCCTGATGCGCTCGGCACCCGGCTGTCCCTCGCGGCCTGGCTCCGGGAGAGTGGCGAGGCCGACCTAGCTGTCGAGGAGTTCAGCGTCGTTGTGCACGGGTTCGACAGCGTGCTGGGGCCGATGGATCCGCGCACGCTCGAGGCACGCTATGGGTACGGCGAGAGTCTCAGACGCGCAGATCGGGTCGAAGAGGCAGTAAAGGTTCTCAGTGATGTGCGGACGGGGCGCGAAGCGGTGCTCGGAGCGGACCACCCGGACACGCTCTTCGCGCGGAACACGCTCGCTGGCTGCGTTGCACTGTCGGGGCAGGTCGCGAGGGCCGTCGAAGAGTTTGAAAGTCTCGCTGTCGACGCTCACCGCGCACTAGGAGAGCTGCATCCGAAGACCAGGATCATCGTCGAGAACCTCGAACACTTCCGTGCGGTCCACGCTGGATAAGACGTGATGCTGGCGCGACGCCGTGACCCGGCTGCGCCGTCGTCGTGCTCAGACCAGGGCGACGATGACGAGCGGTGCGAGCGCGCCGAGGAGCAGCGGCCCGAGCATGAGGAGCGCGCCGCGGAACTCGGAGGTGACGATGCCGCGCGCGGGTTCCGGGGAGCCGGAGTGCTCGCGCACCGGGCGGCTCGGGCGGGCCGGCGGGGGCT
>CAZQVZ010000576.1:0-3020 GCA_964596895.1 uncultured Myxococcaceae bacterium
GGATCACCGGCGACATCTCGGAGGTCACCGCGTCCTTGCGCCGGGTGCTCGGCGGAGACCGCGGCACCGAATCTTTGGAGTCCATCGTCGCCAACCTGAAGAACCTCTCGGAGAGCGTGGACAAGACGGTGCGCGACTCCGGCGAGAAGCTCAACGGCATCCTCGCCAACTTCGAGTCCTTCTCCGAGGACGTGCGCGGCATCTCGCGCGGGCAGGAGGAGCAGGTCCGGGAGATCGTCTCCAACATCAACAAGATCACCCACCAGGTGCAGGACGTGCTGGCCACGGTGCAGAACGTGATCGGCTCCGGCGAAGGCGAGCTCAAGGAGGGCGTGGCCTCGGTGAAGGAGACCCTGAACCGGCTGGAGAGCTCGCTCAAGAACCTGGAGGACATCACCGGCTCCGTGGCCAGGGGCGACAGCGTGGCCGGCAAGTTCCTCACCGACGAGCGGCTCGGCCAGAAGGTCTCCGAATCGGTGGAGGAGCTGACCGCGTTTGCGGACCGGCTCACCGGCCTGCAGATGGAGGTGGGGGTCCGCAGCGAATACCTGGTGTCCCAGGGCGCGGCGAAGACGGCCTTGAGCCTGCGGCTCGCGCCCCGGCCGGACAAGTACTACCTGCTGGAGGTGGTGGACGACCCGCGCGGCCACGTGACCCAGGAGACCCTGCAGACCAACCCGCCCAGCGCCGGGGACCCGGTGCTCCAGACCCGGACGCTCCGCACCGAAGGGCTCAAGTTCTCCGCCCAGTTCGCCAAGCGCTACTACTTCAGCACCCTGCGCATCGGCATCATCGAGAACACCGGCGGCGTGGGCGCGGACCTGCACTTCTTCGAAGACCACCTCTCCTTGCGCACCGACGTGTTCAACTTCTCGGTGCGGGAGCTGACCTATCCCCGGGTGCGCTCGGCCCTGCGCCTGAACGCGTTCGGGCATCTGTTCGCGTCCATCGGTGTGGATGACGTGCTCAACGCGCAGCGGCGGGATGACCTCAACCGGCTCCTGAACGGCCGGGACTGGTTCGTGGGGGGCGGCATCTACTTCACCGACGAGGACCTCGCCGCCATCATCACCACCGTGGGCGTGCCCTCGCCCTGAACCGGCGCGCCCTCCGGGAGCGCAGGTCAGTCGCTCTCGAGGTTCTCCGGCGGCTCGCCGGGCTCCGCTGGCTCGGTGGGCTGGGTGGGGAACCCGTCGATGGGCCCCAGGTCAATCTTGTCCCGCGGCACCGTGCGCGGAGACTGCAGATACAGCCCGAGCAGCTCTCCCAGCGCGCGCAGGGAGTCCACGTGCGTTCGCTCGTAGCCGTGTGACGCGTCCGCGCCGAAGCAGACCAGGGCGGTGCGGATGTCGTTGCCGGCCTCCACGGCCGACGCCGCGTCGCACCGGTAGTAGCGGAACACGTCCCGCACATGGGGGATCCCGTGCTGCTGGCACAGCTCCACCAGCTTGTGGCTCAGGTGCCAGTCGAACGGCCCTGTGGAGTCCATCATCGCCACCGTGACCCCATGTTCGATGGAGTTCTGCCCCGGCGCCGGGGTGGCGTTGTCCACCGCGATCATGGCGGTGATGTCCCCGTGCAGGACCGTGGAGGCGCCCGAGCCCACCTCTTCGGAGATGGTGAAGAGCAGGTGCGCGTCCACCGGCAGGGAGCTCCCCTCATCCCGGATCGCCTTCGCCACCCCCAGGATCACCGCCACCCCCGCCTTGTCGTCGAGGTGGCGGGAGTTGATGAAGCCGTTCTCCGAGATGTCTGTCCCCGGGTCGATGGCGATCATGTCCCCCGAGTGGAACCCCAGCGCCTTGAGGGTCTCGAGGTCGTTGCAGAACTCGTCCACCCGCACCTCGAGGTTGGTCCAGGCCACCGGCTGGGTGTCTATCTCCTCGTTGAAGGTGTGCCCGGACGCCTTGAGCGGGAGCAGCGTGCCGCGCCGCGCGCCCGCGTCCGTGTAAATGGTGCAGCGCGCGCCCTCTGCCCAGCGGGCGGACCACGAGCCCACCGGCGCCACCTCCAGCCGCCCGTTGAGCTTGAGGTTCTTCACCATGGCGCCCAGCGTGTCCAGGTGCGCGGCGATGGCCCTGGCCGGCGCGTGGACCTTCCCGCGCAGCGTGGCGCGCATGGCGCCGCGGCGGGTGATCTCGAAGGGGATGCCCAGCCGCGAGAGCTCGTCCCCCATGTAGTGGACGATGGCGTCCGTGTACCCGGAGGGGCTGGGGATGGCGAGCAGCTCCCCCAGGATCCGCACCACGTAGTCGATGTCGATGGGCAGCTTGCGCACGTCCTCTACTTCTCAGCGGACCACCGTCTGCGGAAAGAGCAGATCCACGAACCGTTCGGCGGTGGGCTGAGGTTCGTGGTTCGCCAGGCCCGGACGTTCATTGGCCTCGATGATCACGTAGTCCGGCCCCTCCACGTCCGGGACGAGGAAGTCCAGCCCCACCACCGGGATGCCCAGGGCCCTCGCCGCGTCCACCGCCGCCTGCGCGAGCACCGGGTGCAGCTTCGCGGTCACGTCGTGGATGGTCCCGCCGGTGTGGAGGTTGGCGGTCTTGCGGACGTGGAGGACCTGGCCTTCAGGCAGCACGTCCTCCAGCTCATGGCCTTCGGCGCGGACGCAGCGGGTGGTCTCGGCGTCCAGCGGGATCCGGCTCTCGCCGCCGGTGGCCGCTTCGCGCCTGCGGCTCTGCGCCTCGATGAGCTGGCGCACCGTGTGCCGGCCGGTGCCGACGACGGAGGCGGGCACGCGGATGGCCGCGGCCACCACCTGGTAGTCGATGACCACGATGCGCAGGTCCGTCCCGTCCACGTACTCCTCGAGCAGGACGTCCTTGTCCACCAGACGGGCGCAGGACACGGCGTTGTTCACCGCCTCCGGGGTGCGCACGTCCACGCTGATGCCCGTCCCCTGCTCACCGCGCACCGGCTTCACCACCAGCCGCCCGTGCGCTTCGAGGAAGCGCGCGTTCTCCTGCGGCGTCCCCGCCTGCCGCTGCGCCGGCACCCGGAGGCCCGCCCGCGAC
>CAZQVZ010000577.1:0-3012 GCA_964596895.1 uncultured Myxococcaceae bacterium
ACCTGGACCTCCGGCGAACCGGTGTCCGTCTCGTGCGTGCGGTACTTCTCGACCAAAGCGCTCTTCTGATCCTGCGTCACTGCCATGTCGTGCTTTCCATCTCCCGCTCCGAAGGAGACGCCCGGTCCGCGGAGCGGTGCAGGCCGGGCCTCATGTGTGTCCGGGTAGAACCCGGACCGCGCGTATAGTCGTCCCGCTCCGGGGGGTCAACCTTCACTCTGCCCGCCGGACGAGCGGCCTCGAAACGCCCCCTCCGGGAAACCCGCGGGCTTCCTTTGCGTGGAACACTTCGAACCCGTCCATGACTGCCCTTCGCCTGCTCGCCCTCCTCGGGCTTGGACACCTCCTGGCCCTCACCGCCTGCGCCCGGGTGGAGACCTGCCGCACCTCCTGTGACGCCCCCACCGCGGCCTGTGGGCTGGTGGCGGACGGCTGCGGCGGCACCCTCGACTGTGGCCAATGCGGCTGCCAGCCGGCCACCTGCGGGGCCCTGGGAGACGTCTGCGGCGAGCACCCGGACGGCTGCGGCGGCACCCTGGACTGCGGGAAGTGCCCCGAAGGCTGCGTCCCCACCACCTGCGCCCGGCTGGGGAAGAACTGCGGCGTGGTCCCGGACGGGTGCGGCGGGACGCTCTCCTGCGGCTTCTGCAAGTCCCCGGACCTGTGCGGTGGCGGCGGCGAAAAGAACGTCTGCGGCTGCAGGCCCTTCACCTGCGCCGGGCTGGGGAAGAACTGTGGCGAGGAGGCGGACGGCTGCGGCGGCACGCTCGACTGCGGGCAGTGCCCGGACGGCCAATCCTGCGGCGGCGGCGGGACCGCCAACGTCTGCGGCTGCACGCCGAAGACCTGCGGAGACGTGGGGTTCATGTGCGGCCTTCACCACGACGACGGCTGCGGCGGCACCTTGACCTGCCCCTGCGGCGCCAACGCGGTCTGTGACCCGCTCACCCACGTCTGCCAGGCGAGGAACGCCCTGTGCGGGCTGCGCGGCTACGCGTGTGGGGTGGCGAAGGACGCCTGCGGCGTGAACGCGGTGGACTGCGGCGTCTGTGCGGCGCCCACCGTCTGCGTGGATCACCAGTGCGTCACCTGCACGCCGAAGAGCTGTGGGGACCTGGGCGCCACCTGCGGCGAGTGGCCGGATGGCTGCGGCGGCACCGTGACCTGCGGTGAATGTGAGGCCGGCCAGGTCTGCGACGCGCTCACCCGCACCTGCGGCAGCTGCCAGCCCCGGACCTGCGCAGATGTGGGCGCCACCTGCGGGAGCCCCTCCGATGGCTGCGGCGGCATCCTTGATTGCGGCACCTGTCCGTCGCCTTCGGTCTGCGGAGGCCAGGTCCCCTTCCAGTGCGGCCTGCCTTCGGCGTGTGCCTCATTGGGCAGCGTCTGCGGCGACGTGCAGGACGCGTGCGGCAACTGGTCCTCCTGTGGCCCCCACTGCGACGGGCCCAACTGGTGCGTGGACGGCCAGTACGAAGCCTGCGACCCGGGCACCTGCGAGAGCGCCGGCGTGGTGTGCGGCGCGCTGGAGACGGGGTGCTGCCAGCTGGTCCACTGCGGAAGCTGCCCGCCGGGCGAGTGCTGCGAGAACGGCGGGTGCATCCCCCCGCGCGACCCGTGCGAGAACCGGGAGTGCGGCACCTTCCAGGACTGCGCCGGCGCCTACCACGGCTGCGGCACCTGCGCGTCCGACAAGATCTGCGAAGGCGGCCAGTGCGTGGTCTGCGTGCCGAAGACCTGCAGCGGGCTGGGCAAGCAGTGCGGCACCTGGCCGGATGGCTGCGGCGGCCAGGTGACGTGCGGGGACTGCCCGCTCGGCGGGGTGTGCCGGGTGACCGGCCATTGCTGCAACCCCACCACCTGCGCCGCGAAGGGCGTCTTTTGTGGCCCCCTCTACGACGGGTGCGACGGCTACCTGGACTGCGGCGCCTGCCCTGCCAACCAGGCCTGCCACGAAGGCCAGTGCTGCACGCCGCAGACCTCCTGTGGCCCCACCGACTGCGGCAACCGCCCGGACGGCTGCGGCGGCTTCCTCCCCTGCGGCGACTGCCCCACGGGTGAGGTCTGCGCGCCGTCGGGGACGTGCTGTCTGCCCGGGGTGTGCCAGCCAGGGATGTGCGGCCAGTATGCGGACGGCTGCGGCGGCACCCTCACCTGTCCGTGCGGCTGAGGGCGCGCTACGCGTCCACCAACCGCGAGGGCTGCGTCCCCACGAGCACCAGGGGCTGCCCTTCGCGCAGCCGCAGCGTGCGCGCCACCTGCGGCTCCGTGAACAGGGACAGCTGCACCCGCGCCCCGGGGCCTTCGTGCGGCAGGAGGAAGTACACGCGAGGGTAGAGGGTGAAGAGCGTCTGCAGCACGTCCGCCAACTCGGCGCCCTTCGGCACCCCCAGCTGCAGCGTGCGCCGGCCTTCGAACGCCGCGCCCAAAGACGCGGGGATGTGCACGGTGACGTTCATGTCCGCCCGCTCACGCCAACACCCGGAGGTACCGCAGCCGGCCGTCGTCGCCCACCTCCGCGAGCGCCAGCAGCGCGTCCTCGGGGCCGAGCACCCGCAGCCGCTCGCCCTGCGTGCCCGCGCCGGCCGCGAGCCGCTGCCCATGCCGCACCCGCTGCGCGTCCTCTGCGCCCACCCTGAGCGCGGGCAGCTCCGCCAGGGCCTCGCCTTCGGAGACGAGCCGGGACGCCGCCGCTTCGGGGTCCCGCTCCAGCGCGTCCAGCGTCAGGGCCTGCTCCACCGTGAAGGGGCCGCTGTGCGTGCGGCGCAGCGCGGTGAGGTGTCCCACCGTCCCCAGGGCCCGGGAGAGCTCCTGCGCCAGGGAGCGCACGAAGAACCCCTTGGAGCTCCTCACGTGGAGCCGCAGGGTCCCGTCGCCCAGCGCCAGGAGCCGCAGGTCATGGACGGTCACCTCTCGCGCCGGGCGGGCCACCTGCTTGCCCTCGCGCGCCAGCTCGTACAGGCGCTTCCCATCAATCTTCACCGCCGAGTACATGGGCGGGGTCTGCAGGAA
>CAZQVZ010000578.1:0-3009 GCA_964596895.1 uncultured Myxococcaceae bacterium
CGGCGATGAAGAGCATGTGGTCCGTCTTCACCGCGCCGTACTTGGTGGTGACGGTGCTCCCTTCGACGATGGGCAGGATGTCCCGCTGCACGCCTTCGCGCGAGACGTCCGGGCCGCCCTGGCGCCCGCCTTCGCGGCTGGCGATCTTGTCGATCTCGTCGATGAAGATGATCCCGTGGGATTCCGCGCGCAGGAGCGCTTCGCGGCGGATGCGGTCTTCGTCCACCAGCCGGCCCGCCTCCTCCTGGGTGAGGACCTTCAAGGCTTCCGGCACCCGGAGCTTGCGCTTCCGGGTCTTGTTCATTCCCGGCATGTTCTTGAAGAGGTCCTGCAGGTTGAAGCCAATCTCCTCCATGCCCTGCCCGGAGAAGTTCCGCATGAAGGCCATCTGGTTGTCGGAGACCTCGACCTCCACCTCCCGGTCATCCAGCGTCCCCGCCCGCAGCTGCGCGCGGAGCTTCTCCCTTTCGTTGTCACCCAGCGCAGACGGCGCGGGCGGCGGCGGCGGCGCGAAGCCGAACATCCCGCCCCCCTGGCCGCTGCTGCCTGAGCCTGCGTTCCCCGACAAGAGCTCCACCAGCCGGTCTTCGGCCAGCTCCTCGGCGCGGACGCGGACCTTCTCCGTCTCCTCCTCGCGCACCAGCGCGATGGCGCCCTCCACCAGGTCGCGGATCATGGACTCCACGTCCCGGCCCACGTACCCGACCTCGGTGAACTTGGAGGCCTCCACCTTCACGAACGGCGCCTGCGCGAGCTTCGCCAGCCGCCGGGCGATCTCGGTCTTCCCCACGCCGGTGGGGCCAATGAGGATGATGTTCTTCGGGTAGATCTCCTCGCGCAGCTCCGACGGCACCATCTGCCTTCGCCAGCGGTTGCGCATGGCGATGGCCACTGCGCGCTTCGCCGCCCCCTGGCCCACGATGTACCGGTCCAGCTCCGAGACGATCTCCCGCGGGGTGAGCGCCATGGGCTAGAGCTCCTCGAAGCTGAGGTTCGTGTTCGTGTAGATGCAGATGTCCGCGGCGATCTTCATCGCCTCTTCGGCGATCCGCTTCGCGTCCAGGGTCGAGTGGTCCAGCAGCGCCCGGGCCGCGCTTTGCGCGAAGACCCCGCCGCTTCCCACGGCCGCCACCCCGTGGTCCGGCTCGATCACGTCCCCTGCGCCGGAGACGATGAAGGTGCGCTCGGTGTCCGCGACGATGAGCAGGGCCTCGAGCTGGCGGAGGTACTTGTCCGTCCGCCAGTCCTTGCCCAGCTCCACGCAGGCGCGCGCGAGGTTCTTCTGGTGCTCCTTGAGCTTGGCCTCGAAGCGCTCGAACAGGGTGAACGCGTCCGCGGTGCTGCCCGCGAACCCGGCGATGACGTTGCCGTCTCCCAAACGGCGCACCTTCTTCGCGCCGCCCTTCATGATGGTCTTGTCCAGCGTTACCTGTCCGTCGCCGGCGAGCACCACTCGCCCGTCCCGGCGGACACACAGGATGGTCGTTCCGTGGAACATGCCCCGGCGTTTAACAGGGCAGGTTCTGGGGCGCTACGAACTACGCCGCCCAGTCGAGCACCACCTTGCCCGAGTGTCCGGTCTTCATGGCCTCGAAGGCATCCTGGAACTTGGCGCCGCTGAAGCGGTGGGTGAGCACCGGCGAGACGTCCAGGCCGGAGGTCAACATGGAGGCCATCTTGTACCAGGTCTCGAACATCTCCCGGCCGTAGATGCCCTTGATGACGAGCCCCTTGAAGATGACGTGGTTCCAGTCGACGGAGACCTCGGTGGGCGGGATGCCGAGGATGGCCACCCGGCCGCCGTTGTTCATGTGCGCGAGCATGCCGCGCAAGGCGTCGCCGTGGCCGCTCATCTCCATGCCCACGTCGTAGCCTTCGGTCATCCCCAGGTCGTTTATCACGTCCTTGAGGGTGGTCTTGCTGATGTCCACCGCGCGGGTGGCGCCCATCTTCTTCGCCAGGTCCAGCCGGTAGGGGTTCACGTCGGTGACGACGATGTGGCGGGCCCCCACATGCCGGGCTATGGCCGCCGCCATGCAGCCGATGGGACCTGCCCCGGTGATGAGGACGTCCTCTCCGACGAGATCGAACGACAGGGCGGTGTGCACCGCGTTGCCGAGCGGGTCGAAGAACGCGGCGATCTCATCCGGCACGCCCTGGGGCACCTTGAACACGTTCACCGCGGGCATGGAGATGAAGTCCGCGAAGGCGCCGTGGCGGTGCACGCCGATGCCCACCGTGTTTCGGCACAGGTGGCGCTTGCCGGCGCGGCAGTTGCGGCAGAAGCCACAGGTGATGTGACCTTCCGCAGAGACGCGGTCCCCGACCTTGAAGCCCGCCACCGCCGAGCCCACTTCGGCGATTTCGCCCATGAACTCGTGGCCCACGGTGGTGCCCGGCCTCACGTTCTTCTGGGACCACTCGTCCCACTTGAAGATGTGGATGTCGGTGCCGCAGATGGCCGCGCGCCGCACCTTGATCAGCACGTCGGTGGGACCGCATTCGGGCATGGGGACCTCCTCCATCCAGATGCCCGGCTCCGCCTTCGTCTTCACCAGCGCCTTCACGAAATCACCCCCAGCTTCCTGCCCACCTTCTCGAACGCGGCAATCGCCTCGTCGAGGTGCGCCTTGTCGTGCGCCGCGGACATCTGGGTGCGGATGCGCGCCTGCCCCTGTGGCACCACCGGGTAGCTGAAGCCGATGACGTAGATGCCCTCCTCCAGCAGGAGGTCCGCCATCTGCGACGCCAGCTTCGCGTCCCCGAGCATCACCGGGATGATGGCGTGGCCCTCGCCGGCGAGCTCGAACCCGCGCTTGTCCATCTCGGCGCGGAAGTAGGCGGTGTTCTCGCGCAGCTTCGTGCGCAGCTCGCCGCTCTGCTCGAGCAGGTCCAGGGCCTTGATGGACGTGGCGGCGATGGCGGGCATCAGCGTGTTGGAGAAGAGGTAGGGCCGCGAGCGCTGCCGCAGCCAGGCGACGATCTCCTTGCGCCCCGAGGTGTAGCCGC
>CAZQVZ010000579.1:0-2987 GCA_964596895.1 uncultured Myxococcaceae bacterium
TCTTGGTCTCCCGCTTCTCGAGCCGCTCCTTCTCCGCCTTCTGGAGGATCATCCGCAGCCGCGTGACGATCTCTTTGATGTAGATGGGCTTGGTCAGGTAGTCGTCCCCGCCGAGCTCCAACCCCTTCACCTTGAACTCCACCGACTTCTGGTTGGTGAGGAAGACGAAAGGGACCTGCCGGAAGCGGTCGTCACTCTTGAGCGCGCGGCACAACTCGAACCCGTCCAGCTCCGGCATACGCGTGTCGGAGAGGATGAGATCCGGCGGACTGATCTGGACCTTCTCGAGCGCGTCCTTGCCGTGGACCGCGGTGGTCACGGAGAAGCCGGCCTTCTTGAGGCTGACCTCCATGACCCGCAGGCTCTTGGCGTCGGAGTCGACGAGAAGCAGGTGCTGCTTCGCCACGTTCGTAGACCTTTCGGATGAAGCGCGGATGATCGGGCGGTGCCGCACGGGGTGTCAATCCTTCCGGGCCCTTGGCGAGCACCAAAGCCCCTGCTTGACACCTCGCTCTACCGGCAGGTCTGGTGCGCCGCCATGACGGAGGATCAACGTCGCCACCCACGCCAGGCGCTCATGGCGGACTTCAGAGCGAAGGACACCGAAGGCTCAGGCCACCTGCTCTTCGAGGCGGTGGACGTTTCGGCGGGCGGCGCCTTCCTGCGCAGCGACATCCTTCTGGAGCAGGGCGAGGCCCTGGTGCTGGAGTTCCGGGTGCCGGGCGTGCCGCGCCTGATGCGCTCCGCGGCGAAGGTGGCCTGGGTGCGGCGCTTCCCGAAGGAAGGGGAGCTCCCGGGGATGGGCGTGCAGTTCCTCGCGCTGACCGAAGAGGACCGGGCGGTGCTGCAGACGTTCCTCGCCGCCGGCGCCCGCTGAAGAGCGGTTAGCGGAAGAGCCCGCCCCTCTTCGAATCCTTCTTCTTGCGCATCTCGATGAGGCGGATCTCCTGGTTCGCCTCGAGGTGGCGCGGGTTGGCGCGGATGGCCTCCCGGAAGTGACGCTCCGCGGCGGCGATGTCGTTCTCCACCCGGGCGATGACGCCGAGCTGGTAGTGCGCGCGGTCACACCCGGGGTTCACCTTGAGCGCGTCCACCATCATCTGGCGCGCCCGGGCGTTCTCGCCCTTGCGGTTCGGATCCATGTACAGCGCCCACGCCCGCGCGGCGAGGTACTCCGCCCTGGCGTCCAGGCTGTATGCGCGCGCGAAGTGCTCCTCTGCGGTGAGGAAGTCACGCTTGCGGAAGAAGACCTCGCCCTTCTTGAACTCTTCGAGCGCCCGCGACTGGCCGCGGTTGTCCGGAGGCGCCACCGGCTGGGCCGGCGTCTGCAACGTGAGCAGGTATTCGCGGCGGCGTTGGTCGTCGTAGAGGACCTCGTAGGCCTCGCGCACGGCCTCGAACACGGAGGTCATCTTCGGCGCGAGGTGCGACAAGGACGCCGGCAGCCGGTCCGGATGGAAGACCTTGGCCATGGAGAGGAACGCCGCCTTCACCCCATCCTTGTTCGAGGTGTGCGGGATGCCCAGCACCGCGAAGTGATCCCGCTTGCCGGTGAGGCTCGCGAATTTCTGTTCGATGCTGGCGCCCAGGGTCGTCTCGTCCGGGGTGGACGGGATGGCGGCCGCGGCAGGCGCGCTGGGAGGCGGGGCCCGGGGCGTAGCCGGCGGCGCCACCGGCTCAGCGTTCTCGGAACCCGGGCCGGGGCGCGGCAAGGTGCCCATGTTCTCCATCGCGCGACGGAGCAGGCGCTGTCGCCGCTGCTTCGCGGCCTCCGCCTGGTCTTTTGGATCACCCGCCAGATCGTCCTCGTCCGAGAGCCAGTCGTCGTCTTCGGGCTCTTCTTCCGCGGAAGTCTGGACCGGCGGTGCCGGGTTGTCATCAGGCTCGATGGTCTCGACCACCACCTCGGGGATCGGAAGGTCGGCAGAATCGGAAGGCTGTGGGCTGATGAACCCTGCGAGCTGCTCCAGATCCGTGTCCACCTGGCCGAGCGCCTCCTCGAAGCTCCCAGCCTTCGGGGCGGGCGTCTGGGCCTCGGAGGAATCGAACTGGACGATGCGCCACAGGTCCGCCTCCGGCGGCTCCTCCTGGGCAGCGACGTTGTGCACCTGCGGCTCGTAGCTGGAGGTGCGGGTGGCGAACCAGCCTTCGTCTGGAGATTCTGACTCCCGCTGCGCAGCGAGCATGGGCTCAGGCGCGGCCTCGATCACGGGCTCCGGTTCGTTCTCGAACTGGGCGTACAGCGGTTGCTCCGGCGGGAGATCCCACGAGGCCATGGTGGGCACCGCTGGATCCGTCATCGCCTCTGCGACGCGCGCGTCAGCGCCCCAGGAAGCGGTCGCCTCGGTCATCGGCTCCGATTCAGGCGTCAGGGAACCTGGCAGCGCCGCATCCTGCCCGAGCGGATCCGCGCCGGAGGCAATGGGCGAGCCATCCTCGAGCCATTCGTCCACCGGCGCTGCGCCAGCCCGGCGGAGGGCTTCGTTCATCTCGCGAGCCAGATCCTCCTGAACCCGGCGCCGCGCTGCCTCGATGTCGGTGGGCGCGCCGCCATCCAGGTCGCCGGAGAGCTCGATCTGGGCGTCCAACGTGGTCGGCTCGAAGATCACCTCCGCCGCTGACCCTGCGTCGAGCTCGATGACCGAGACCTCGGCGGGGAGGTGCGTGGCCCCCTCCGCGAGGGGGGCCTCTTCCTCGCGCTGACGAGTTTCCTCGGCGAGCCGAGCCTCTTCAGCGAGTCGAGCCTCTTCTGCGAGCTGAGCCTCCTCCTCGCGCTGACGAGTCTCCTCGGCGAGCCGAGCCTCTTCTGCGAGCCGAGCCTCTTCTGCGAGCTGAGCCTCCTCTGCGAGCTGAGCCTCCTCCTCGCGCTGACGAGTCTCCTCGGCGAGTCGAGCCTCTTCAGCGAGTCGAGCCTCTTCAGCGAGCCGAGCCTCTTCTGCGACCCGGGCCTCTTCTTCGACCCGGGCCTCTTCTTCGAGCAGAGCCTC
>CAZQVZ010000580.1:0-2980 GCA_964596895.1 uncultured Myxococcaceae bacterium
AACGTGGTGGGCTCCAACATCGCCAACCTGGGGCTCATCCTCGGGCTCACCGCGCTCATCGCGCCGCCGGAGGTGGACAAGGGCCTCATCCGCCGCGAGGTGCCGGTGCTGGTGTTCGCCTCGGCGGCCATCCCGCTGGTGCTCATCAACGACTATGTCTCGCGGGCGGAAGGGCTGCTCCTCGGCGCCGGGGCGGTGATCTTCAGCGTCTGGCTGGTGCGCACGGGGCGGCAGGAGCTGCCGGCAGAGGAGGCGCTGGGCGAGGTGGCCGAGACCGGGAAGAAGCCCACCTGGCTTCTGGCTGGGCTGGCGCTGCTGGGGGGCGCGCTGCTCGTCGCCGGGGGCCGGTCCTTCGTCACCGGCGCGGTGGGCATCGCCCAGGTGCTCGGGATGAGCGACCGGGTGGTGGGCCTCACCGTCGTCGCGGTGGGGACGTCGCTTCCGGAGTTGGCGACGTCGATGGTGGCCGCGTTCCGAAAGCAGTCGGACATCGCGGTGGGCAACGTCGTCGGCTCCAACATCTTCAACGTCCTGCTGGTGCTCGGCCCCGCCGCGGCCATCCACCCGATGACCTCCAGCCTCAGCGAGAGCCGGCTCGACATCGGCGTGATGCTGGGCGTCACGTTGGCGGCGGCGGTGATGATGCGCTCCGCCCGGCGCATCAACCGGGTGGAGGGCGCGCTGCTGCTCGCGGCCTACGTCGGGTTCCTGGTGGCGCTGGTCCTCGCGGCCTGAGCCGCACGCCTCGCCACCTCGGCCTTGAAGACGGGCTCGAGCGGGAGGGAGACACAGCGTTTCTTCAGGAGGTCCGCGGAGGCGAGGCCGTGCGCCAGGGCTGCCTCCACGAACGCTGCGTCCTTCTCCCGCCAGGCAACGCACTTCGAGGCCAGCAGGTCATGCACCTCGAGACACCACCCCGTCGCCATGCGCGTGTTCGGATTGCGCACCTGGACCAGGCGCTCCTGCCATCCGTCCGGCAAGACCGCAGTCTCGGGGCCGACCCCCTGGGCGTAGTAGCCGAACGTCTCGTGAAACGGAGAGAGCTCCCCAATGCTGCCTTCGATGAGCTCCGCGCGCTCCGGATGGTTGCGAGGATAGAGGTCCGCCTCCATCGATCGCAGGAGCTCCTCCGGCGCCGTCGGAAACTGGCCAAGGATGGCCTGGCTGCCGATGACGATCAGCTCTTCGTCGTCTGCGATGACGGCAGCAGCGCGGATGAGGTGCTCAAGCTGGGCGCGGGTCACGTCTTGCCCTCAGCGTGCACCCGGTCAAGCACCTCCCGGCGGATCCTCCAGCGCTCCTGCGGCGAGAGCGCGCCGGCGAAGGGGGTGACCTGGCGCAGGTCCCGCATCCGCTCGCCCGGATCTACCAGCGCCGCGCAGAGCTCCTCTTCCGGCAGGGCGAGCAGCCGCTCCCACGCCGCCACATAAAGGCGCGACACGCTTCGGTCTTCCCGCCACGCGGTGACCTTCGCCCGCGCGCGCTGAAGCACCCGCGCGTCCTCTCGCAAGAGCTCGGCGATCCGCCGGTGCAGCGCGATGCTTCGCTCCTCTCCGAGCCAGTGCGGGTCCATGCAGGGAAGATAAGCGCGCCCGAACGCGTGCGGATCGCCGTTTGCGGCCCCCGGTGCACGTCTGTACAGTGCCGCCACTTCCCGGAGGGGCCAACAGCGTGCGCGCACCGAGTGATCCCAGGGCCTTCCAGCGGCCCGCAACCCCCTGGAGCCAGTCCACCGGCGTCGATGCCACCCTCGCGGACTGGCAGCGGGACCCGAAGCTGTGGCGCTCCTTCGTACTGGATGACGTCATCCCCGCGCGCGAGGCCACCTACGCGCCCCTGCCCGAAGACCTCTCCCCCAACGTGCGGGAGGCGCTCACCGGTCGGGGACTGACGCAGCTCTACTCACACCAGGCGGAGGCCTACGCGCAGGCGGCGTTGGGCAAGGACCTGTGCATCGCCACGCCCACCGCCTCCGGTAAGTCGCTCTGCTACAACCTGCCGGTGCTGGAGCGCTTCGCTCGCGAAGAAGAGGCGCGCGCGCTCTACATCTTCCCCACCAAGGCGCTCTCACGAGATCAGGAGGAGGCGCTGCGCGGGATGATGAAGGACGCGGGGCTCTCCCACGGCGCCATCACCTTCGACGGCGACACGCCCGGAGATGCCCGCCGCGCCGCGCGCGAGCGCTCAGGGGTCATCCTCACCAACCCGGACATGCTGCACACGGGGATCCTCCCTCACCACGCTGGCTGGGCGCGGCTCTTCGCTTCCTTGCGCTACGTGGTCATCGACGAGCTCCACACCTACCGCGGCGTCTTCGGCTCGCACCTCGCCAACGTCCTGCGCAGGCTGTGGCGGGTGGCGCGGTTCCACGGCGCCTCGCCCACGTTCATCTTCTCCTCCGCCACCATCGGCAACCCGGCGGAGCACGCGTCCAGGATGTTGGGGCGGGAGGTGGCGCTCATCTCCGAGAGCGGCGCGCCGGCAGGCTCACGGCGCGTGCTCGTCTACAACCCGCCGGTGGTGAACCCGGAGCTGGGCATCCGCCAGAGCTACCTCAAGGCGAGCGTGAAGCTCACCGGGGATCTCGTCCGGCGCGGCGTCTCCACCATCCTCTTCGGCCAGTCACGCAACTCGGTGGAGGTGATGCTCAAGTACCTGCGCGAGCGGCTCGCCGAGGACCGCATCGACCCGGACACCATCATGGGCTACCGCGGCGGCTACCTGCCCGGTACGAGACGGGAGATCGAAGGCAACCTGCGCGAAGGCAAGGTCCGCTGCGTGGTCGCCACCAACGCGCTGGAGCTGGGCATCGACATTGGCTCGTTGGACGCGGTGGTGTGCGCCGGCTACCCGGGCAGCGTGGCGGCCTTGTGGCAGCGGTTCGGCCGCGCGGGGCGGCGGCAGGGGCAGAGCCTCGCGGTGATGGTGGCGTCCAGCGCGCCTCTGGATCAGTTCTTCGCGTCCTCGCCCACCGCGCTCA
>CAZQVZ010000581.1:0-2959 GCA_964596895.1 uncultured Myxococcaceae bacterium
GCTACGCGCACCTCGCGCACATCCTGGTGAAGCCGGGTGACAAGGTGGCGCGCGGGCAGCAGGTGGCCGCGGTGGGCAACACCGGCCGCTCCACCGGACCGCACCTGCACTACGAAGTGCGCGTGAACGGCGTCGCGCAGAACCCGCGCAAGTTCATCCTCGAGGACTGACGCCGCAGTTTCAGTTCCGATGGGCTCCACGGCCGCCTGAACCTCCCCGGGTTCGGCGGCCGTCGCCGTTGCGGGTTACCCGCTGCGGATGCGAGGGTCGTTGCCACCGTTGCCGGACTCGATGGCGCGTCATTCCACGCGGGATGAGGCGCGGCTGTTCATGGGCGGACGCGGTGGCCGCAACTTCGGTCGTCCAAGAAACGAAAAGCGCGGCGAAAAGCGGGGGATGTGCCGGCCCGCTCGATCACCGGTCTGGCACGGCGTTCAATGGGCTCGCCCACCTGCCCCGGAAGCCAAGAATGTCGCGAATGGCTGGCTTGAACGTTGCTCTTTATCTGGTGCTCCTGCCCGGTTTGGCCGCAGCGAATGACCCGCTGGACCCGTCGCTCATACCCACCATCGTGGCTCCGCCGCTGCACCCCAACATCCGGCTCAGCCACTCGCTCACGACGCAGAAGGTGCTGAAGGAACGCGCCACCCCGCTGAGCGCTGCCGAAGGAGGCGCCTCCACGCTTCACCTCTTCGCGGCGCGAAACGAGTTCGAGGCCTTCCAGGTCCACATCACCAACACGACCGCCAACCCGTTCAGCTTCACGGGGATCTCCGTCACGCCATTTGCGCATCAAAACACCGTCGACAGCATCCCCGCGTCGAACGTGGAGGTCTTCCGGCAGGGTCACATCAACGTTACCCAGCGGTCGCAGGACCCGAATTCGATGCAGCACCTCGGCCACTATCCGGACGCGCTCATCCCGGCCGTGGCCGGCGGGCAGGCCACCAATGCGTTCTCGAATCCTCCCGCCACCGGCGAGACCCAGAGCTTCTGGGTCGAGGTCTTTGTGCCGCCCACTGCGGCTTCCGGTTACTACACCGCAGACGTTCAGATCGCGTTGCCCAGCCAGCAGGTGCTCAGCTTCCCGCTCCTCTTGTCGGTCTGGGACTTCGAGTTGCCGTCCACCTCGTCGTTGCCGACGGCTTTTCACCTCAGCCACCAGGCTTTCTGCACGCAGATCCGGAAGGAAGAGGTCGTCAAATCGGATGCGCGCTACGCGTGCGCCCACTACCCGGATCCCGGCTACCCGGCCACGACTTCAGACACAGAGGCGATCAAGGCGGCTGCCGAGGTGGGTAGCGAAGAGTCGCAGATTGCCATCGCGAAGATGTTCCTGGACCACAGGATCACCATCGCCAACGCCGTCTATGCGCAGGACGTCCGGGACTGGAACGCGTTCGGGGCAAACCACCTGCCACTCCTCAATGGAACGGCCACCGGGCTTCGGCTCTCCGGAGCCAGGATGACCTCCATCGGCTATTCCGACCCGAACGCGCTTTACGACGACAACGGCGTCTTGAGCGAAGCAGGCCGCGCGAACCTTCGTGACCGTCTCCGGGAGTGGATGTGGAGAGCGGAGGAGCAGGGCTGGAGCAAGCGCCTTCACTTCTACCGCTGCGACGAGCCGACGAACCCGGGAGGAAACTGTCCCAACGCCGCCGTTGCGAAAGAAGAGGGGTCGACCGTCCGCCACGCGGGCTACCAGGACATCCCCTACCTGCTCACGACGGATGTCGATCCGCAGGGGGCCGTCTGGACGGAGGTGAAGGATCTGGTCGGCATCGTCGCGCCGACGATCAACCAGTTGACTGACGATGGAGCGGCGACCGCTCGGCCCAGCCGGTTCACCGATTGGCTCAATCAGGCTCCCTCTCGAGAAAACTGGTGGTACCTCTCCTGCAACACCTTCGGGTGCGGGTACGGGATAGCGGACCGTTGGCCCACGTACCTCATCGACACGGATCCAGTCTCCAACCGGATCTTCCAGTGGATGTCGAAGAAGTACGGGCCAACCGGCGAGCTCTTCTGGAAAGTAGACGCCTGCTTCTTCAACTATCGAGGAGCCCCAGGTCCATGCGGGACCGAGGCGGACCCGTGGGAGAGCCAGTTCCTCTACGGCGGCAACGGAGACGGCACCCTCTACTACCCGGGGACGCAGGTGCGGCTCGGAACGGCAAACCAACTCCAGCTGCCGGTCCCGCTCCCCAGCGTCCGGTTGAAGCACATCCGGGATGGGCTCGAAGACTACGAGTACATGGTGGCTGCGGAAGCCCAGGCCGTGTGGCCAGTGGGGCTGGATGCAGACCTGACGGAGGTGATCCATCAGGGGACCGCGCACTCGTTGATCCACACCTCCAGGAACTTCACGCAGGATCCGGAGGTGCTCAGGAGCGCCCGGCGCGCGCTGGGCGACGCGCTTCACGCGGCTCGCCACCAGGACGTGAATGGGTGCGCCCGCAACCTCCACAACTGCGACGAGCACGCCACCTGCACCAACACGACCGGCGGGTTCACCCGCGCCTGTAACGCCGGCTTCAGCGGGAACGGGGTCGTCTGCGCCGACACCAACGAGTGCGCCGCCCCCAACGTCTGCGGTCAGCCGTGGGAGAGCTGCATCAACAGGGTCGGTTCGTTCATCTGCTCGGACTGCCGGCCGGAGCAGGTCTCGACTGATGCGCACGAGACCCTGTCGGTCCAGGTGTCGAGCTGCCGCGACATCCAGGCACGGGCTCACTTCGACTTCGCCCGCGGGGCCTACGCCAACGCGCAGATGTTCGAAGCCGAGCTTTCTCTAGCATCGTCTTGCCCCGAGCACGGAAACGGGTGCCTCTACAACTCCCTCGCATTTGATTGCCCCATGGGCAGCCAGGTTCAGCCCGGGGGCGTTCTTGTAGCTGCGTTGTAACCGTTCACGGGGATCAGCAGAGCGCATGGGTGTGATCAGGTCGCTCAATGG
>CAZQVZ010000582.1:0-2949 GCA_964596895.1 uncultured Myxococcaceae bacterium
ACCTCTTCGACGTTCCGGCTGATGAGCAGGAACTCGATCATCTGGTTGATGGTGTACTCGATGCCCTCTTCACCCATCTTGAAGCCGCGGACGTCTGCCATCTCGCGCTTCACCTGGTTGAACTTGCTGGCGTCGTAGCCTCGGCGCTCGAGCGCCTCGCGCGTAGCCTGGTTCACCCGCTCTTCATTCGCGAGGTACTCGCGCATGATCGCGGACATATCCATCTCCGCGTCGTTCACGCGCATGGGCTCCACCTCGATGTCCCCATCGGTCGTGAGCTTCTGGATGATCTCGCGCGAAATGATGGGGATCACCTTGGGATAGATCCGCATAAACCCTTTCCTCGCCCCCGGTTCGGACGTCGAAAACTGGCGCCCGCTATAGACCACCGACCGGATCAGAACAACGAAATTTCCGGACGATACGTCACCGAAGTGCGCCCTCCCTTCGCCGGCGAATCTAGGCACCACCGTCGGGGACGGGAGATGGCCCCTGCACTTTTGCGTCCTCCAGTGACGCCTCGCGGACAGCATCCGCGCCCTCTTCGGGGGCGTGGTGCGCAGCGTGCAGATACCCGTGGATGCGCTCTGCCACCGCCGGCCCGAGCCCCTCGACCTCGGCCAACTCCTCGATGGTGGCGGTCCGGATCTTCTTGAGGGACCCGAAGTGGCGCAGAAGCGCCTTCTTGCGGCCCTCCCCCACCCCGGGCACGTCCTCCAGCGCGGAGCGCAGGGTCCGCTTCCGCATCAGGTTCTGCTGGTAGGTGATGGCGAAGCGGTGCGCCTCGTCCCGGAGCCTCGTGAGCACGAAGAGCTCCGCCGAGTTCTGCTGCAGGACGATGGGGTCCTTCAGCCCGCTCACGAACACCCGCTCCGGGCTCTTTCCCCCCGCGTCCAGCTCCCGCGACTTGGCGAGCGACAACACGTCCAGCTGCCGCTCCAGCCCCGCGTCCTTCAATGCCGCCAGCGCGGAGGCGAGCTGCCCCTTGCCCCCGTCGATGACGAAGAGATCCGGCAGGTCGTCTTCGGCCATGCCGCGCCTGAGCCTCCGGGAGATGACCTCGTACATGGCCGCGAAGTCGTCCTGGCGCTCGAGGCTCTTGATGCGGAAGCGGCGGTAGCCAGCCTTGTCCGGCTCGCCGTCCTGCGCCGCCACGCAGGAGGCGACGATGCTCGCGGACTGGAAGTGCGAGATGTCGAAGCACTCCATCCGCCGGGGCAGCCTCGTCAGGTGCAGCCGCGACTGCAGCCGCTCCAGCAGGGCCAGCGTCTCGTCGCGGTCCCGCTTGCGCTCCTGGAAGGCGGCCTCGGCGTTGCGCGCCGCCATCTTCACCAGGTCCAGCTTCTCTCCGCGCTGCGGGACGATGACCCGGACCTTCTCGCCCTTGAGGTCCGTGAGCAGCTCAGCCAGGGCTGCGAGCCCCTCCGGCGCCACCGGGAGCACCACCTCCTTGGGGATGAAGTTCTCGCTCGAGTAGTAGAGGTTCACGAAGGATGCGACGACCTCCGCCTCCGGGAACTCCTGGTGCGAGAACCCGAAGCCCTGTCCGCCGGTGATGCGGCCGCGGCGCACGTAGAGGACGTAGATGAGCAGCCGGTCCCCTTCCCGGTACAGGCCGAAGACGTCCTGGTCCAACAGGTCGGAGGTCGCCACCTTCTGGCGCTCGAGGCTCCGCTCGATGGCGTAGAGCTGGTCGCGGATCTGCGCCGCCTCCTCGAAGCGCAGGTGCTCCACCGCCGCCCGCATCCGCAGCTTGAGCCCCGCCTCGAGCTCGTTGGCCTTGCCCTCGAGGAAGAGCACCGCCTCCTTGACGCCGCGGTGGTAGTCCTCCCGCGGGACCTCGTACACGCAAGGCGCCAGACACCGCCCAATCTGGTGGAGCAGGCACGGCCGCTTGCGGTTGTGCAGGACGTGGTCGGTGCAGGTGCGCAGCTGGAAGTAGCGGTTGATGGTGCGCAGGGTCTCGCGGATGGAGGACGCGGACGAATACGGCCCGAAGTACAGGGCGCCGTCCTTCTGCACCCGCCGCACCACCTCCAGCCGAGGGTAGTCCTGGCGCACGTCCAGCCTGAGGCAGATGAAGTTCTTGTCGTCCCGGAGCTTCACGTTGAAGCGCGGCTGGTGCTTCTTGATGAGCTCGTTCTCGAGGAGCAGCGCCTCCTTCTCGGTCCCGACGATCACCGTCTCGAGGTCCCCCAGGATCCGCTCCAGCAGCGGCACGAAGGCGCGGCCGTCTCCGCCCCCATCGAAGTAGGAGCGCACCCGCGCGCGCAGGCTCTTCGCCTTGCCCACGTAGATGACCGTCCCCTTGCGGTCCTTCATCAGGTAGACGCCGGGCTCCGTCGGCAGCTGGGAGATCTTCTCGCGGAGCGCGGCGTCCATGGCGGGCCCTTCGCGCTACTTCCGACGCTTCGCGTAGCGGTTGGTGCTCTTCGGCTTCCTGGTCCGGCTCGTGGTCTCCGGCCGGGTCAGGGCGCCCACCGCCGCGCGCGACGGCGGCCGCACGCCCAGGTCCATCTCCTTGAGGATCACCAGCTTGTCGCGGAACTCGGCGGCCTTCTCGAACTCCATCTCGTCCGCCGCGGCCTGCATGCTCTGGGTGTAGTCGCGGATGAGCCCGACGATCTCGTCCTTCGCCAGGAGCTCCGGCCCGTCCGCCGCGTCGTGGAGGGCCTTCGGCAGCCCCTCCAGGGCGAACGGATCCGACATGTCGAGGATGTTCTTCTTCACCGCCCGGGGCGTGATGCCGTGCGCCTCGTTGTACGCGCGCTGGACCTCCCGGCGGCGGTCGGTCTCGTCCAGGGCCAGCTTCATGGAGTGGGTGACGTGATCCGCGTACATGATCACCCTCCCGAAGAGGTTCCGGGCGGCGCGGCCAATGGTCTGGATGAGCGACACGTGGGACCGCAAGAAGCCCTCCTTGTCCGCGTCCAGGATGGCGACCAGGGA
>CAZQVZ010000583.1:0-2937 GCA_964596895.1 uncultured Myxococcaceae bacterium
AGGGCGCGCGAAAGGCGCCCTCCTTCGAGATCCAGGCGTCGGTGCCGCGCGAGGCCAATGGGCTGGTCATCCTCACCTCCAGCGCGGCGGACGAGGACTCGCAGGAGTCGGACCTCATCGGCGGGAGCTACTTCTCTCACCATCTGGCCAGCGGACTGATGGGCGACGCGGACCGCTCGCAGGACGGGCGGGTGAGCCTGTCGGAGGCCTACGCCTACGCGTACGAGCGGACGGTGGCAGACACCGCGGCCAGCATCGCCGGCGCCCAGCACCCCACCTACAGCTACGACTTCCAGGGCAACGGGGATCTGGTTTTGACCGACGTGGGGAACCGCAAGGAGGGGCTCGTCTTCCCCGCGTCCGCGCCCGGCGGCACCTGGTTCGTGGTGGACGCGCGCGGGTTCGTCGCCGCCGAGGTCTGGAAGGGCGCGGCCGAGGAGCGGCGCATCGCGCTGCCGCCGGGGAGCTACAAGCTGAAGCGGCGGCTCGAGCACAAGCTGCGCATCGGTGAGGTGCAGGTTCAGGGCGGCCGGCTCACCCACGTGGAGGAGGCCCGGCTTCGGGACGCGCCGTTTTCGGATGACCCGGTGAAGGGCGCCGGGTGGCGGAACCGGCCGCGGGCCTCGTTTGCGCTGGGGGGCGGCTACCAGTCCTTCTTCGACCGGCCCACGAGGGAGAGCCTCTTCCCGTCCACCGCGCTCTTCGGCGCGGAGGTGATGCTCCACAACTACCTGCGCAAGGACTGGGTGTGGGGCTTCGACGTGGGCTTTGGCGGCGGGCGGGAGACGCTGGTCCTGGAAAGGGTGCCGGAGCCGCTGCCGTACCAGCACGGACGGGTGGCGGTGGGCAGCACCATCGCCGCGGAGTGGCCCCTGGGCCGCTTCGTCCCGCACGCGGGCGGACGGCTGGCGGCGCTGCTCACCACGAGAACCTTCGATGACCCGGTGCTGCCGTCGCAGTCGTACCTGACGCTGTCACCGGGCGTCGTGGGCGGCGTGCGCTACCGGCTCACCTCCTCCCTCTCCGCCGGCGTGCGTGGCCGCGTGCACTACCTGCTCTACAACGTCGATACGAACCGCTCGTTGGGCTACTGGGAGTTCGCCGCCCAGCTTGGCTACGAGCCGGGAGCCTCACCATGAACAAGGCATTGGTATTGGGCGCGGCGCTGGCGGTCGCGGTCGCGGTCACAGTGGGCGGCGCGGGCTGCAACCTCTCCAACGAGGACCTGGAGTTCCTCTACGCCCTGCCGTCGCGCGAGATCCTGCAGGCGCGGGCGCCGGGCGAGGGCGCCGGGATGGGGACGTCGGAGGGGGCGCTGGGCCAGCGGCGGGACGCGCTGTCAGTGGGGGACGCGTCGGAAGGGTACAAGCTCACCGTGGGCGCGGCGGGGGAGTTCAACAAGCTCGTCTTCGGCGTGCTCGACATCGTGGAGAAGGTGCGGCGGCTGCGCCCCACCGAGCGCACCCTGGACCGCCGGGTGTGGGGTCCTTTCGATGACGAGCACGACAAGGACAAGCAGGCGCGGCTGATCATCGAACGGGCCTTCGAAGCGGATGGCACCCCCTCCTATACCTGGGGTGTGGAGTTCCGCCGGAAGAGCGGGACCGGGGACTGGCTGGCCGGGGTGGAGGGGTTCTTCGCCGCAACGAAGGACGTCCGAAAGGGAACCGGCTCCTTCTCGTTCGAGGCCGAGCGTCTGCGCGACGCGGGCCTGCAAGGCCCCGACGACGACCCGAACGTCCAGAAGCTCGAGTTCGACTACGCCACCGACGAGGAGCCCGTGGAGATTGGCGTCCGCCTGGTCACGGCGGAGAGCGTTGGTCACTCCGCGGCCGCCTACGCCCAGGACGGCAGCGGTGCTGTCCGGACGCTCATCACCGCCAACGTGGGGGGCACACCTGCCCAGGAGCAGCTCTACATCGACAGCCGCTGGGTCGCGGGTGGCGCCGGCCGGGCGGACATGGAGATCACAGGTGGCGACCTGGGCCCATCCCGCGTCACCGCCATTGAATGCTGGGACGCCCAGGGCAAGGTGGTCTACGCGCGGCCGTGGGAGTTCTTCAAGCCGGATGTGGGCACCGTGAACGACTGCGCGGTGCCGCCGGCCACGCCCTAAGCGCCGAAGCGCGACAACGGCAGCCAGTAGTGTTCGCGCCAACCGTCCGCGAGCCAGGGCTCGGCATCCTTCGGCACGCCCACCTGGGTGAAGCGAAGCCGGGTGCCTGCGGCGGTGGACTCCAGCTCGAAGGTGACCAGGGTGTACTGCCCGGGCGAGAAGCGCGCGTGGACCCACGCCTGGACGACGCAGTGGTCCGTCACCAGGGCCACCGTGAACCCGTGGCTTCTGCCGCCGCAGGTGAAGAACTTGCCGCCTTCGCGCCAGTCGATCTCCGCGTCCATGCCGGTGAGGTCGGCGTGCTGCTCGGAGTCCATCAGTAGCTCGAACACCGCCGCCGGCGGCAGCGGGAGCTCCAACTCATGATGGAGGGTGACGAGTTCAGGCAGCACGTGTCGAACTCTACTCGCCTCCCCCTTCCTCAGGGAGGGCCGGCCCCACGCGCGATGTTCCTCTGCTGACCTGCTGCTGAGGCGCTTGCTTCAGGGAGCGAGCCGCTGGGGTCGGGTGAAGCGCTGTTCGGTGCCGCGATGACGTTCCGACTGCGGGGCGTTGGCTCTGGGTTATCCGTGCCCGTTGCCTCGCCTGTGGCGGAGCGGCGGCGGCCCCGGCCCGTCGAACTCAATCCTTCCATCATTTCTGCGGACGCGCGCCGGCGCCCTCCCGAGTGACGGCCCGCGGCGGTTGGCGCCTGGTTCGCGGCTCGCAGCTCGCGGCTCGCCTGGCCGCCTCTGCGAGGTGGACGCTCCTGCTGCTCCGCACAACGGCGGCGAGAACAGCCCTCTCCGCTCGCGCACGCGCTGGAAGTCCTCAAGACCTGG
>CAZQVZ010000584.1:0-2925 GCA_964596895.1 uncultured Myxococcaceae bacterium
TGAGCGCGCGCTCGTCATCCGTCAGCTTCTGGGCGCGAGCCGGCACGCCGGCGTCCAGGCCCGCCTTGAGCTTGTCGCAGACGGCGAGCTCCGCCTTGGCCTCATCCCCCTGCTTCCCGCCGGCCTTCGAGAGCTTCTGGGCGCGCTCGCGGCGCTTCTCCACCGTCTCCAGGTCCTTCAGGCACAGCTCGGTGTCGATGATCTCCTTGTCCCGCCTCGGGTCCACGCCGCCCTCGACGTGGGTGACGTTTTCGTCCACGAAGCAGCGGAGCACGTGCAGCACCGCGTCCACCTGCCGGATGTTGGCGAGGAACTGGTTGCCCAGGCCCTCCCCCTTGGACGCGCCGCGCACCAGCCCGGCGATGTCCACGAACTCCAGCGAGGTGGGGATGACCTTCTGCGGCTTCACCTTCGCCGCGAGCTGGTCCAGCCGCTCGTCCGGGACCGGGACCACGCCCACGTTCGGCTCGATGGTGCAGAAGGGGTAGTTGGCGGCCTGCGCGCCCGCGGCGGACAGCGCATTGAAGAGGGTGGACTTGCCCACGTTGGGCAGACCGACGATTCCGATTGAGAGTGCCAAAGCCGGGGCGATCTACGGGGTTGGGACCGCCTTCGCAAGGAGCAGCATCAGGTCTCACGTCCGCTCGAGCGTGTGCTCCACCAGCTGCGCGTCGTACCCGCAGGCACAGCAGCCGGGCGAGTCCAGCTCCGGCACCGTTTCGTTCAGGGTCAGCGGCTGGTAGCCGGGCGCGCTCACCGTGAACCGATAGGCGCCGGCCTGGTTGCGGCCGAGCGAGCAGAACGTGGCGTGCGTGTCGTTGTGGCAGTCCGCCTGCTCGCCCTCCACGGTGACCCCCTTGATGGGCCCGCCGCCGGGCGCGGTGAGCTTCACGGTGAGCGCCGGAGGACACGGGCCGCATTGCACCCCGGCGCACGCGTCCGCCACGTCCTCGAACGGGCCGCAGGAGACGCCGCCCGCGGCCATCATCATCACCAGCCCGGCGAGGGGGATTCGCCACATGTTCGTACTCAAAGCATCTCGCGTACCAGCGTCCGAGGGCGGAAATTCCCTGGTCCCGGTGGCGTGGGCCATGACCTCCGCGCCGGGGGCCGGGAGACCGTTGGCAGGAAGCCACCAGGTCCAGTGCCCGGGGGGATGTTGGCCCATTTCCCCGTTTGCACGAAGCGGGTCTCCTGGAGGGGGCTCAGACCGTAAACGGGGAGATGAGCCAACATGTGACGCGCCATGCGTGCGCGACACGGTAGGGCTTCACCCCCCAGCCTCCAGACCCTTCGGACGATTCAGAGAACAACTCCCCGCCGCGCATGACGGCGACCTCCGCAGAAGTGAAACCGAAGTGGTTCGAACCCGGCGACACGACGCGACGCCGAGGGCCCGGCCCACCCCGCCGCGCGTCACGGCGACCCTCCGCAGAAGTGAGACCGAAGTGATTCGAACCCGAAGGCCCGGCCCGACTACGGAACCCGGCCCAACCTTCCGCGCGCTCCACTGAGCCCGTCCGAAGTGGAGAGCTCCCATTCCCCTCCCCGGGGCAGCCCGTCCAGCGGCAGCCGCGCGAAGCCCCCCCGGAGCCACAACCCGAGCGTGGTCCGCTCATCGCCCACGTGCTGCACCCGCAGCCAGGGCTGCGCCGCCGCGTCCCAGCGCACCTCCAGCGCGCCTGCGACTTCGCGCACCGTGGGCGCGCCCTGCGCGGGCAGCCGCGGCTCGCGGACCTGCCGGTACAAGACCTGCTCGCCGTGGAGGATCTCCAGCGCCAGCACCTCGCCGGGGTCTGGGACCAGCAAGCTGAAGTGCCGCTCTGCGACCTCGTCCATCTGCAGCACACCGAAGGCGCGGTCGTAGCTGCCTTCGGGGCCGTGAACGCGCAAGGTGAAGGGCCCGGGCTCGACCTCGGCGCGCGCCCCGGTGAGCTTGAACACCGGCCGCAGCCGCACCACCCGCGCTTCGTCCAGGCTGCCCGCGACGAGCAGGAGCGGCTCTTCGCCCTGCTGCACCAGCGCCTTCGGGGGCTTCGCCTCGAGGAAGTCCTGCACCCGGCCGTAGTTGTAGTCGGAGATCCACGCCGGGCGGCAGTAGGACATCACGTCGTACGCGCTCTGAGGCGGGATGAGCTCCTGCGCATCGAGCGCGTACCCAAAGGTGCCGAGCCGCGCGTTGGCGTACGGGTAGTTCCCATCACCTGACGTCCCGCATGGCGCGTGGCTGCGCCCGAAGTTGTGTCCCAGCTCGTGCACCATCGTGCTCGGCGAGTCGTTCCGGCCCGTCGCCGTGGGGCTGCCCAGATACCCGATGCCCGCCACGCCCGAACTGTAGGAGACGCCGACGAACCCGTAGTAGTAGCGCGCGCTCCCGTCCGACGCGCGGACGGAAGCGAGCTCCTGCAGCAGCGACGCCCACGCGCTGGTGTTGCTCCCGGTGAGCGTCCCGCCAAACGTGTAGGGCGCGCGCGTCTGCGTGTCGACCTCCTTGAGCGGCCACAACCGCCACAGCGAGGTGGCGAAGCTCTGCGGGACGGACGCCACCTGGCCGCCGTGCACCACCGGGACGGCGCGCAGGTAGAGGACCGTCCCGTCGCCCACCGCCGGGGTGAGCACCTTCCCGTTGTTCCCCTCGTCCGCCTCCTGCAGCACGTTCTCGGGGTCCACCTCCAGCTCCAGCCGCAGCCCCGGCCGCACCCACTCCGGCGGCAGCTCCACCGTGTAGCTGTGCGCCAGGGACGAAGGGTTGAGCACGGTGGGCACGGTGCCGGGGCCTGTGAGCGGCAGCGCGCCCAGGACCGTCCCGTCCACCACACCTCGCACCCGCACCGGCGGCGCCTCGGTGCCGCTCTCATTGGCGAGCAGGTGCGCGCGCAGCAGCGCCGGCTTCCCCGCCACCAACCGCAGGTCTTCGGAGAGCAC
>CAZQVZ010000585.1:0-2915 GCA_964596895.1 uncultured Myxococcaceae bacterium
CGTGGGCGGCAGGTGCACCAGCCCGGCGCGCGGCTGGAAGTTCAGGATGGGGAAGGCCCAGGGGTAGACGGTGCCGTCCCAGCCCACCACGTCCAGCGGCGAGTGCGGATAGCGGAAGCCGTGGAAGGCCTCGTTCCGCTTCACCAGGAGCTCCCGCAGCCCTTCATCCTGAGGTCCCACGAACTCCACCTTGCGGAAGTCCCGGTGGCAGTACGGGGCGTCCATGCGCAACTGCCCCACCTCGTTGCGCCACTGCCGCGGCAGGTGCATCGCGCCCTTGCACTCGATGGAGAGCCAGTGCTGCTGCACCCCCACATCCGGGAGGAACCGGTGTACGAGCCCTCGCGGAACGAAGACGTACTCCTCCGCGCCGAACCTCAAGTCCCCGAGCGCCGAGCGGAGCACCCCGCTGCCTTCGTGGATGTAGAAGAGGTCATCTCCGTCGGAGTTGACGAAGTAGACGGGGTCGGGCTCGGTGGGGAAGAGCACCGACAGCGTGGTGTCCGCGTTGAAGAGCAGCGGCGTGCGCACGTTCACCGCCGCACCCGCGCGCCGGGGCAACTGCTGCGTCTTGAAGTGGCGCTTCGCCAGGGACCTGGGCGGCAGCGCGGAGGGCAACTCCCACCCGGCCCGCACCTCGGCCAAAGACTGCGTGTGCGGTTCGGCCAGGTGGTAGGCGATGGTGTACGGCCCTTCGAAGCCCTCCTGGGTGATGCACTCCTCGAACCGCAGGCGGCCATCCTCCCCGCGCAGGGTGAGGTGGTGCTTGCGCGGCACCTCACCCGAGACGACGCGCTCGAGCATCTAGGCCCGCCTCTCCGTCTTCTGCTGCCGCTCGATGCTCTCGAACAGCGCGCGGAAGTTGCCGCCGCCGAAGCCCTGGTCACCCTTGCGCTGGATGATCTCGTAGAAGAACGGCCCCGCCTTGGGATCCTTGTAGAGCGCGGCGCCCTCCTTCATGAAGATCTGCAGGAGGTAGCTGCGCTCCTTGTCGCCGTCCACGAGGATCTCGAGGTCGCGCAGGAGGCTGATGTCCTCGTCGATCTGCTTGATGCCCATCCGCTGGATCCGCTCGGGCAGCGCGTCGTAGTAGGTGCCCGGCGTGGGCATGAACTGCAGCCCCTTCGCCGTCCGCATGTCCTTCACCGACGAGACGATGTCCTTCACCACCAGCGCCAGGTGCTGCACGCCGTCTCCCCGGTGGTCCTCCACGAAGATGTTGATCTGCGACTTCTTGAAGAACGGCCGGTAGGGCTCGTTGTTGGCGAACTTCACGCCGCTGTGCGGGTCGTACATCACCACCGACCGCAGCCCGGACCCGTGGTCATTCTGGCCCTGGGTCACGTCGTCGGTGTGAAACTCGATCTTCCAGAACCGCTCGAAGCCCATCACGTGCTCCATCCAGAGGAGCATCGGCTGCATGGTCTGGAAGTTGGACGTGACGTGGTCCACGTGGGTGAAGCCGTAGCGGTTGTTGCCGCCCTTCGGCGTCGGGTAGGTCTCCATGCCGGGGAACAGGTCGGTGTACCCGTCGCGCTGGACGAAGCGGAAGGTGGTGTCCCCGAACGGCGTGGTGATGGAGAACATGGCCAACCTCCCGCCGCGCTCATCCGTGACCCGCTCGATGTCGGTGATGAACGTGCCGCCGCGCTCCTCCAGCAGGCGGAAGGCCTTCTCGATGTCCTCCACCTCGAACACCAGCGTGCCCACCCCGTCCGGGTGCTTCTGGAGGAACCGCCACGCGCGCCCACCTTCGCCGCGCGGGGAGCTGACGACGAGCACCACGTCCTCCGCGCGGAACACCTTCGACGCCTGCTTCGAGCGGGCCTCGAGGTCCGGCGTGCTCTGGCCGATCTCCTGGAAGTCCATGGCCTCGGTGTAGAAGCGCGCGGAGCGCTCGAGGTCATGCACGTACCAGTGCACCGCCTCCAGCGTCTTGATTCCCAAAGACTCGAGCTTGGCCATGTCGTTCGTTCTCCGTGGATGGGTGATGAGGGTGCCTACCGCGCAGCGTCTGGCTGGCGGTCCGCGTGTGCGGCGACGAAGGCTGGGTGTGCGTCTGCGGCCTGCTCCACCCGCAGGAGCAGCCCGAATGGGGAGAGGTCTACCCCGAAACGGCGCGCGGCGTAGAGCTGAGGGATGAGGCAGCAATCTGCGGCCGTCGGCTGTTCGCCCACCAGCCAGGTGCCAGCCGTCTCTTCGGCCATGGTCTGGAGCGCGCGCAGGCCGCGGTCAATCCAATGGGACGCCCACGCCTTGCGGTCCCCCTGCGCCGTCTTCTCCAGGTGGACGAGCACGCCCAGGTTCTGCAGCGGCTGGATGTTGGCGTTCACCTGCTCGGCCAGCATCCGGGTGCGCGCGCGCAGGTAGGGGTGGCGTGGCAGCAGCGGCGGCGACTGGTGGAAGCGTTCGTCGAGGTACTCGATGATGGCCAGAGACTGGCTCAGGCGGATCGTCTGTCCGCTCTCTTCGGTCTCCAATACGGGGACCATCCCGGCGGGGTTCAGCGCGCGCCAGGCGTCGGTGCTCTGCTGGCCTTCGAGCAGGTTCAGCGGCGCATATTCGTAGTCCAGCCCCTTGAGGTTCAGGGCGATGCGCACCCGCCAGCTCGACGACGACCGCCAGTACCCGTACAGCTTCACACCGGCACCACCTTCTGATGGATGCGGCCGAAGACGCTCTGCCCGGACGCGTCCTTCATCTCTATCTCCACCACATCGCCGTGCTTGAGGAACGGGGTCTTTGGCTTGCCCCCTTCGATGGTTTCGATCATCCGCCGCTCGGCGAGGCAGGAGATGCCGCGCGCCCGGTCCGCGTTGGAGACGGTCCCCGAGCCCAGGAGCGTGCCCGCGGTGAACGCGCGCGTCTTCGCCACGTGCTCGAGGAGCTGGAAGAAGGAGAAGTGCATCTCCGGC
>CAZQVZ010000586.1:0-2909 GCA_964596895.1 uncultured Myxococcaceae bacterium
CGGGTACTTCTGGCTGATGGGGCGCGTGGACGACGTGCTCAATGTCGCCGGCCACCGGCTGGGGACCGCGGAGGTGGAGAGCGCGCTGGTGTCGAACCCCAGGGTCGCCGAGGCCGCGGTCGTTGGACGCCCGGACGACCTCAAGGGCACTGCGGTGGTGGCGTTCGTCACCGTGAAGAAGGACGTGGAGGTGAACGCCGCCTTGAAGAAGGCGTTGATGCACCACGTGTCGGTGCAGATTGGCGCCATCGCCCGGCCGGATGAGATCCGCTTCGCCGAGGCGCTGCCCAAGACCCGCTCCGGGAAGATCATGCGGCGCCTCCTGCGAGACGTGGCGGCGGGGCAGGCCACCAGCGGGGACACCACCACCCTGGAGGACTTCACGGTGCTCGCGGCGCTGCGGCAGGACGAGGAGTAGCGTTCGCTCGCGGAGGGACGGCCGGGACGACGTGACCTCGGGCGACTAGGCTTCTGCGCGCCATGTCTTCGATGACCCCTGCCGAGCTGCGTGCGCTGTTTCCTGCCACCCGGAACCTCACCTACTTGAATGCTGCGGCGGCCTCGCCCCTCCCCCTGCCGGTGGAGGCGGCGGTGCGCGCGCACTACGAGGAGGGCGCGCAGCAGGGGGACCAGGGCTTTGGCCGCTGGCTGCGGCGCCGCGAGGAGATAAGGGCGCAGCTCGGGCGCTTCCTCAACGCTTCTACGGCAGAGGTGGCCTTCACCCCATCGACCTCGTTCGGGTTCCAGGTGGTCGCGCAATTGCTTCGCCAGCGCGGCGTCCGCGAAGTGGTGACCCTGGAGGGAGAGTTCCCGACCACCACGCTGCCCTTCCTCGCGAACGGCATGACCCTGAAGGTGGTGCGCCCGCGTCCGGACGGCGCCTACGCGGTGGAGGACGTGGCCGCCGCCATCGGCCGGCGCACAGGCGCGGTGGCGCTGAGCGCGGTGCAGTACGCGAGCGGGTTCCGGATGGACCTGGGCGCCGTCTCGCGGCTGTGCCGGGACCGGAACCTGCTCTTCGCGGTGAACGGCGCGCAGACGGTGGGACAGGTGCAATTGGACGCGGCGCGGGACGGGTTCGACTTCCTCTGCGCCACCAGCCACAAGTGGCTCTTCGGCGGATATGGCGTGGGGCTCTTCTTCGCCCGGCAGGCGCTCCTGAAGGAAGGCGACATTCCCATGTGCAGCTGGCTGTCGGTGGAGCACCCGATGGCGATGGACAACCTCGCCGGCGCCACGGTGACGGGCCGCGGCAGCAAGCCCTACTTCACCGCGAAGGGGACGAAGTTCCGGCAAGACGCCTCCGTGCTGGAGGCTGGCTGCGTCGCCTTTGGGCCGCTGTTCGGGGTGGGGGCTGCGCTGTCCCTGCACGAGGGGGTGGGACACGCGGTGACCTCGCAGCAGATCCGCACGCTGCAGGCGCAGCTCCGAGCCGGGCTGCGGCAGCGGGGGTTCTCTCCGAACGCCCCGGATGATCCGGAGCGCAGCTCCGGCATCTGCGTCTTCCCGGTGGAGGGTCCCGCGGACGCCGCGGTGAAGGCGCTGCTGGGGCACGGCGTCGCGGTCACGCCGCGCGGGGTGGGGGTGCGTGTCTCCACCCACGTCTTCAACAATCCCGAGGACGTGGACCGGTTGCTGTGGGCGGTGGACCAGGTGGGGCTCCGGCCAGCCTCTGCGGACACGGCGGGTTCGGGCGCGCCGGCGGGGCCGGCCTGAGGCGCCGCGGATGGCTGCGGCGCCCAGGCCGTCCGTGACGAGCGAAGGTCAAGCGCGCCTGACTTGGTGGTCAGGCGGACCTGACCAACCCGGGCGGTGGCGGGCGCGAAGCGGTCGATCGTCCTTGACCAGGTGGTCAAGTGCTCCTGACCACAGGCTCCCCCGTCGTGGTGAAAGGTCAAGGATCCTTGATGATGACGTCAAGATTGATTGACCAATGGCGGCCCGGCTCGCGTGAGGCCGGTCAGGCCCACTTGACGAAGTCGTCAAGGGCCCCTGACCACCTGGCGAGTCCGAGCTGCGCGCGCCCTTCCGGGGGTGCTGACGCATGAGGCCACTTCCCGCCTCCCGCACCCTCCGGGTCGTCGGGTTCGACGACGGGCCGTTCCGCAAGGAGGCGGGAGCCCGCGTTCCCCTGGTGGGGGCGGTGTGTGCGGGGACGCGCTTCGAGGGGATGGTCTTTGGCTCAGTCAGACGCGACGGCTGGAACGCCACCGACGTCATCTGCACCTTGCTGCATGAAGGAAAGTTCCTGCCGCAGCTGCACCTGGTGCTGCTGGACGGCCTGTCCTTCGGCGGCTTCAACGTGTGGACCTGCCCCGGCTGGCGGCCATGCTCGGGCGTCCGTGTGTGGCGGTGATGCGACGGCCTCCGGACCTCCGGGCGCTGCGGCTGGCGCTGCAGGGGCTGCCGCGCGCACCGCAGCGGTGGGCGCGCTTCGAGCGGGCAGGGCCCATTCACCAGCAGGGGGGATTCGTCTTCCAGGTCCAGGGCGCCGAACCGGACGACGTCGCGGCCGCGCTCGGGCGGCTGACGGACACTGGCAAGGTCCCCGAGGCGCTCCGGCTCGCGCACCTGGTGGGGGCGGCCGTGGTGACCGGCCAGAGCAGCCGCCGAGCCTGATGCACGCCTGCTGCGGCCCCGGCTCCACCACCGAGCGCCCCTGGCCGTCACCGCGCCGGGAAGTCACGGCGCCGCAGGATGCGCCGCCGCACCGAGACGCCGCGCCTACTTCCCCCCGGGGATGAAGCTGTCCTGGTACCCGGGGTCCTCCACGTTGGCTGCGGCCGTGGTCACCTGGAGCGGCAGGACACAGTCCAGCATCACCGCCAGCTCGTTGGTCTCGCGCGTGCCGATGCTCGCCTCGTACGCACCCGGGTGTGGCCCGTGGGCGACCCCTGCGGGGTGGAAGC
>CAZQVZ010000587.1:0-2905 GCA_964596895.1 uncultured Myxococcaceae bacterium
CCAACGCACCCCGCAGGGTGAAGAGGACGTTCACCCCAGGTCGAGGCAGCCCCCTTAACCGGGCCCGTCTCGCCTCAAACTGATCGTGCACCCTGCCTTCTGGGGACCCCACCACGCCCGGCAGGTCCCGGACCCGGCGCTGGTGCACCCTGCCTCATCCGTTGTCCGGCCCGGAGGGCCTGCGGAACCTTGCGCAGCGGAGCGCATCGGGGCGCTTCGGGGAGGCGGAGATGATGATGAGGTTCGTGGGAGGTCTGTTGGTGGTGGCGGCCCTGACGGCGCCAGCGGTGGCGGGAGAGGCGGGAGGGGACAAGCTGCCCAGGCAGTCGAAGCAGGGCATCGAGTCCACGATGAAGCAGTTCGAGAGGGGCTGGAACGAAGGCAAGCCCGAGCAGATGGCGCAGGTCTACGCGGAAGAGGCGCGGGTCATCAATCCGACCGGGAAGTCCGCGGAGGGGCGACAGAACATCCAGCAGCTGTTCGAGACGGACATGCAGGGGAACCTGAAGGATACGCGGGTCTCGATGACCCTGGAGAACACCCGGGAGATCGACAGCGACCACGTCCTCGCGGACGTCCAGATGCAGGTGCGGAACATGCCGGGGCCGGACGGAAACCGGATGCCGCAGCAAGAGCTGCACGCGGTGGTGCTCCTGGAGCGGGCCGGCAACCGGTGGCAGGTGCTCGACGCGCGGGCCTTCCAGCCCATGATGATGCCGGAGCCGCCGGCCGTGGGCGGCGCTGGGAGCGAAGGTCAATTGCCGGAAGACGCCCCGATGCAGGAGGCCCCCCTGGAGGACGGCCGGATGAACGGCCAGCCCGCCCAGCCGATGCCGCCCGTGGAGCCTCTGCGCCCGGAGGTGAGGTAGGCAAAGGGCGCGCGCCCGGGGCCGCCAGGCAGCACGGCCGGCCTCGGGCGCTGCCGCCCCTTCGGAGGCGCGCCGGACGTAATAGAGTCGCGGGCCATGGCGCTCGTCCAGCTCTGGGAGGAGGTCCTCCTCCGCTCCGACATCTGCTCGGCCTGGACCGTGCTCGCGGACACCGACCGGCAAAACCGGCTCATTGGCCTCGCCCCGCTGGAGGTCTCGCCCGCCGGGCCCTCTGCGGGCGCCGCCCGCTACGAGGTGCGCAGCCGGCTGGGCGGGCTCGCGGTGACCTGGGAGGATTTGCCCACCGAGTTCGTCCGCTTCGAGCGCTTCCACATCCGCCGCCGCTTCACCGCCGGGCCCCTGCGGCGCCTCGAGGTCGAAGCCCTCTTCAAGCCGGAGGGAACGGGCACCCGGCTTCGGCTGGTGCTCGCGGTGGAGCCCACCCTCGCCGTCCTGCGGCCGGTGGCGCGCTTCAACGCCCGGCGCTCGCTGCGCGCGATGCTCGCCCTCGCCCAGGAGCTGGACGCGAACGGTGGCGCAGCGCCCTCTGGCCGCGGCCTCGTCCATCCGCCGAGCGCTGCTGCCTTCACGCGCATCTCCCGGGCGCTGGAGGGGGCGCTGCCGGAAGCGCTGCGGCCTCTGGGCGCGCGGCTGTGCGAACACGTGGCGAAGGCCCCGGACCACGACCTGGTGCGCATCCGTCCCTGGGAGCTCGCGGACAGCTTCGGGGTCCCGCGCGAAGGGCTCCTGCACGTGTGCCTCGTCGCCGTGGTGGAGGGGCTTCTGGAGCTCAAGTGGGACGCGGTCTGCCCGAGCTGCCGCGGGCCCTCCACGCGGGTGGCGCACCTCTCCGAGCTCTCGCAGCACGCGGACTGCACGCTGTGTGATCTGCGGTTCGAATTGACCCTTGACGAGTCTCTGGAGGCCACCTTCAGCCCCGCCCCCAGCGTGCGCGAGGTGGAGGTGGGCCCCTTCTGCATCGGCGGTCCGGCGCGGCTGCCGCACGTGGTGGCGCAGGCGCTCTTGCCGAAGGACGCGTCGGTGACCCTGCAAGCCCCGGTCGAACCCGGCCGCTACCGCCTGTTCATCCGCGGCGGGGAGACCGTGCCCGTGAAGGTGGAGGCGGACGGCGCGCCCTCTGCGGTGTTCTCCCCTGGCGTCGCTGCGCTGCAGCTTCGCCCCGGCGCGAGCGTGGAGGTGCCGCCGCGCGGGGTCGACACCCACGTGAAGCTCGAGCACCTCACCTGGGCCAGCCGGGCGGTGACCGCGCAGGACCTGTCCCTGACGCCGGGCTTTCGCCGGCTCTTCGCACGGGAGGCGCTGCGTCCGGGCGTGGCGCTGGCGGTGAAGCGGGTGGCCCTGCTCTTCACCGACCTCACCGGGTCCACCGCGCTCTACTCGAAGGTGGGGGACGCGGTGGCCTTCGGGCTGGTGCAGGCGCACTTCGACCTGCTCTCGGAGGTGGTGGAGGCGCACGGCGGCGCGGTGGTGAAGACCATTGGGGACGCGGTGATGGCGGCCCTTCCGGACGAAGAGCGGGTGGTGCAGGCCGCCCTGCAGATGCAGCGGGTCTTCGCCACCTTCGCCACCGGGGCGAACGGGCCCTTGCCGAAGGACGCGCTCAAGGTGGGCCTGTACTGCGGCCCCTGCTACGCGGTGAGCGCCAACGGGGCCCTGGACTACTTCGGGCAGAGCGTGAACATCGCCGCCAGGCTGCAGGGCGCCGCAGGGCCCGGGGAGATTGTCCTCCCGGCAGACGTCGCAGACCGGGCCGGCCTTCGCGGCGAGCGCTTCCTGCCCCAGCTCAAGGGGCTGGAGGTCCCCCTGTGGGCGGCGCGGCTTCTCCCCTAGCTCAGCGGGTCAAAAGCCCCAGCACGCCGCCGTTCTTGTGGCTTCTGTCCTCGAACCACAACAGGTCCACCAGCTTCGTGGCGGCCTGTTCCTGCACCTTATTGATCAGGAACGACGCAAAGGCGTCTTCCCCCTCCAACCCTGCATGCCGCCAAAAGAGAATCCTGTCAGGCAGACTACGGGGA
>CAZQVZ010000588.1:0-2903 GCA_964596895.1 uncultured Myxococcaceae bacterium
ATGGCCTTCCCGAGCAGGTAGTGGAACTCGGGCGTGGTCATCTTCTTCTGGAACTCGGGCCCGCGGATGATGGCGGAGAAGAGCCGGTCCGTGTCGAGCAGCGCCTCCTCCCAGAACCCCAGGTCGTAGATGCGGATGATGCGCGCGAGCCGCAGTTGCAGGTCGCCGGCGTCGGGGTTCACCTCGCGGATGGCGTGGCCGATGATGCGGTGGGCGTCGTGGTAGAGGTTGGCGCCCGTCGTGGTCAGCGCGGAGATGACGCCGCGTTCGATGAGCGGGATGAGGCAGCTCTGGTGGAGTCCCGCGGGGGTCATCGCCCCGGAGAGGGTGAGGAAGATGGAGCAGTCCTCTTCCAGTGACCGCTTCATCAGCTCGAACGCGGTGCGCTCCTGCCGGCCCACGTACGCCCCGAAGGCCGTCTCCAGGATGTCCTGCGGCTTCTCCTTGCCGGTGATGGGCTTCGGATCCACCCGCCGCGCCTGCTCGTACGCCCCTCGAAGATTCTTCCGTCCGCCTGTCTTTGCCATGAGGTCGGCGGATATACCCCCACCGGGCAATTCCGGGTAGGTTCCCGCGTGGTTGAGACACCCTGGCCGAAAGGGTGTCAGGGAACGATCAGGAGCCTGCCGTGTTTTCCATTCGAAATGTCCTCCCCATCGCCGCGCTGGCGCTCGCCGTCGGAGCCTGTCGCTGTGAAGACCCGCCTACTGACGCCATCCGCCCGGACGTGGTCCCCAGCCCCGCCGCCCTCTCCTTCGAGGCCTGCCCGTCGCAGGACGAAAACGGCGACGCGGTGGAGGACGTCTTCGCGGACCGCAAGACCATCACCCTGACCAACCAGGCCAACATCGGCGCGCCGTTGACCTTGACCCTGACGGGCGCCGGCGCGGACCGGTTCACCCTGGTGGAGCCGCCCGAGGCCATCAGCGCGCTGGGCGAGGTCGAGGTCACGGTGGACTTCCTGCCGTCGGCGCAGGGCGACACCACGGCCACGCTGGAGATCGAAGACGGCGACCCGGAGACGGACGTGGTGAAGGTGACCCTGGTGGGCACCGGCACCAACCTGCCCGCGCAGCCCACGATGCAGGTCTCCTTCGAGAGCGCGCCCGGCACCAACGAGTTCGAAGAGTGCGAGGAGGGCATGCTGTGCAGCCCCACCTTCCCGGAAACCCGCTTCGGCAACACCTCCGCTCTGAAGGTGCGGGTCAGGAACGTCGGCTGCCCGGCGCTGAAGATCACCGGGATGCAGATGGACAGCGCCAACGTCGGCGGTGGCACCACCATCAACTTCTTCCTCGAAGACCCGGTGGTTCCGCCCAGCGAGGAGAACCCCATCCTCCTCACCCTCGCGGACGGTACGCAGGAACTGGAGGCGCTCGTCCGGTTCGAGCCCAGCCCTGACGAGAACGGTGATGGACTGCGCTCCGCGCTGCTGAGGATCCAGACGAACGACCCGCGGAAGGACTTGAGCGAGCAGAACGCCGGCGAGCGCACGCTCTCCTTGTACGGGACCGCGGTGCAGCCCAACCTTTACGCGACGCCTTCCTACTGCGACTTCACCAACCCGGACGACACCTGCGGCGGGACCAAGGTCAACACGGCCGGCAACAACAAGGCGGCGGTCTTCCGGATCTCCAACGGCGGCCAGTCCGACGTCGTCATCGAAACGGTGCGGTTGGTGGGCCCCCACGGCAACCGCTTCAGCATTGGCGAGCAGAACCCGCAGGGGATGACGATCACGGCGGGCGGTGAGGCGTCCTTGCAGATCGACTACACGGACGCGCCCACCTACGTGACGGACTTCGTGGAGGTCATCGCCGCGGACGACATGGGCGACACCCGGATCCGCGTCTCCGGTGGCGAGCAGCCGAAGCTGACCACGGACACCGAGCCCTCGCGGGAGTTGAACTTCTCCTCCATCACCGAGCAGTCCGGCACCCTCCCCGTGGAGGTCTGCAACGAGGCGGGTGCAGGGTTGCTGGTGCTCAACGGCATGGGCATCGCGCCTGCGAACCAGACGCAGTTCTTCAAGATCCCCAGCGCGCCGCCGGCCGGCACCGAGCTCACCGGGGGAAGCTGCACCACCGTGAACGTGCAGTTCACCCGCCCGGTGTCCGGCGGCCTGCAGGCGGCCACGCTCACCATCCAGAGCAACGACCCGCGCTACTCGGCCGGGTACGGCATCACCCTTCTGTCCGAGGCGCCGCTCAACCAGTTCCCGGTGGCGGTGCTGGAGAGCCTCTCCGGTCAGACCAACCAGTTCGCGCTGAGCCTGCAGCAGAACACGCAGAAGAAGGTCACGCTGGTCGGCTCCAACAGCTACGACCCACCGAACAACGACATGGTGGACGCCTACCAGTACTTCATCATGCAGAAGCCGAACCTGGCGCAGACGCGGCTGACGGCGGGCGCGGGCAGCGACATCGGTGACCCGAACATCGACGGCGTGAAGGGCGACTATCCTCAGGTGACCTTGCACCTGGATCCGGCCAGGACGGGCGAATACGTCATCCGGCTCCTCGTGTTCGACGCGAGCGGCCAGCAGTCGCCGCACACGGATCTGCGGATCCTCGTGAACCCGTAGGCGTTCGCGGCAGACGAAGCCCGAAGGCCCGTCACTCTCCCCGGAGTGGCGGGCCTCCTTCGTTTGGCCTGGCTGGGATTCTGGCTGGCTGGGAGAGGACCTGCGGCTCAGGCGCGTGCAGACGTGGGCAGCGGGCGGCCGTGACGGGTCTCCGCCATGGCCAGCTTGTCCAGCGTGGCCGCGCGGTAGACCTCGAGCATCCGGTCCTGCCCGAGCTTCCACACGCCGTACATGGAGCAGGAGCGCGACAGGTTGCACGCGTCGTGGTCATCCGAACAGACGTTGACCTTCACCGGCCCTTCGACCGCTTCGATCACGT
>CAZQVZ010000589.1:0-2895 GCA_964596895.1 uncultured Myxococcaceae bacterium
CGCGCGGGCAGGCCGCAGGGCTACGCGGCAGCGAAGGTGGCGGTGGAGCGCGTCAGCCCTGGGCGGCAAGGCGCTCAGCCAGTCGCCGGTGCTCGAGGGCGTCCTCTTCGACCGCGAGGGACACCTGCCGGAGGGCACGCTGCTCGCGCGCTTCGAAGAGTCGAAGGCGCGGCTGAGCGCGGAGCCGGTGGCGTCCTTGCGGCAGGCGCTGAGTGACGTGATGTTCTTCCTGCTCTTCCAGGCGGGGGAGTTGCTGGAGTCGCGGCAGGACGAGGCGCTGGCGCAGCGGGTGAAGGAGCTGCTCGCGCCTTTGTACGAGGCGTAGTTGCTCCTCACGGGCGACATCCCCGGCTGCGGCGGCCTGTTCAAGGCAGACCCCGAAGACTTCTGTGTGGAGGAGGTCCCCGCCTACGAGCCTTCGGGTGAAGGGCCGCACCTCTACCTGTGGATGGAAAGGTGGGGCGCGACACGCAGGAGGTGGCGCGGGCGCTGTCGCTCGCGGGCTGCTTTGGCGAACGCGAGGTCGGCTACGCGGGGCAGAAGGACCGGCAGGGCGTGACCCGCCAGCTCTTCTGCGTTCCGGCGACTGCCGACGAGAAGCTGGCGGCGTTCGAGATGCCCGGGGTGAAGGTGCTCTGGCGGCGCCGGCACGGGAACAAGCTGCGGACCGGCCACCTGCGCGGGAACCGGTTCCGCATCCGGCTGCGAGACGTGCGGTCGGTGGAGCACGCACGCGCGTCGTTTGCGCGGCTGTGCGAGGTCGGCATGACGAACGCGTTTGGCGCCCAGCGCTTCGGCCGCACGGACGACAACGCGGAGCAGGGGAAGAAGCTGCTTCTCGGTCAGCGCCTGGACCGCGCGCCCACGCCGTTCCAGCGGCGGCTGTACCTGAGCGCGTTCCAGTCGCTCCTCTTCAACCGCGCGCTGGCGCAGCGGATGGGGGAGGGGACGCTGGGGAAGGCGTTGATGGGCGATGTGATGGAGAAGGTCGGAAGCGGCGGCGTCTTCGTGTGCGAAGCACCGGAGGTGGACCAGCCGCGCGTGGACGCGTGGGAGATCTCGCCGGGGGGTCCCATGTTCGGCCCGAAGATGGTGGCCGCTGCCGGTGTTGTCGCCGAACTCGAGGCGTCGCTGCTGGCAGACGCGGGCGTGACGGCCGATGACTTCCGCCGCGGCAAGGGCGAGACCGAAGGCACCCGCCGCGCATACCGCGTTCAACTCGGTGAGCCGGTGCTGGAGGTGGAAGACGCGGACGTCATCCTGACCTTCACGCTCCCGAAGGGCAGCTACGCCACGGTTGTCGTCGACGAGCTGCTCGGCCCGGCGGCCGTCAACGCGCCCGCGCCCTGACGTGGCTGGCCCCGCGTCGGCCAAGATCGTCAAGGAAGTCGATACAGTCTTGTTTGCCGCACTTCGACGCGCTAGGACGGGGCTCGTACGTGGCAGGCATCTCGGGCCGGGAGCCAGCGCGAAAAACGGATCGCGAATGACCGGGCGGAATGTGGGTCGCATCAGCATCACGACCTTGCTGCTGTTCTCGGCGGTAGGGGGCTGCTCCTCCTCGTCGCAGTCGTCCATCGCGGAAGCTGACTACTGCGCCGGGAAGTACGAGAGCGAATGCCGAAACAGGGTGCGCTGCGGAGACGCCCACTACGTCGAATCGTGTCTCCAGGTCTTCTTCTCCCGCGGGGGCGCCAACGCCAGTTGCAACGCCGAAGAGGCGTTTGCGGTCGCGCAGGGGAATGCCACCTACGACGGCGAGCTGGCCGCGACGTGTCTTCAGGAGCTGGCGGAGACCGCCAGCTGCACGGCCGCCTTCAGCGACATCGATAGCTGTCGGCGCGTCTACCAGGGAAAGGTCGGCGTCGGTGCGGCCTGCTCCGTGACGCCTGAATGTGCCGACGGAGCCTATTGCGATGTTTCACAGGGAAGCTGCCCCGGGACCTGCCGCCCCACGAAGGGCGCTGGCGAAGCGGCCGAGCTGCAGGAGGAATGTTCCCCCGGCCTGTACCTGCGCACGGGCTCCCCGAGCGAGTGTCGAGCGCCCATTCCGTCGGGGCAACCGTGCGACCCGGACGTGGGGGATATCTGCGAAGGCCCGGGATACTGCAGTCGTGAAGCTCAGATCTGCATCGCCTTCACTCGAGAGGGCGAGGCATGCGCCGACGCGTCGTGTGAGCGCGGCCTCGCATGCGCAGAGGGCGTCTGTTCACCCCGGAGTGGTGCCGGCGGTGCCTGCCGGGAAACTGCCGAATGCACAGCGGACCTGACGTGCAGCAAGACAGGCGCGTGCGAGCTTCCGGGTGCGGAAGGAGAAGACTGTTACGACTCGACGCACGGCATGATCACCTACAGCCGTCATTGTCTTCCGCAGCTGCACTGCGCCCGGCAGCATCTCTACCAACTTGGAAGCCCGGGCGACGGAAGCTGTGAGCCGCTCATCCCCGAGGGAGAAGCTTGCGCCAGGCGTTCCGTGGAGCTCGGCCCAGGCCAGATCATCAACTACCTGGAAGGCACTTGCGCGGATGGGCTCTTCTGCGACGACACCGCTGGCGGCGTTTGCGTCCGCCAACGCGCGGCGCAGGAGTCCTGTGATGCACCGTCCCCAGACGCGTGCGCCCCCGGGCTCCGCTGCATCGAAGGGCGGTGTGCCCTGTCCCGGTGCGCCCCGGGCGCCTGACGAGGCCGGTCTGCGCGGCTCGGGACGTCGAGGCCGACCGTTGCGCTGACTACCGTCCGCGGCCGCGTGCCCGTCCGGCGCCAGGAACTCCCTCGGCGCAGGATGGACAATCGGCTCAACGCGTCTTCCTCGATGCACCTTGAGTCGGCATGGTTCTGTGGTAACCGTTCACGGGGCTTGGGCGTGAGCTGATGGCTTCACACCGGGAGCAGGGA
>CAZQVZ010000590.1:0-2893 GCA_964596895.1 uncultured Myxococcaceae bacterium
TCGTCGTCTCCGCCGCGCCCACCGAAGTCACCGCCGCCACGGCCGCCACCGAAGCCGCCACCGCCGCCTCCGCCACCGCCGTAGCCGCCGCCACCACCGCCGCCGCCGAAGCCGCCGCGCTCGTTCCTGTTCTCAGTGCTCTCGCTCATGGCTACTCCTGCGCCTCCTCTTCGGCCGCCGGGGCCTCCTCGTCGTCGCGGAAGCTGCCCTCACGCTCCGGGGTGGCCGGCCGCTCGTCCACGTCGCCTGCCATCTTCACGTCCTCGAGCGTCTCCCGGGTGTCGGGATCCACGTCGTCCTGCAGACGGGAGGAGATGTAGCGGGTGACCTCTTCGAAGATGCGGAGGTTGCGCTCGATCTCTGCCACCATCGCCGCACCACCGAGGTAGTGCGCGTGGACGAAGATGGCGCGGTTCTGCTTCTGGATGGGGTAGGCGAGCTTCTTCTTTCCCCAGATCGTGAAGCGGATCATCTTCCCGCCGTCGCGATCCACCACCTGGCGGACGCGATCCTTGATCTTGTCCACTGCGTCATCGCTGAGGTCCGGCTGCACGAGGAACACCGTCTCGTACTCGCGCAGGGACCGCTTCTGTGCCTCTGCCATGGTTCTTCTCTCCCCCTGGGTTGGGAAGCCCCCGGCGACATGCTGGGAGCGGGGAAACGGCGGGGCGTATTCGCTCCATGCCGGGGATGGGAAACCGCGCGCCCATCAGCCATCGCGCTTTGTGTCACCCGCGGACAACACGGGAGCGGGGCCTTCTAGGGGCCCGCCCCTGTGAAGTCAAGGCGCCTCGCCGCCCGCCTGGCCGCTGCCGGGGCCGCCAGACCTCCGGTTGAACCGGTTCATGGCCGCCGTCATCCCCTCCTGCACCCAGGCCTCCGCCATCTCCATGGACCGGATGACGAGGTCCTCGAGCCCCTTCGCCTCCTCGCCCGTGAAGCCTGAGAGCACGTAGCCGGACACCCGCTCCCGCGCGTTGGGGCCCTGGGGTTTGTCCACCCCGAAGCGCAGCCGGCCAAAGCCGTCCCCCAACTGGCCGATGATGCTCTTGAGGCCGTTGTGGCCGCCCGCCCCGCCGCCGTTCTTGAGCTGCAGCCTCCCGAAGGGCAGGTCCAGCTCGTCGTGCACGACGAGGAGGTCCTCCAGGTCCACCTTGAAGAACCGCGCCGCCGCGCCCACCGACCTGCCTGAGAGGTTCATGAAGGTCTGCGGCTCGAGCAGAATCACCTTCTGCCCCGCCAGCGTGCCCTGGCCGCACAGGCCTTCGAAGCGGGCCTGCGAAAGGTCGATTCGGGCGCGGTCTGCGAGCGCCTCCACCACCCGGAACCCGATGTTGTGGCGGTGCCGCTCGTATTCGCGGCCCGGGTTGCCGAGCCCCACGATGAGCTTCATCCCTGCCTCCTGGCGGTCCTGCGGACAAGCGGCGGGGCCGGTGACGGGGAGGCGCTGCTCCCCGCGACCGGCCCCGGCTTGCTGCAAATCCTCTGGCTACTTCTTCGCGTCCTTCTTGGCCGCCGCAGCCGCCGGCGCCGCGCCGGACGCAGGGGCCGCCGCCGTGCCGCCCGCCGCAGGGGTCGCCGCTGCCGCCGCCTTCTCGACCTCGGCGTCCGGCGCCGTGACCACCGCGATGGTGTAGTTCACGGTGGACTTCACGGTGATGCCTTCAGGCATCTTCACGTCCTTGATGTGGAGCGCCTGGGTGACCTTCAGGTGGCTCACGTCCATCTCCACCTTCTCGGGGATGGCGTTCGGCAGCGCCCAGACCTCGATGTCGCGGCGCTTCTGCTCGAGGATGCCGCCTTCGATGACGCCCTCCGCCTTGCCCACCAGGGCCACCGGCACCTTCACCTTCACCTGCTCGTTCTCCTGAACGCCGATGAAGTCCGCGTGCAGGAGCTGACGGGTCAGCGGATCCATCTGCACGTCCTTGAGCAGCACCAGCTGGTCCCCCTGGCCCTCCACCTTCAGGGTCAGCAGGGTGTTCAGCTTGTGGGGGGTGGCCACCGCCTTGCGGACGGCGAGCGGATCCACGGCGATCTGCAGGGGCTTCTCCATCCGCCTGCCGTAGACGACCGCGGGGATCAGCTTCTGCGCGCGCAGCCGCCGCGCAAAGCCCTTGCCGGCGCCCTCACGCGCCTTCGCCTCGAGGGTGCTCTTGTCCTGCGCCATGTGTGCTCTCGCTTCTTCGTAGGCGCCCCCTGCCTTCGCCCCCCGGCATCCCACCCCCATGGTGGGCCCCGAAAGTGGCGCGACGGAAGTAGGCGCGGTGTGCGCGGCGCATATGGCAGGGCGCGCCGCGGGAGTCAACGGGCCACCGAGGCCGGCGCGGCGGGGCCGTGGCCGGAGGCGGCTCGCTCGCCCGGCCGGGCCCTAGACGAACAGCGAGCTCAAGGACTCGCCGGTGCTGATCCGCCGGATGGCCTCGCCGAAGAGCCGCGCGGTGGGGAGCACGCGGATCTTCCCGCAGGCCTGCGCCTCCTTCGTGAGGGGGATGGTGTCGGTGAAGATGATCTCGTCGAGCACGGACTCGCTGATCCGCTTGATGGCCGGCCCGGAGAGCACCGGGTGGACCGCGTAGGCCACCACCCGGCGCGCGCCCTCCTTGCGCAGGGCGGCCGCGGCCTGGCACAGCGTCCCGGCGGTATCCACCATGTCGTCCACGAGGATGGCGTCCTTGCCGCGGACCTCGCCGATGAGGTTCATGATCTCGGAGACGTTCGCCTGGGTCCGCCGCTTGTCGATGATGGCCAACGTCGCGTTCAGCCGCTTGGAGTACGCCCGCGCCCGCTCCACGCCGCCCGCGTCCGGCGAGACGATGACCGTCTCCTCCGGGTTGGCGAACCGGGCCCGCAGGTCCTCGAGGAACACCGGCGACGCGTAGAGGTGGTCCGA
>CAZQVZ010000591.1:0-2856 GCA_964596895.1 uncultured Myxococcaceae bacterium
GTCGGTGGCCGGGTACTGCAGCAGCGCGCCGAAGACACCGGAGAGGTCCGCCGTCTCGTGGTCCCCCACCACCACGGGGATGCCCAGGGGCTCCGCGCGCGTCTGCACCACGGCGATGGTCTGCGGGTGGCACCGGTCGGAGACGAAGAAGGTCTTCGCCTCGTCCTCTTCGCGCACCGCGAGGAACATGCTCATCGCCTCGGCGGCGGCGGTGGCTTCGTCCAGAAGCGATGCGTTGGCCACCTCCAGCCCGCACAGGTCGATGACGAGCGTCTGGAAGTTGAGCAGGGCCTCCAGCCGGCCCTGGCTGATCTCCGCCTGGTACGGCGTGTACGCGGTGTACCAGCCCGGGTTCTGCAGGACGTTGCGCAGGATGACCGGCGGCGTCAGGCAGTCCTGGTAGCCCATCCCCATGAAGCTGCGCCAGACGAGGTTCCCCTTCGCCAGCCGCTCGAGATCCTCCAGCAGCGCGTGCTCGTTGCGGCCGGCGTCGATCTTCAGGGGCGTGCCGGTCCGGATCTGCGGCGGAACGGCCTGGTTGATGAGCTCGTCGAGGGAGGAGACGCCCAGCGTCCCGAGCATCTCCTCGACCTCCTTCGAGTCAGGTCCGAGGTGCCGGTCAGCGAAGCGATCAGGGTGGCGAAGAGGGCTCTTCATGGCGGCTCCCTAGCCTCCGCCGTCCCCTCTTTCAAGCATTGGAACGCGCCCGGCCGCTCGCCGGCCGGGGGTCCCTGCCACTGCTGCTCCTGCGCGCCTCGAGCGCTACTTCGACTCTTCGGCGACCGCGGTGTACGCGGCCGCGTCCAGCAGCGCGTCATACGCCGCGGGATCGTTGGGCTGGACTTCGAGGATCCACCCGGCGCCGTAGGGCTCTTCGTTCACCCGGGTGGGCTCGTTGGTCAATTCGTCGTTGACCTTGAGCACCTTGCCGGTGACCGGCGCGTACAGCTCCGAGACCGCCTTGGTGGATTCGATCACGCCGAAGGACTGGCCGGCGGTGATGGTGGTGCCCACCTTCGGCAGCTCCACGTACACCACGTCACCCAGAGACTCCTGCGCGTGGGCGGTGACGCCGATGACCAGCTTGCCGTCGGCCTCCTTCCGGACCCACTCGTGCTCCTTGGTGTACTTGAGATTTCCGGGGACGTCCGCCATCGCTCAGCCTCGCTTCCAGAAAGGGGTCTTCACCACGCGCGCCGCCACTGGCCGCCCGCGGATCTCCACGTGGAAGGTGCTCCCCTCCGCCGCGAGCGCCGTGGGCACATAGCCAATGCCGATCGCCTTCTTCACCGACGGGCCCATGGTCCCGCTGGTCACCTCGCCCACCCGCTCACCGTTCAGGAGGATGGGGTAGCCGTGGCGCGGCACGCCCGCTTCGGTGAGCTCGAAGCCCACCAGCTTGCGCGAGACGCCTTCGGCCTTCTGCTTCTCCAGCGCCGCCTTGCCGATGAAGCGCGCCTTGTCCAGCTTGACCGTGAAGCCGAGCCCCGCCTCCAGCGGCGAGTGCCCATCGTCGATGTCGTTGCCGTAGAGCGGGAACTTCATCTCCGTGCGCAGGGAGTCCCGCGCGCCCAGGCCGGCGGGCTTGATGCCGTCCTTCTCCCCCTCTTCGAGCAGCGCGAACCACAGCGCTTCGGCCTTGTCCGGCGGGCAGTACAGCTCGAAGCCGTCTTCGCCGGTGTAGCCGGTGCGGGAGATGATGCAGGGCACACCTGCCACCTCCCCCTCCGCGAACCTATAGGTGCCGATGGCCGCGACGTCAGTCTTCGTCAGCCGTGCGACGATGCCCGGCGCCTTGGGGCCCTGCACCGCGAGCTGCGCGAACTCGTCTCCGCGGTCTACCGGGGCGACGCCCTTCGCGTGCGCCTTCATCCAGTCGAAGTCCTTCTGGCGGTTGGCGGCGTTCACGCAGATGAGGATGCGCTCCGGCGAGAAGCGGTAGACGACGACGTCATCCACGAAGCCGCCCTGCTCGTTGAGCAGCCCCGCGTAGAGCGCCTGGCCATCTGCGATGCGGTTCAAGTCGTTGGAGATGAGCGCGTTGACGGTGTCCAGCGCGCCATCGCCGCGGAATTCGACCTCTCCCATGTGCGAGACGTCGAAGAGGCCGGCGGCGGTGCGCACCGCTTCGTGCTCCGCCACCACGCCCGCGTATTGCACCGGCAGCTCCCACCCCGCGAAGTCGACAATCTTGCCGCCCAGCTTCCGGTGCGCGGCGATGAGCGGAGTCTGGCGCGGCATCTTTGGTCCCTCTGAGAGAAAGGCGCGCGGACTATAGTTCCCGGTCACCCCTTCGCAAGGCGCGTATGAAGATCCGCAACCGGCTCAACCCTTCGAACCCGTGCTTCTCGTTCGAGTTCTTCCCGCCGAAGACCGAGGAGGGAGAGAAGAACCTCCTGACCACGCTGGAGGACCTGGTGGAGTTGGAGCCGGGCTTCGTCTCCGTCACCTGGGGCGCGGGCGGGGCCGCGCGGCAGAGCACGGTGGATCTGGTGACGCGGATCAAGGCGCGCACCGGCATCGAGGCGATGGCGCACCTGACCTGCGTGGGGCACACGAAGGAGGAGCTCTCCGGGATCGTCGAGCAGATCATCTCGGCCGGCATCGACAACGTGCTTGCGCTCCGGGGAGACCCGCCGAAGGGGCAGCGTGACTTCGTGCCTGCGCCCGGCGGCTTCCGCTACGCCAGCGAGCTGGTGGCGTTCATCCGCGAGCGGGACCACTCCCTGTGCCTGGGCGGCGCGGGGTACCCCGAAGGCCACATCGAGACGCCGAACCGCGACGACGACCTGCAGCACTTGAAGGCCAAGGTCGATGCGGGACTGGACTTCGTCATCACCCAGCTCTTCTTCGACA
>CAZQVZ010000592.1:0-2846 GCA_964596895.1 uncultured Myxococcaceae bacterium
TCCAGAACTTCAACCTCCTGCCGCGGGCGTCCGCGCTGGAGAACGTGCCGCTGCCGCGGGCCTACGCGCAGGTGCCGCGGGCGGAGCGGAGGCGGCGCGCCGCCGAGATGCTGGCGCGGGTGGGGCTGGGAGAGCGGCTGAACCACAAGCCCAACGAGCTGTCCGGCGGGCAGAAGCAGCGCGTGGCCATTGCCCGCGCCCTGGTGACCCAGCCCGCCCTGCTGTTGGCGGACGAGCCCACCGGCGCGCTCGACAGCAGGACCTCCGAGGAGATCCTCGCGCTGTTCGCGGAGCTCCACCGGCAGGGCCAGACACTGATGGTGGTGACACACGAGGCCGACGTCGCGGCGCACGCCGAGCGGCAGGTCTTCTTGAAGGACGGACGCATCGCCCGCGACGACAGGAGGGCAGCATGAAGGGCTTGAAGTGGGTGGTGGTGCTGTGTGTGTTGGCGGGCCTGGGCGCTGGCGGCTGGTTCCTCTTCGGGCGCGGCGCAGGTGACGCGGACGGCGCGCTGGCGGGCCCTGCCACCGAACCGGTGACGCGCGCGGACATCGCGGTGGCCGCGGAGGCCTCCGGCGTGCTCGAGCCGGTGCGCGTGGTGGAGGTGAAGTCCAAGGCGTCCGGCGAGGCGCTGGAGGTCACCGCCGAGACCGGCGACGTGGTGGAGGCCGGGGCGCTGCTCGCCCGCATCGATCCGCGGGACGTGGAGAACGCCTACCAGCAGGCGGCCGCGGACCTGGAGGCCGCGCGGGTCAAGGCGCGCACCGCGAAGGCGCACCAGGCCCGCATGGAGGCCCTGCGCAAGACGGCGGTCATCACCCAGCAGGAGCTGGAGGTGGCGGTGGAGACCTTCGCCACCGCCAACGCGGCGCTGGTTCGGGCGCAGACCAACCTGCAGCTGGCGCTGGAGCGGCGGCGGGACGTCACCATCCGCGCGCCCATCACCGGGACGCTCATCGAGCGGCACGTGGAGCCCGGGCAGATCATCGCCTCTGCCACCTCCAACGTGTCCGGCGGCTCGGTGCTCTTCAAGATGGCGGACCTCTCCGCCATGCAGGTGCGCGCGCGGATCGACGAGACCGACATCGGCAAGATTGCGCCGGGGCAGTCGGTGGCGGTGACGGTGGAGGCCTTCCCCGGCCGGATCTTCCGCGGGCAGGTGCAGAAGGTAGAGCCGCAGTCGGTCATCGAGCAGAACGTGACCCTCTTCCCGGTGCTGGTGCGCCTGGACAACAAGGGCGGGCTCTTGCGGCCGGGCATGAACGCCGAGGTCACCATCGAGATTGACCGCCGGGACGACGTGCTCGCCATCCCCAACAGCGCGGTGGTGAGCATGCGGGATGCGGCGGGCGCAGCGCGAATGCTGGGCGTGGACGAGGAGACCCTGCGCGCGGTGATGCGGCCGGGCGGCGGCGGACGGGACGGAGCCGGCCCGGGCCAGGGCGGACGCGGTGAGAAGCGGGCGGCCGTCGCCGCGTGCGCGGACCTGCCGGAGAACGCCGGCCGGGAAGGGGGGCCCATCCTCAATGAGACCCAGCAGGCGAAGCTCGCCGAGTGCCGCGAGCAGCTGCGCGCGGAGCGAGGCGCCGGCACCGAGGCCGGCCCCGGCACCGGCGGCGCGGGCGTTCGCGGCGCTGGGATGGCCGCGGCTGGCACCGCTGGCAGCCCCCGTCCGGCGGTGGTGTTCGTGAAGACGGGCACGGGCGTGGCCCCGAAGCGGGTGACCCTGGGGCTGGGGGACTGGGACCGCACCGAGGTGGTGACGGGCCTGTCGGAGGGCGACGAGGTGGTGCTGGTGGCGGCCGCGCAGCTTCGCGCCAACCAGCAGCGGATGGAGGAGCGCTTCCGCAGCCGGATGGGCGGCGGGATTCCCGGCGCAGGCGGCGGCGGTGGCGGCGGCCGGCCGCGCGGCGGAGGCCGGTGATGGGCCTGTGGGAGACCTTCCGCGGCGCGCTCGACGCGCTGGTGGCCAACAAGCTGCGCTCGTTGCTCACCATGCTGGGGGTGATCATCGGCATCGCCGCGGTCATCGCCATGATGGCGCTGGGAGAAGGCGCGCAGCGGGCGGTGGAGGCCCGGCTGCAGAACCTCGGCACCAACGTGCTCACGGTGAGGCCGGGCCAGATGTTCCAGGGCGGGGTGGCGCGCGGCCAGGCGCAGCTCACGGTGAAGGAGGCGCACGCGCTCGAGGAGCGGGCGCGGGCGCTCTCCGCGGTGTCGCCGGAGCTGGAGTCCCGGCTGCAGGTGGAGCACGGGGCGAAGAACGCCAACCTCTCGGTGGTGGGCGTCTGGCCGGCCTTCTTCAAGGTGAACGACTTCGGGCTGTCGCAGGGCCGGCTGTTCACCGAGGCCGAAGAGCGCGGCAGACGGCGCGTGGCGCTGGTGGGCGCGGCGGTGGGCGAGCAGCTGCAGACGCCGACCTCCGCCCTGCTCGGCCAGACCATCCGCGTGGCCGGCACCCCCTTCGAGGTGGTGGGCATCCTCGCGGAGAAGGGCGCCCAGGGCTTCGCCAGCCCGGACGAAGGCGTCTACGTGCCGCTGGCCACCGCGCAGTTCCGGCTGATGGGGACGGACCGGGTGCGGACCATCTCCGTACAGGTGGCGGACCCCTCCCGCATGGACGACGCGATGCTGGAGATAGACACCGTGCTCCGGCGCGAGCGGAAGCTGCGGCCCGGGGTGCCGTCCGACTTCTCCATCCGGGACCAGGCCACCCTGCTCAACACCATGAAGGAGACCACGCAGACCTTCTCCTTCCTGCTCGCGGGCATCGCCGCCATCTCGCTGCTGGTGGGCGGCATCGGCATCATGAACATCATGCTGGTGTCGGTGACGGAGCGGAC
>CAZQVZ010000593.1:0-2833 GCA_964596895.1 uncultured Myxococcaceae bacterium
GGTGGCGTTGTTGAGGGCAATTCGCGTGAGTGTCTCCTGCTCCTGCGACAGGGCTTCGCCGGCGTCCAAGACGACTTCCAGGTCCCGATAGGTCTCCAGCAGGAACGCGCGGGCCGCCCGCAGCTTGGACTCGGCCCGGGCGAACTCGGCGAAGAACTCATCGGTGTTGACGGCCGCATGGGGGTTTTTCGACCGGTTCGGTGCCAAGATCTTCATCTCGTCGAGGAGGCGTCGCCCCACGCCCAGGGCCCAAGCACCGTGCTGGATGCCAGCAGCCCCGGCGACTCCCAACCGGTAGAAGGCGCCGCCGCGCTTGGGTTCGTTGCCCGTCAGCGCGAAGGAATAGCTCAGCGGAACGTACATGTCCTCTGCGATGTAGTCCACGCTGCCCGTGGCGCGCAGACCGATCACGTCCCAGTTGTCCACCATGGTGACCGCGTCTTTGGGGTGGACGAAGAGCCGCAGCTCGTCGGTGTCGTCGGTGAGGGCGGCGGTGAAGCCGTGATCGGCCAAGGGGAATCCGGAGGCGAACCGCCAGTGACCGGAGAGCCGATAGCCCTCCCCGTCCCGCACGGCACGCCCCGGAAACGTGCCCTGGCCGGCGCACAGTGGGTAGGTGCCGTCGTGGAAGAGATCCGCGATGGCATCGTCACCATCCAGGTAGGCCCCTACCATGCCGGTGAGCGTGAGGATCGCCATGGTGGACCAGCCCGTTGAGGGATCCGCGTAGGAGACCTTCTCCACGGCCTCGAGAACCTGGGTGGGCGAGCCCTCGAACCCCCCGACCTCCGCGGGGGTCGAGATGAGGTAGACACCGGAGTCCAACAGGGCCCGCTGAACCTTTTCCGTGGGCCGCCCCAGGGCTTCGGAGGCAGACGCCTCGTCTTTGATCAGGTTGGTGACCGCGTCGAGCTTCGCCATCAGGTCGTCGAACTGCTCGTACCGGTGCAGGTGGTTTGGCATGGTTATTCCTTCTCTTGGAGATGTCGCGGTCTATCGATTGGCAGCGGATGCCTCAGGAACCTCAAGAATCTGGCCCTGCGGAACCTGGGGGGCTTAGTCGGCAACGAGGCTCGTCGAGTGTGGGCCGACCGCTCCCCAAGCGCCTCGGTAGAACACCAGCGGCTCCAGGTCATCGTGCTGGCCGAAGGCCCGGACCTTTCCCAGCACGAGCACATGGTCGCCGCCGTCATACATCCGCCACGGGTCACAGGTGAGGTACGCCAGGCTGCCGTTGATTCGCGGGACTCCTTCATCGCAGACCCAGTCGATGTGGTGTTCGTCCTGTGGCTTGCCGGCGAACTGCAACGCCGTCTGCAGCTGTGTCTCGCTCAGAACGTTGATCGTGAACGAGCGATCCTGGAGACGCCGTGTGGCCTTCGCCGCACGCATCAACGAGACCAGGATCAACGGCGGCTCCAGAGACACCGAGGTGAACGAGTTCACGGTGGCGCCACGGAAGGCTTCCCCGTCGGCGTAGGTCACCACGGTGACACCAGTGGCGAAGTTCCCCAGCGTGCGGCGAAGCTCGTGGCCATCGACGGGGCGATGCGGAGTGGGGTTGGCGTCCTGCGCGGTGAGGACGGTGGCCTGGGATTCCCACTCGAGGATCTCTTCTTTCCAGAACATAGAAGGTCTGCTCTCTTCACGCGGTTGCATCAGAAGAGCAGATCTCGCTATTGAGATCGGCGGCTTCGTCGTACAACCTCAGCTATTTCCTCGTTCGCCATACACCGAGACCTGGTACTTGGCCCCGGGTGCTTCTGAAAGACTGTGCCACCGGTCACAACATGGCGAGAAGATCGACGTGTCCTGTCCGCACCGGTCAAAACTGAACAGCACGGCGGGTACAGCACAGCGCTCATCGGCCCTGGACACCTCCTGACGTCAGCCGCCAATTCCACAGCGGTGAGGGGAGTTGCGGTACCGCACCGGTGACCAATCACCGGCAGTTGGTTAGGGAAGCGAACGTGTCACACCATGAGTCCGGGCTCCGCGCGACGCCGCGCCTGAACAGGCGCGTGCGCGTCGCAGCGTCGGCATGAGCGACAGCGCGGGGGTTGACGTTGCAGTCGTGGACGCAGCGCTCGACGTCCGCGGCCCGGGACTGGCGGTTGACGTGGAGGGTCTGGGCCTTGACTGGACCACCACGCCGAGGAACTCGGCGGAACGTCGGCAATCTTGTGGATCACCAGCTGCGACCCGCGCGCGGGGCAACTTTGTGTTCGACTTCAACAGGCCCGGCGCTGGAGCCGGCGACCAGGCGCCGCCCCCACGATCAGGTTGGTCCGCACCTGCCGGTGCTGCGCAACGTCCTCAGCAGTCACATGTCCAAGATTCGCCATCACCGACAGGACCGACGGGCCCATCATCCGATAGCTGAGTAAGAAGCATGTTGAGCTTCGCTCCAGAAACGTCGAGGTCGGGCCGTTGAAAATCTGCCGTACTCCTCCAGCAGCCCTGTTACCACTCACTGGGCGCTGGCAGAGGAGTTCCGTGAGGCGCTTTTTCGCGCTCACTCGCAAAGCACACGATGTGCCTCGAAGAGGGACAGGCGTGTCCTCAGGCGGCATGCTCGCGCGCGTCCGCCCATCTGTGACTCTACGTCGTGAGTCAGGACCACGGCGCGGCGCTCAGCGGGCGCAGCGCGCCGCGTGCGAATGATCGCCGGGCGGCGCGTTGAACGGGCGCGGGCTCCTAGAGAACACCAATCTCATCGCCGAGCAGGTCGGTCACGATGCCGGGTTCAATTCCGCCGAGGTTGCGCACGCCGTCACTTCCTCAGCCTCCTCGGCCCCAGTCCGCGCTCCTACGCGGTGCCCTCCGCAGTCGA
>CAZQVZ010000594.1:0-2826 GCA_964596895.1 uncultured Myxococcaceae bacterium
CACCGTCACGCTCGGCGTCCACCCGGATCCGGTGGATCCCCGCCGTGCGCGGCAACGGTGGCCCCGGAAGCCCGCTCGGCCGGCTTCAGGAAGGTGCGAATGCGGACATCCCGTCCGTCGCTCTCTACGCGCACCGCGCCGTGGAGGTCCGTCCGGAAGCACTGCGCGCCCTGCGCCTCGTACCGGGCGACGACGTCTTCGCGCGGGAAGCGCCAGCGGTGATGCCGGCCCACGCAGAACACCGCCACCTTCGGCCGCGTCCGCGCGAGGAACGCCTCGGTCGAGGAGGTGGAAGAGCCGTGGTGCGGCGCCTTCATCACCGTCACCTGGGCGTCCTTCGGGCCGAGCAGCAGCCCCAGGTCCCGCTCCGCGCTCTCCTCGATGTCGCCGGTGAGCAGGAAGGTGACCTCGCCGTGCCGCACGCGCAGGACCACGCTGCGGTCATTGACGTTGTCCAACAGGCGCCGGTCCGCGGGTGGCCAGAGCACCTCCACCTGCGCCTCGCCGAGCCTGAGCGCCGGGTGTCCCCGCTCCACCTCCTCCACCTGCGCCCCCGGTCCCGCGGCCGCCACCAGGTCCTGGACCAGCGGGTCCTCCCCCTCGCCCGCGGCGTACCAGAGCCGCGTGGTGGGGATGGCCTTCATCACCGAGCGCAGCCCCAGGGCGTGGTCCGCATGGGGATGGGAGAGCACCGCCAGCTCCAGGCTGGCGATGCCCAGATGCCGCAGGTACGGCAGCACGTATTTGCGGCCTGTGTCCGCGCCCCCCGCCGAGCCGCCGCCGTCCAACAGCGCATGCGCGCCGCCAGATGAGAGGACGATGGCGTCCCCGTGCCCCACGCCGAGGAACGTCACCGCCAGCCCCGGCTCGGGCAGGAGCTTCGGCCCCGCGGCCCCGAGCAAGAGCGCGCAGGGCGCGACGAGCCCCACCCACCGCAGCCGCCCGCCCACCAGCGCCCAGGCGAAGACCGCCGCGAGGAAGACGCCGCCTGCGAGCGCCCCGACAGACGCCACCCTCACCGTGGAGCCGGGCAGGGCGGCGAACAGACGCACCGCCCACAGGAGCCCCTCCGACGCCCAGGCGCCGCCGAACACCAGCGGGTCCGCAAGGACGGGGAGCAGCACGAAGAGCCCGGCGCCGCCCGCCGCGAACAGGGTGAGCAGGCCACACAGGGGAAGGCACACCACGTTGGAGACGAGCCCCCACAGGCCCAGCCTCTGGAAGACGTGGGCGATGAGCGGCGCCGAGGTGAGGGTGACCGCGACGCTGGCGCAGAAGACCGACAGCGCCCCTTCGGCCCCGTGCGCAAAGCGCCGTCGCCACCCGGAGAGCGAGGGCGGGGGCGGCGGCAGGGGCAGGGCGCGGCGCAGCGCCGGCGCCACCACGATGAGGCTCGCCACCGCGAGGAAGGACAGCTGCGACGAGAGGTCCGCCACCGCCGCCGGCTCCACCACCACGAGGGCGATGGCCGCGAGCGCGAGCGCGTTGAGCCCATCCGCCCTGCGCCACAGCGCCATCCCCAGCAGCACCGCAGTGGCCATCACCGCCGAGCGCACCGCCGGTGGCTGGTTTCCGGTGAAGAGGACGTAGCCCCACACCAGCGGCACCGCCACGGGCGCGGCCACCCGCCGCACATCGAGGCGCCGGGCGATGGGCCCCACCCGCGCCAGGAGCCGCCGCAGCGTCTTCAAGAGGAGCACCGCGAGGATGGCCACGTGCAGCCCGCTCACCGAGAGGACGTGGGCGAGCCCGCTGGCGCCAAACTGCTCCTCCAATTCGTCGCCCAACTCGGCGCGCAGCCCCGCGGCGAGGGTCAGGTAGAGCGCCGCCGCTTCGGGTGAGGGCGCAAGCTGCCGCGTGCGCGCGGCCAGCCTCGCGTGGACGTCTCCCAGCCACCGGCTGTGGGAGGGGGGCGGGGAGAGGCGGACCAGGCGGGCCGGATCGAACCCGCCGGTCAAGAGGGTGCCTCGGCGCAGGTGCCGGGCCCGGAAGTCCGGCTGGCCCGGGTTGAGCGGAGGCTCCAAAGGCTTGAGCGTGGCCGGCACCCGGATCCGCTGGCCCGGAAAGAGGGGCCCCGCTTCGCCCCGGGCGTACAGCCGCGCGCCGAAGAGGACGGGCCCCTCGGAGGGCACTTCTGGTGCCTGCGTTCCTGACGTGAGCCTTCGGACCCGGACGTCCACGCGGACGCCGTCGGGGAAGGGGGCGACTTCGGTGACCTCTCCTTCGAGCACGACGCGGGTGCGGCCCTCCAGCAGCGCCGGTGGAACCACGACGTGGGCCCGGAGCGTCGAAAGCCCCAGCCCGGCGCCGAAGAAGCCAGCCAACAAAAGGAGATGTGCGCCCGGCCGGCCCCGGAGCAGGACGGCCAGAGCGCCCAAGGCGCCGGAAACACAGAGGAATAAAGCGGCCGAGGCCCCGGGTTTCGGCCCTGCCGCAGCGCCGAGCGCGAGGCAGAGGGCCGGAAACAGCGCAGGGCGGGCAGAGAGCCCACGCCAGGACAGACCACGGGAGATACGACGGTCCACCATCCAACACCCCCACCGACCCCAGGGACCGTCCGCGCAACCCGGAGCGGCTCCCACACGAAAAGACACGAGCGTACGTGGACCTACCTTCGGGGGTCAACCCCGAATCGTTGCGAATCGATGTAAGTTATGGTAAGAGAGGGCGGCTTTTCCTCTCCCCTCCAGGAGGCAGTACAGGTGCAGACGAGCTTCAAGACGGGCGACAAGGCGGTGTACCCCGGACAGGGTGTTGGCGAGGTGATGGGCATCGAGCACACGGAGGTCGCCGGCCAGCGCCAGTCGTTCTACGTGCTGCGGATCC
>CAZQVZ010000595.1:0-2798 GCA_964596895.1 uncultured Myxococcaceae bacterium
TCCACCAGGCGCTGGCGGATGCGGCGGAGGCTGCAGCCATGGATGTACTCCATGGCGATGAACCAGGTGCCGTCCTCCTCGCCCAGTTCGAAGATCTGCACCACGTTGGGGTGCTCGAGCGCCGCCGCCAGGCGGGCCTCGTTGAGGAACATCTCGATGAACGCGGGCTCCTGGGCGTACCCCTTGAGGATCCGCTTGATGACCACGTTCTTCGCAAACCCCGCGGGGCCTTCGTGCCGCGCGAGGAAGACCTCTCCCATACCGCCGACGGCGAGCTGCGTCGCGAGTCGGTACTTGCCGAGCTGGGTGGCCGTCTCCATGGTGCCTGCCTCGATGAACAATGGGTCTGTCTCATTGTCCCGAGCGGCTGTCTAGTCTGACAGTTGACGCGATTTTGTCTTGTTATTGCATCTTTTCCGCCGAGGGCGGCCGCCGGGGCGAAGTGTCCGACGTTGCGCGACAGGTAGGTTCCGGCGGGGTCGCAATCGTGCCGTGTGGTTCGCGCTGGGTCCGGCACGCCCCATGATGAGTCGTTCTGCACTCTTGGCGTGCCGAGGGGCCGCATGAAGAGGCTTCGAAGGGGCCTTCAGAGATGCCCCGCGGTGCCGGGACGAGCGCCCGTCCACCGCTCCGGGCGGGGAGGGTGAAGACAGGAAATACATGTATCGTCGAGCGGTCGGCCGGTTGTCTGGCCTGGCGGAAGGCTCACTGCAACTTGCGATAAGCGGGCAGGAAGAACGCCACCGCGGCGGAGAGCAGCAGCATCCCCAGCCCGAGCGCGAAGAGGGTCGGCTGGATGCCGACCTCGCCAGCCACGAGCGAGATGGCGAAGACGCCCACCCCGTCGAACGCCAACTCCAGCATCATGATGCTGCTGATGCGGCCCCGGAACGCGTCGCTCACGTGCGTCTGGATGAGGATGTGGCTGAGCGACTGGCGGCCGGCCATGCCCACGCCGAGGAGCACCACGGCGACGGCGCTCAGCGCGAACTGGGTGGTCACCGAGAAGCCGATCAACGCGGCGCCGAAGAGCGTGAGGCTGAAGAGGAGCAGCGCGCCGCGGCGTCGGTTGGAGAGCGACGCCACCACCAGCGACCCTGCGAGCGCGCCGGCGCCCATGAACCAGAACAGCAGCCCCAGCCGCCACGCCGCCTCGCGTTCATCCGCGGCGAGCAGCTCTGCGACGAACCCGGGCAACAGCCGCTGGAACGGGTGCGAGAGCAGGCCCACCACCAGGTGGACCGAGAGCAGCAGGATCAGCGTCGGCTCTCCGCGCAGGTACCGCAGCGCCTCGAGGACGCCCCCTGCGCCTCGCTTCGGCGCGGGGGAGGGGCCTGGGGCCGGGTCCGGCTCCGGCGCATCGGGGTCCGCGTCTGCCGCCGTCACGGGAGGCTCGGGGGGCTCGGGAGCAGGCCGGGCCCTCCGCGAAGGGATGGGGAACATGGCGAGGATGCTCAGGCCGTAGAGCACCGTCATCAGGACATAGACCCAGGCGCCGCCGAACCAGGCGAGCAGGAAGCCGGCGATGGCCGGCGCGGTCAGCCGCACCACGTTCACCACCGAGACGTTGAGGCCAATGGCGTTGGTGAGCCGCTGTGGCCCCACCAGATCCGGCAGGAGCGACAGCCGCGCGGGCTGGCTGAAGACGTTGGCCACCCCGTGCAGGGCGGCGGTGATGAGCAGGTGCTCGAGCCGCAGCGCGTCCGCGAAGAGCAGCGCGGCGATGACGCCGGTGAGCGCGAGGTTGAAGCCCTGGGACACCTGCATCACGTGGCGCCGGCTCGCCCGGTCTGCGACCACGCCCGCGAAGAGCGAGAGCGCCAGCCTGGGCAGGGAGTTGGCCAGGGCCACGCCTCCCAACGCGGCGTACGAGCCGGTCAGGTGAAAGGCGAGGTAGCCGCGGACCACCTGCTGCATCTGCAGGGCGGACCAGTTGCCCACCATGGACGCGAAGTACCAGCGCAACGCCGGGACCTCGAAGAGGGCCGCGAACGTGCGGGTCCCGCGCCTGGTGCCTCCCGCCCCTTTCCCGCCCTGCCGCATGCGGCGCAGAGCGTACATGCCCCGCCGCGCCGGCAAGCCCCCTCGTGGTGCCACGGTGGGAGGAAGGTCTCGGGCATGTCGGATGCAATGACGTTGCGCCATGAGGGACCCGGCGATCGAGGTGGTGGACCTGCACCGCAGCTTTGACGGGGAGAGGGTCTTGCGCGGGGTGGATCTCCGGGTGCCGAAGGGCGCAACCCTGGTGCTCCTGGGCATCTCAGGTTCGGGGAAGACCGTGCTGCTCAAGCACGTGCTGGGGCTCCTGCAGGCCGAGCGGGGCCAGGTCTTCGTCGACGGGGAGGACGTGGGGACGCTGCACGGCAGGGCCCTGGAGGCCATGCGGCGGAAGGTGGGAACTCTTTTTCAGTCGGACGCGCTCTTCGACTCCCTCTCGGTGTTCGACAACGTGGCCTTCGGGCTGCGCGAGCAGCTCCACCTGCCGAAGGGGGAGGTGCGCACCCGGGTGCAGCGGATCCTGCGCGAGGTGGGGCTACAGGACGTGGCGCAGCAGTTGCCGGGCACCTTGTCCGGCGGCATGCGCAAGCGCGTGGCGTTCGCCCGCGCGGCGGTGACCGAGCCGGACATCCTCCTCTACGACGAGCCCACCGCCGGGTTGGACCCGCCCAACAGCCAGAGCGTGATCGAGATCATCTCGCAGGCGCGCGCGCGCGGGACGACCCTCCTCGCGGTGATCTCGGATGTGGCGGCCGCGCTGCAGGTGGCGGACCTTTTGGCGCTGCTGCACGAAGGCCGCA